>DASCRM010000130.1:0-11811 GCA_034406555.1 Dehalococcoidia bacterium | reverse complement strand
GTGTCGAGGAGCGTATAGACGAGCGCACGGTTCCGAGTGCCAACGGGTCCATCGGCCATCCGATTCCAGGGGCAAGGGCTCTCGGCACTCGCTGCACACAACCAGCGCCCGCTCGGTGTCGATGTTGTTCTCCCAGTTCTTGACCTGCTCAAGGCCACATCGACTGCACCCGACGTGCCATCGCCGCTGACCGCCGAGCTGGAAGAGCCTGTGGATACCGAGGTTAGGCAGAGTGGGGGTGCTTGCTACACGCAGCAGCGGGGCTCGCGAGGGCCACGCTCGCCTGGTCATGCGTCGTGTCTTCACGGACGCGGAGCTTCGACAGAGCACATCGCCGGCTTTCGCACTGACTTCTCCAGCAGCGATCCGCCGGCGGGATCGCGATCCGAACTCAGCGCGCGCCAGCTGACGTAAGCGCCTCCTCGCGAGAGCGTTCGCGTACGGGCTTAGGAGGCGCGCGGTAGCAGGACCGTCGCCTCCGCAGGGGTAGCGATGCCGACGCGATCGTTCTCGACCCAGAGGTCGATGTCGACCTCTCCCATGCCGCCCTTGCCTTGGCGCCGGGCGGTCACGATCCCCTGAACCGTGATCGTGTCGTGCGGCATGTGCATCTTCCGCATCTCGAAGCTCAGCTTGCGCAGCCACCCCTGCGGTCCGTGCCAGTCCGTCAGCAGGCGGCAGAGCGCGGCCCTGGTGAATCCGGTGTTGTAGAAGATGTCCTCATGGCCGCCTTCACGCGCGAAGTCGGGGTCATGGTGCACCGCGTAGAAGTCCTGCGAACCGCTCACCTGCTCGGCCATCTTGGTCCAGGTCAGTTCCAGTGAGTAGCCGCTGAGTCGCTCCTCTTCCGCGACATCTTCCCAGTAGCGCTGTTCGATCTCGGTGGTCGTCATCGCGCGGCCTCCTTCTGCTGGCTCCCGGAGTCGGCGGCGACCTCCTCCGGCGTGCGGTGGCGCAGCAGCGTGTTGCGCCCCACCGCCACCAACTCGTCATCCTGGTTGTAGATGCGGCTCTCCGTGACGGTCCAGACCGCCTTCGGGTCGAGGCGGATCGCCTTTTCGTAGACGTCAACGACCTCAGTCTGTCGCGACAGTCGATCGCCCACCTTGATCGGCTTCAGGAACTCCCACGCCGTGTTGAGATTGATCGCGCGGTTGCCCCGCGTGGGGATGCCACCGGTGACGTCCGGCTCTTCGACCCGGGGCCAGGCGCCGTTGCCAGCGAAGTAGTCGACCATCACCGGCGGCGCGACCACCTCCCCCCACTTCCCAGCGGCGGCATACTCGGGGTCGAGGAAGAGCGGGTTCGTGTCGCCAACCATCTGGCAGTGGCGGCGGATGGGATCGTATTCGACCGGGTAGCGCCCGGGTCGCCGCTCCGACTTGACGCCGATCCACTCCTTGCGCACTGCTTCGATGTCGTAATCGTCGCTCATCGATGCCTCCTTTCCTCCGCGTGTCCCGCTCGCACAGCACACATGCCTCGGTGTGCCCGGTTACCCGCGCGGCAGCCCCAATCCGCGCGTGGCGATGATGTTGCGCTGGATCTCGGAGGTGCCTCCGCCGATCGTCGAAGCGACCGCCTGGAGGTAGCCGCGCGCTGCTGCGCCCCCCTCCGCCTCCTCGCGGTCGGGGTCCATCAGGCCGCCGTAGAGCCCGAACAGCCTGATGTTCAACGTGGCGATGCGCTGGGTCATCTCCGAATTGAAGAGCTTGGCCACCGACGCCTCGTAGTTCGGGATCTGGCCGCTGGCCTGCATCGTCGTGATACGGAAGGAGAAGAGCATCCCCACCTCCGCGTCGACGATGCGGTCCGCGAATGTCAGCGGCAGCTGTGGGTTGCGCGTGAGCATCGACTGCTCAGGCGGTAGCTCCTTCGCCATCTTCAGCGTTCGCTCGACCTGGCGCCGTGTGCCGACCGAGTTGCCGATGCCCGAACGCTCGAAGTCCAGCAGAGTCGTGGCGTGGTACCAGCCGCGATTCTCCTCGCCGATCAGGTGGTCCGCCGGGATCCGCACGTCCTCGAAAAACACCTCATTGAAGCTGTGCTGGCTCGCCATGTTCACCAGCGGCCGGACGGTGATTCCCGGCAGCTTCATGCTCATCCAGAAGAACGAGATGCCACGGTGTTTGGGGGCGTCCGGATCCGTGCGCGCGACGAAGTACATGCCGTCGGCGCGGTGGGCGCCGCTCGTCCATATCTTCTGACCGTTGATCACGTACTCGTCGCCTTCGCGGATGGCGCGCGTCTGCAAGGAAGCGAGATCGGAACCGGCGCCGGGCTCGGACCAGCCCTGGCACCACTGGTACGAGTCGTCGAGGATCCCCGGCAGGTGCTCCTGCTTCTGCTGCTCCGATCCGTGGACGATCAGGGTGGGGCCGAGCATCATCGTGCCGAGACCGCTGATGTTCCACGTACCGGCCTCCGCCAACTCCTGGCTGAGGATGAATTGATCCTTGATCGCGAGGCCGGCGCCGCCGTACTCCCGAGGCCAGTGCGGCGCGAGCCAGCGACGCTCGATTAGCGCTTCACGCCACCGTTCCTGCTCCTGGCGCGCCTGCTCGCTCAAGCCCTCAGCGCCGTACGCTTGTCCCCGGCTCTCCGGTGCATGCTCCGCGATCACCTGGCGCACCTGCGCGCGGAAAGCGGCCTCGTCCGGACTGTCGGCGAAATCCACCATCGGACCCTCCCACAACGCGAGCTACCGCGGCACAGCATAGCAGCGACCAGCCGTCGTGGTGCTCGGTGCTTCAAGTCCGAGTGGATATGAATCCATCGATCATCGGTACTCGATGTCCAGCGATCACGGGACGCGGATCGATTAGTGGCGCTGCACAGGCCCACCAGATCGAGTATTCGTGTCCCACCCGGGTGTAGCGCGGCTCGAGGCGTGAACCCGCGGCCGACGACCTTAGCGCGAGAAGAGCCCCGCCGGCACGTCGCCAATCACCTGCTCCGCCTCAAGTCGCGCGATCTCCTCGTTGCTGACGCCGAGCGCCGAGAGGATCTCGCGGTTGTGCTCTCCCAGCAGCGGCGCCACACGCGAGTGCGTGAGCCGGAACTCGCTGAAACGGAAAGGGAAGGTCTTGTACGGGTGCGTGCCGCTCGCCTCCCGCATCATCGTCCGGAAGAACCCGAAGTGCCGGAGCCCCTCATCCTCGGTCAGGCGGTGGGGCTTCGTGATGCGGCAGCCCATCACTCCGGCTGCCTGCAATTCACGCTCCAACGCACGCAGCTCCCGGTCGCGGACGGCCGAGGCCACCTCCTGATCGAGCGCCGGCTCGTTCGCCTTGCGCGACTCGGCGGTGGCGAAGCGAGGGTCGCCGGGCAGCTCCGGCCGGCCGAGGACGCCAGCCAGCGCCGCAAACTCCCCGTCGGAGGCGACTGCGATCGTGATCCACTCGTCGTCGCCGGCAACGCGGTAGGCGTTGTGGGGGGCCATCCACTCGTGCTGGTTCGCCCTGGGCAGCGGAGAGGGGGCGCCGTGCTGGACCGCGATTTGCTCCGGGGCGAGCAGGCTGTCCAGGACCTCGCACTGCGGCACCTGGACGGCCATCCCCCCGCCCGTCTGCTCCCGCCGTCGCAGCGCCAGCTCGAGCGCGATCATGGTGTGGATGCCCACCAGTGGATCGCAGAATCCGCCCATGGTCAGCGGCCGGTCATCCCTGTAGCCGCTAAGCTGCCCGACGACGGCCTGCTCGAAGCTCACGCCGAAACCGACGAAGTCGGCCCACGGTCCGTCCGAGCCGTAGCCCGGCATCGTGGCCACGATCAGGCGCGGGTTCAGCTCGAGCAGTCGTTCATCGGTGAGTCCGAGCTGCGGCATCACGCGGTTCGAAAAGTTGCTGATCACCACATCGGCCTGTTGCAGCAGCCGCTCGAACAGCCGCATGCCCACGTCGCTGCCGAGGTCAAGCGTGAGGCCGCGCTTGTTCTGGTTGGAGTCGTTCCAGACGTAGCCGCGCTCGTACCAGCGGTCCATCGACGCGTCCACCGCGGTGAAGCGGTACGAGTCCGGCCTCCGGATCGACTCGACCTTGATCACGTCCGCGCCGAGCGCGCCGAGCGTCATGGTGGCGTGAGGCCCGGACCAGAACCAGGTGAGGTCGATGATCCGGATGCCGGCGAAGGGTAGCTGCGGCGCGTCGTCACGTTCGGCAGCTGCGCCGCCGGGAGCACTCGCGGCAACGCCGGCCGCTTCGACCGGCCCGAGCTCGACCGGCGTGAGTCCGTCGATCAGGTAGGGCACACGCGGCGTCTTCACCTCCCTGCCGTCGATCTCCTTCTGGAGGAAGAAGCCGCGCGCGTTGAGCTGCGGGTCATCGAGCCGCTGCTCGACGGTGTCGACGGGCGCCGCGGGGATGCGCCACGCCTGCGCCTCAGTGTAGACCTCCTGCCGCGTGCGCTCGTCGAACCACGGACGCACGCGTTCGTAGATCTCGTCACCGTGCTGGGCCCTGTAGGCCGGCTCGCGACCGCCCGGCAGCTCCAGGATGTCGGCGGCCCCGGTCATCGTGGCCAGCATCTCCCAATGCTCAGCGGTGAGGGGAGGCGTCCCGACCCAGCCGTCCTTGCACCGCACGACGGCGGAGGGCCACTGGCTCTTCGCCCGTCCGATTGGGCGGCCGTTCATGCTGTAGTTCAGCCACGGCGCAACCAGCATCCCGGCGGAGACTGCCTGCTGGGAGATGTCGACGAAGGAGGGACGAGCCCCCTGGCGCCGGTGCCGCAGGGCGATCAGAGCTGCCGCCGTCCCGTGTGCGCCAGAGACCCGGTAGTTCATGTCGGCGCCTGGGCGTAGCGGCTCGCGGTCCGGCTCGCCGATCAGCGCTCCCCAAGCGCCGAGCGCGTTCACGCCCAGGTCCGTGGCGCGGTAGCTGGCGTAGGGACCGTCAGTGGCGAAGGGGGAGATCAGCACGAAGACCGTCTTGCCATCGAATGCCGGGCGAAGCTCCGCAGGCGTCAGTCCCAGCACCGACTCGGCGAGTGCGTTCTCGGCGATCACCACATCCGCGTGCTCGCAGAGCGTGCGGGCCGCGGCGGCGTTGGTCGCGAGGCCGTCACCGACGCGGACGGCGGTCTTGCCGCGAGAGAGCCACTGCCACATCGCGCTGCAGCGCTCGCCGTCCCGCTCGTAGTAGGGAGGAGCGGAGCGAAGCGGGGAGCCCCCGGCGGGCTCCAGGATCGTGACCCCGGCGCCCCAATCCGCGAAGTGCTTCGTGGCCCAGCCGGCGGCGCCGTTGCCGGAAATCTCGACCACCTTCAGGCCCTGGAGGATTGGCATTCGCTGGCTCCGCAGGCGGCCCAGCCGCCGGGCAAGTGAGCCCTAGATGAGTTCCAGGCTCATGCGCGCAATCACGGTGTCCGACCCATTCAGGTTGTCGATCCGCACGTCGAGATCGACACGCTTCTGGTCGTCCTGTTCGTACTTGCGGGTGATCACACCGTGGACCTTCAGCAGATCGCCGGGATGATTCGGGGCGCGCATGTCGAACGAGAGCCTGCGCAGGAACGACTCCGGGCCGCCCCAGTCGGTAGCGTAGCGCCCGAGCAGGCCCTGGTACCACTGGGTATTGACGAAGATGTCGGGCACGCCGTTCGCCTTCGCGAACTCGCGATCGTGGTGGATCGGGTAGCTGTCGCGGGTCCCCGATGCGTCGAACAGCAGGTTCGTCGCGGTCAGCGGGCCGAACTCCAGCACGGGCAGCTCCTGCCCCTCCGCCACGCTCTCCCAGGTTGTGTTCTCGAAGCTGATCGTCATCGTCTCGTCCTCCCGAATCCGTCGGATCCCATGGTGCGCGCGCTGCGGCGGACGCCGCAGTGGCGATCCTTCACTCGTCGCGCGGCTCCGACGAGTTGTACATCAGCAGCACGTTCGTGGAGCGAACGACCAGGCGGTCATCCTTTTCAGCGTAGTACTCGGTGACGGTCGTGATGAAGACACCCTTGCCGACGCGCGTCTGCTTCTCCTCCGTCACCTCGGTGACGTGGGCGGTCTGTTTCAACCGCCCGTCGCCGGGGCCGTACGGTTCCACGAACTCATCCTCGCGGGTGACGTTGGTAGCGACCGTGTAGCCATGCTTTCGCACGATCGCATGGACTCTCGCGGAGGGGCTCTCACCCCGCGCTTCGGCTGCCTTGCGCTCGGCCTCTCGTATGTACTCGGGGGCCCACCAATGACCGCTCGACGCCGTCATGATCATCTGCGGTGGGGCGATCAGACGCCCAAAACGGCTCCTGACCGCGAACTCCTCGTCCCAGTACACGGGATTGGCGTCCTCGACGGCCTCGCAATAGTTCCAGACCATGGGGGCGTTGACCTCGGCGCGGGAATAGGATGTCGGGCCCGGCACGTTGAGGTACTGGGCTGCCTCGTCCTTCGCCAGCGTATCTCTCGCCTGCTCACCAGCCATGCGCTCCGTGCCCATCCGACCGACATCACCCAGCCCCTCGGCGATGTCGGCCTGGTTCGCATCGACCGCCCTGTGCAATTGGGCGGACAGTTGCGTAGTGTGTCCTCGCTGCCGTCTCGGTCGCGAAGTGATCCACGCTCTAGCAGCAGTCGGCGCGCATTATAGCCGGGGCTGGCGTCTGGCGAGGGAGCGGCGGCTGGCCGGGGCGGCCGCGGACAGAGTGGGAAGGAGAACCGGATGCGTGGCGAGGCGGCCGTGGTGGGGATCGGCGAGACGGACTTCTACCGGGCCGGGCAGGCCCCGCTGTCGGAGTTCCAGCTCGCCTGCATCGCCGTGAAACGCGCCGCCGAAGACGCCGGTGTCCCGCTCGATGAAATCGACGGCTATGTCGCCTACAGCGATCGCCAGGACCCGGTCCGGCTGAGCGCGGCGCTCGGCACGAAGCAAACGACATTTACCGCGCAGTGCTGGGGCGGTGGCGGCAACGGGACTGCCCAGGCCGTGGCGATCGCCACGGCGGCGGTGCAGGCCGGGTACGCGAAGCACATTGTCGCCTTTCGCTCGCTGGCGCAGGGACAGTTCGGCCGCTTCGGGCGCGCTCGCGGCCCGATCCGCGTGACAGGCGCGCGGGCGTACACCTCGCCGTACGGGCTCGTCACGCCGGCGCAGGAGTGTGCGATGCAGACGCGCCGCTTCATGCACGAGTACGGCATCTCACAGGAGGCGTTGGCTGAGATATCGCTGGCGTCGTACGAGCACGCACAGCGCAACCCGCGCGCGGTCCGCTACGGGCAGCCGCTCACGCGGGAGCAGTACCACGACTCGCGCTGGATCGTTGAGCCGTTCCACCTCTTCGACTGCTGCCAGGAGAGTGACGGGTCGGCGGCGGTGGTGATCACGACGGCGGAGCGGGCCGCCGACCTGCCACAGAGGCCCGCATACATCAAGGGGGCGGCCCAGGGCATGGGGCAGCGCGCCGGGGCGATGGCCTTCACCGAGCCAGAGTTCCCGACGGCGCACTACAAGCTGGTCGGCGAGGAGCTGTGGGAGCGGAGCGGCGTCGGCCCTGGGGACGTCGACGTCGCGCAGGTCTACGAGAACTTCACCGGCCCGGTGTTGATCGGACTCGTGGAGATGGGGTTCGCGCCCCCCGACGGGATCGAAGAGTTCGTCTCCGACGGGAACATCCAGTGGCCGGGCGGCGGACTCCCGATCAACACCAGCGGTGGCAATCTCGCGGAGGCCTACATCCACGGCTTCGAGCTGGTGACCGAGGCCGTCCGGCAAATTCGCGGCGAATCAACCTGCCAGGTGGCGGACGCGGAGCTCAGTCTCGTCATCTCCGGGCCGGGCTACTGCCCCGGCAGCGCGGTGCTGTTTTCGAAGGAACGAGGGTAGTCGCGTGAGCCGTTACCTGCCCGAAGCGTGGATGCTCCCGATCGTCGACGACCTGAATCGCGAGTTCTTTACGTCCGGCAAGTTGATGCTCCAGCAGTGCGTGGACTGCCAGACCGTCCAGCACCCGCCGGAGGAGGTGTGCCACCACTGCCAGGGCATGGAGTTCGTGCACGTCGAGAGCACCGGCCGGGGCGCTGTCTACAGCTTCGTGGTCGCGCACTACCCGGTGCATCCGACGTTACAGACCGTAGTGCCGTACACGGTCGTGCTGGTGCAACTGGCTGACTATCCCTCAGTGCGCATCGTAGGCAACTGCCTGGATGTGCAGCCGGATGAGCTCGAGATCGACATGCCGGTGCAGGTGACGTGGGAACCGCTCACCGACCCTGAGAACGGAGAGCAACTGCGGATGCCGCAGTGGCAGGCAATCCGCGAGTAGGACGAGGTCATGTCAGGGTGCCCGGGGACGGTGCCCGACAATTCACAACATGCACGCCAGGTGCGCGCACAGGGAGGAAAGCATGCAGACGGATCCGCTACACACCAGGCTCTGCGAGGAGTACGGCTGCGAGGTGCCGGTCGTCGCCTTCGCGCACACGAGGGACGTGATCACCGCCGTCGTCAACGCCGGCGGCATCGGGGTGTTGGGCGGGCTCGGCAAAGCGCCGGAGACGTTGCGTGCCGACATCCGCTGGATCAAGGAGCGGGTCAGCGACCGGCCGTTCGGGGTCGATCTGGTGGTTCCCGCCTCCTTCGTGGAGGGCAATCGGGAGGACGTCGAGGCGATGATCCCGCAGGGGCATCACGACTTCGTCGCGAAGCTCAAGCAGGAGCACAAGATTCCGGACGCCCGTGAACCGTCCGGCGGCGGCATCGGCGGCGTTCTCGGGGTGGGGCTGCTGGAACGGTCGCGAGCGCAGCTCGAGGTGCTGTTTGAGGAGCAGGTCCCGATCTTCGCTTCCGGGCTGGGCAGCCCCGCGTTCGTGGTCGAGCGTGCGCACAGCGAGGGGATGAAGGTGTGGGGGCTGGTGGGTCTACCGCGGCAGGCCAGAAGGCAGATCGAGTCAGGCACGGACGTGATCATCGCCCAAGGGTATGACGCCGGCGGCCACAGCGGGAGCGTGGGCACCTTCACACTGGTCCCGGAGGTGCTGGAACTCGCCAGCGGCACTGACACGATGGTGCTGGCTGCCGGTGGCGTCAGCAGCGGGAAGCACCTGGCCGCTGCGCTGGCGATGGGTGCTGCCGGCGTCTGGACCGGCACCGTCTGGCTCGCCACCCACGAGTCCTCGACCCCGATGTTTCTGAAGCAGCGCCTGATCGAGGCGCAGGCGGAGGATGCCTACCAGTCACGCGCCACGACCGGCAAGCCGGCGCGGTGGCTTCGTTCGAAGTGGACGGAGGCGTGGAAGCAGGAAGACGCCCCGGAACCGCTGCCGATGCCGCTTCAGCCGATGCTCGTGAACCCGGTCCTGGCGGACATTCAGCAGGCGGGGATGGAGGACTGGATTACCACGCCGGCCGGGCAGAGCGTGGTCGGCATCCACGAGATCAAGCCGGCCGCGGAGGTCGTGTTCGACATCGCCGAAGAGGCGCTGGAGATGCTCGAAGGCCTCGCCGGCGAGTCGTCAACCGACGCCTGATCGAAGGTGAGTGCAGTGCCAGGCGGCCGCCCGTTTGAGCGCTACCGGGCCCTGGAGATCGGCAGCCAGGCCGCCGCGCTCTGCGGCCGCGTGCTCGGCGACCTGGGCATGGAGGTGGTGAAGCTTGAGTCTCCGGAGGGCGACCCGATGGTCCGGCAGGCGCCGTTGGCCGGTGACGTCGGGGTGGCGTTTCTCTGGTACAACGCCGCTAAGGCCGCCGTGCCGCTCGACTTGAAGCAGCCGCGGGCGCAGCGGCAAGTGCGCGAGGCACTGGCCGGATTCGATGTCCTCATCGACGGCAACGCGCCGGGTTGGCTGGCCGGGCACGGCCTGGACCCGGAGATGCTGCGGCGGCAGCACCCGCACCTGATCATCACCTCCGTGACGCCCTTCGGGCAGAGCGGCCCCTATCGAGACTGGACGGGCACGGCGCTGACGGCGTGGGCGATGGCGGGGTCGCTGATGCGCTGCGGCCGGCCCGACGAGCCGCCGGTGGGGCCGCCGTACCAGCTCGCCTATCACATCGGCGGGGTCACCGCCGCCAGCGCAATCGCAGCGGCGCTGTACGAGCGCGGCCGCAGCGGCGAGGGCGATTGGCTGGATTGCAGCGTGCTGGAGGCGGTCCAGGTGCAGGCGGACTGGTCCGTGCCGCTCTACTCGGTATCCGGCCGCGCAACTCAGCGCGCCGGCTCCGGCGCGCTGTTCCAGCTCTACCGGGCCGACGACGGCTGGGTGCGGGTGATCAACCTCTCACGCAAACAGTGGGAGAGCCTGAAGTACTGGCTGGCGAACCCGCCCGAGTTCGAATCGGACGAGTGGCTGGACCCTCTCTACCGTGGGGCACATCTCGATGTGCAGAAGGAGGTGCTGGAGCGCCACTTCAGCGGCCGCAGCAAAGTCGATCTATTCCGCGACGGGCAGGCGCACGGCGTCGGTATCGTCCCCGTCTATTCACCGGCCGAGGTGATGGAAGACGACCACTTCAGGGAACGCGGCACTTTTGTCCCGTTCGCGCTGCCGGACGGCAAGACGGTTCGAGCGCCCGGCACGTACGTGCGCATGGCGGACAGGAAGCCGGAGTCACCCGTGCCTGGCGGCAGCGAGGATACGCTGGCCGGCCCGCCGATCCGCATGACCGAGCGCGGCGGCGACCGCCTGATGCTCGACGGCATCAAAATCGTGGAGGTTGGGTCCGGCGCCGTGGCCCCTGAAATCGCGCGCGTGCTGGGTGAGTTCGGCGCGGACGTGATCAAGCTGGAGTCGAAGACGCAGATCGACTTCATGCGACTCCAGGGCTCGGACCTGGAGTCCAGCATGGGCTGGGCATCGTCGAACCGCAGCAAGCGGAGCGTGCTGGTCGATCTGAAGTCGGCGATGGGCCGGGAGATTGGCAGGGCGCTGGTCAGGGCGGCCGACGTGGTGGTGGAGAACAACACCGGCGGCGTGATGGCCCGGCTCGGCATCGACTACGAAGCAGCCCGCAAGACCAACCCCGAGCTGATCTACGTCAGCAGCCAGGCGATGGGCTCGACCGGCCCATACCGCTCCCACGGCGGGTTCGGTCCAACGAACTCCGCCATCAGCTCCACGAGCTACCTCTGGAACCATCCCAACGCGGAGCCGCCGGAGGGCGTCCAGATCATCCACCCCGACCACCTGCTCGGCCGGATGGGCTCGCTCGTGACCTTCGCCGCACTGGACGAACGCTCGCGCACCGGCCGAGGCCAGCACATCGATCTGTCGCAGGCGGAGTTCGCCATCGCCTGCCTCGCCGAGGCGTTCATGGAATCGGATCTGCACGGCCGTACTGCGGAGCCCAGCGGCAATCGCAGCCCGATCGGCGCGCCGCACGGCGTCTTCGCATGCCTGGGCAACGACGCATGGATCGCGATCACGGTCGAAACCGACGAGCAATGGACGGCTTTGAAGAGCGTGGCGAACATCCCGCAGTGGGAGGACGCGAAGTACGACACCACCGCGGGCCGCATGGCGGATCGGGACGTGATCGAGGCGCAGCTGATGGGGTTCACCGTGCAGTTCAATCACGTCGCTCTGATGCGGCGGTTGCAGGCGGCGGGCGTCCCCGCCGGCGCCGCGATGACGACGAGCGAGGTGCTGGCGGATGTACACGTCGCGGAACGCGGTTTCTACCGCACGGTCATCCACCCCGTGATCGGACCGGCGCGAATGGAGGGAGTCCCGTGGCGCGCGGAGCGTATGAAGCTCGCCGACCCGGTCCGAGCGCCGCTCCTTGGCGAGCACACGGACGTCGTCCTCGGTGACTGGCTCGGGATGGGCGAGGGCGAGCTCGAGGAGGCGAGGGCGGCGGGGGCGCTGCAGTAGTGCGGTCTGCGGCG
>DASCRM010000129.1:0-21094 GCA_034406555.1 Dehalococcoidia bacterium | reverse complement strand
GATCAGTCGCGCTCCCGCGTCAATCTCAGTCTGCCAGCTTGAACTTCGGGATCGAGACGTCGTCGGTGACATCGTCGAAGATGAGTTCGAGCGCGATGCCGACCGCGAGGTCGTCATCGTCCGCGACCACGTTGCTGAGGAAGATCGGGCCCTCCTCGAGCTTGACGAGCGCGACATTGTAAGGCGACTGCTTCGCCCACTCGGGATGGAAGCCCTGGTAGAAGTTGACCCAGGTGTGCAACTCGCCCTTGCCGCTCATCTCCTGCCACTCGAATTCGGTGGCGAGACACTGGGTGCAGACGGGGCCGATCGGCCAGCGGATGTGGCTGCAGGCGGTGCAGCGCTGCATCACAAGCTTGTGGTCATGTGCGGCCGCCCAGAAAGCGAGGCTCTCCTCGTCGGTGCGCTCATCGAGCGTGGGCAGGGTCTTGGTGTAGTCAGCCATTAGCCGTCGTTCCTCATGATCAGCGCATTGGAGCAGTTGAGGTTGAGGCCACGCCCAGTCGTCAGACAAAGGTTCGCGCCCTCGACCTGGCGCGGGCCACCATCGCCGCGCATCTGCACGGCGCCCTCGTAGATGTGCAGCCAGCCCTCCATGTAGCTCTCGGAGAGATTGCCCCCTGCGGTGTTCACCGGCAGTTCACCGCCGAGCGCGGTGCGATCCTCGCCAACAAATGGCCCGGCCTCGCCCTTGCCGACGAAGCCGGCGTGCTCCAGCCAGAAGAGCACCGAGATCGTGAAGTTGTCGTAGAGCTGGGCGACATCGATGTCGTCCGTGGTCGCCTCCGCCATCGCGAAGGCATCGGCGAGCGCAGACTTCTGGTGCTCGAGGTACCACCAGTCATCATTTTCGAAGCTCACGGCCTGATAGCCCTGGCCCATGCCGCTCAGATAGACCGGCTTCTGCTTCAGGTCCTTCGCACGTTCGGCGGAGGTGACGATGATGCAGACCCCACCATCGCTGATCAGGCAGCAGTCAAGCAGGTGGAGCGGCTCAACGATCCAGCGCGAATTCTGGTGGTCTTCGACCGTGATCTCGCGGTCGTACATGACCGCGTCCGGGTTCAGGTTGGCGTTGTTGCGAATGTTCATGGCCAGGTGGCCAAGCTGCTCGCTGGTCGTGCCGTAGAGCGCCATGTGGCGGCGCAGGCCCATCGCCGAGTTGGCGTGCGGGCCGAACATGCCCCAGATGCCCTGGCTGAGCGCGTTGCCCCCGGCCATCGAGCCGCCGAACTTGGTGCCGCCGGTGCGCGCCGAGTCGCCGAAGATGCAAGCGACGTAGTCCGCGAGCCCATGCTCGATCGCCATCGCCGCCGACTGGATCAGCGCCCCGCCGCTGCCCCCGCCCATCACGAGCGAGTGGGTGTACCGAGGGTTGAGGCCGACCGCCTGAGCGAAACGCAGGTAGTGCGTCGCGCCCTCCGGGGAGGTCGTGCCGGGATGCGTGAGGATGCCATCGATCTGGTTCTTGTCGAGTCCGGCATCGTCGACAGCGTTCTTGAACGCCTCGATGCCCAGGCCGAGCGCGGTCGAACCTTCGATTGTGCCCTGCGGCGTCTTGCCGATGCCAACGATCGCGATCTCGTCTTTCAGCGTGGTTGCCATATCACCTCCCCTGGTATTCCGGCGTTCGCTTCTCACCGAACGCGCGTCTGCCCTCTGCCCTGTCCTCGGTGTCCACGAGCAGGTTGAAGTAGTGCTGCTCCAGCAGCAGGCCCTGATCGAGGGTGTTGTCGAGGCCCTTCATCGCCGATTGCTTGATGGCGCGCAAGGAGAGCGGACCGTTGTTCTTGAGGATGTCGGCGATGCGGTCCGCCTCCGCCAGCAGCTCGTCGGGTGGCACGACCTTCGAGATCAGGCCGACGCGGTAGGCCTCGTCCGCGCTCATGCGCTCGCCGGTGAGCAGCATGTACATGGCGATCGCGTGCGGGATTTGGCGCGGCAGGCGCTGCGTTCCGCCCCCGCCGGGCAGCGAGGCGATCTTCGCCTCCGTCAGCCCGAAGGTGGCGTTCTCCGAGGCGACGCGGATGTCGCAGGCGAGCATCATCTCCATGCCACCGCCGAGCGCGTAGCCGTTGACCGCCGCGATGATCGGCTTCGGGATGTCGAGGCCGCGCATCAGCGAGCCGGTGCCCGCGCGGAAGAAGCCCGCCGCTCGGCTGGGCGGCGGCGGTGTCGGTTCGCCCTCGACCTTCGGGGGCGGCGCGGTCGCCTTCAGATCGTTGCCGGCGCAGAAGGCCTGCCGCGAGAGTTCGCGGTCGGAGCCAGCACCGGAGACGATCGCGATCCATGAGTCGGGGTCGTCGCGGAAGTCGACCCACGCCTCGCTGAGCAGGCGGTGGAGGTCGGGGCTGAGCGAGTTCATCGCCTCCGGTCGGTTGAGGGTGAGATAGGCGACATGGTCGCGCTTCTCGTAGATCAGGTCGCTGTCGGGCATCGCGTCTCCGTTCCTCCTCGTTGTGGTTTGGGGTGGCTAGTACGCTTCGAGCAGTAGCCGCGCGTTGGTCAGGCGATGCACCTCGGTCGGGCCCTCGTAGATGCGGCTGAGGCGCGCGCCGCGCCACATCCGTTCGAGGATCAGATCGCTGGTCATGCCGGCCGCGCCGTGAATCTGCATCGAGTCGTCGATCACCTTCTGCGCCATCTCGGTGGCGAAGGGCTTGATCACGGAGACCTCGTGGCGGATGTCCTGCCCGGCCTCGGACTTGCGAATCGCGTCGTAGGCCATCACGCGCGAGGCGTAGATGTTGCTGTGCGCCTCCGCGAGCATCCACTGGATCGCCTGACGGCTGGAGAGCGGCTGGCCGAAGGTGACGCGCTGCTTTGACCACGCCGCCGCCAGCTCCATCGCGCGCTGCGCCCAGCCGATCGAGCGTGAGACGATCTGGAGGCGGCGCACCCCGAGCCTTCGCTGCATCGGCTTGAAGGCGTTGTGCTCTTCGCCCAGCAGGTTCCCCGCCGGTACGACCGCGTTCTGGAAGGCGACCTCGAAGAGGCGTCCGCCGACGACCGTCTTGATCGGACGCACGATCTCGACGCCCGGTGTGTCCTTGAGGTCCACGAGGAATGAACTGAACCCGGAGCGTGGCTTCAGTTCGGGGTCGGTCACGGTCATCACGATCGCAAAGTCGGAGCGGTCGGCGCCGGTGATGAAGATCTTGGTGCCGTTGAGCACGTAGTTGTCGCCATCGCGGACGGCGCGCATCTCGATGCCTCGCGCGTCGCCGCCGGCGTTCGGCTCGGTGAGCATGAAGCATGAGCGCTTCTCACCGCGCTTGAGCGGTTCGAGGTAGTTCTCGCGCTGCTCGGGGGTCGCTAGCTCGTCCAGCATGCTGGTGTTCGGAGCCTCACCACCGAGGTCGATCGGAACGATGGTGCGCGACAACTCCTCGCTGATCAGCGCATGCTGCATCCCGGTGACGCCCGCGCCGCCGTCCTCTACGGCGAGGTCGAGCTTGTCGTAGCCCATCTCGCTCACCTGGTCGTTGATCGCTTGGCGCTGCTCCGGCGAGAGTGCGCTGCGGTTGCCTTCGTCGTCCTCGAACCAGTTGTCCTCCGCGTCGGCGCGCAGGATCTGCTGTTCGAGGGGGATCAGTTCCTGGTCGACCCAGCGGCGCGTCGCGTCGCGGATCATCAGGTCCTCTTCTACCAGCATGACTTCGATCATCGACTTCTCCCTCGGGGTCGTGAGGCGAGCGTCTAGAAGAAGACGTCTGCCTCTTTGTACTCGCGATACTCGTCGTCACTGAGGCCGAGCAGGCCCTGGAGGACGATGTCGTTGTGCTGTCCGAGGCAGGGCGCGGGGCTGTGCAGTTCGCCCGGCGTGCGTGAGAGCTTCACCGGCGGGGCGTCGTACGCCGCTTCGCCCGCCTCCGGGTGCATCAGCCGAGGGAAGTGGTCGCGCGCCTCGATCTGCGGGTCGCGGTCGAGTACGTCCGAGGCGTCCTGCACGACGCCCGCGGGCACGCCGCGCGCCTGCAGGCGCTCCGTCAACTCGTAGCCATCCTGCGTGCGCACCCACTCGGCGAGCTGCTCCTCGATCGCCTCCTCGACGGCCTTGCGACCATCGAGGGTGCCTAGCGTGGGATCGGCGGCCCACTCCGGCGCGCCCATCTCCGCCACGAGCGCGAGCCAGTGTTCGTCCGTCATGCAGGCGATCGCGATCCAGCGGTCGTCCTCGCCGGCGGCGGTCGCCGGACCGGCGGCTCGGTATGCGCCGTGCGGGGTGGCGAGCGGGTCGCGGTTGCCGATGCGTTCCGGTACGTGATCGTTGACGGTGTAGTCGAGGATCGCCGGGCCGATCACCTGCAACGTGGACTCGAACTGGGCGAGTTCGATGTGCTGGCCCTCGCCGGTGCGATTGCGGTGGTGTAGGGCCGAGAGCACGGCGCTGATCGTGTGGTACGGGTTGCAGGAGTAGTCCGGGTAGTTGGTGCCGACGCCGACGGGCATCTGCTGCTCGAAGCCGGTGAGCGCACTCAACCCGGTCATCGCGACGAGCGTCGAGCCGAAGCCAATGTCATCCATGCGCGGGCCGCTGAGGCCCATCATCGGCATGTTCACGCCGATGATGTCCGGCTTGATCGCGCGCAGCTCCTTGTAGGAGAGCCCCCACTTGGCCATCACGCCGGGGTTGAAGTTGTCGATCACGACATCGGCCTCTGCGACGAGCTTCCGCACGAGTTCCTGTCCGCCGGGGTTGTTGACGTTGATGCGCGTCGAGAGCTTTGAGCTGTTGTGGCCGTTGTAGTAGCCGGACTGGTTCGGGCCCTCGTGCCCCTCGCGCTTCGGCCCGGCGCGACGCAGGCCGTCGAGGCGGTACTCGGACTCGACGCGGATCACCTCGGCGCCGTGGTCGGCGAGCACCTTCGTGCCCATCGGCCCCGCGCCGAACCACGAGAAGTCGATGATCCGCACGCCGTCGAGTGCCCCGCGACCCTCGGCTACGGGTTCGGATTCGGGGGCGGTGCGACCGCCCGGCGTGCGCGCGGGCTCGGCCAGCACCTCGGCGGTGTGTTCGCCGAGGGTGGGTGCGCGGCCGCCGGCGAGCAGCGGGGTCTTCGCCATGCGCACCGGTACGCCGGGCAGCCGGTGGCGAGCGCCGCCGCTGGGGGCTTCGACCTCCGTCCAGTAGTCGCGCACGGCGAGGTGGGCGTCGGCGACGATCTCATCGACGTTGCGCACCGGGCCGATCGTGAGGTGGTGTTCCTGCGCCTGCGCGTCGAGCTCGTCCTTCGACTTCTCCATCACCCACGGCAGGAAGGCGGCATCGAACTCATCGAGGTGGGCGACGCGGTAGGGGCCGTCCTCCCACTGCTCGGTGCCGAAGTCGCCCTCGACGCCGTCGTTGCTCATCCATTCGATCAGGTTCGGCCAGCCGTTCGCTGTCGCGGGCGCCATCCACTGCACGACGCCGTCGGCGCAGGGGTACGGCCCGGCGGCGGGTGAGCGGCGTTCCGCTCCGGTGCGTACGCGCAACTCCTGCCGCAGGTCCCAGAACTGGATCGCAGTCTCCTGTGCGGTGGCGACGCAGTCCTGCGTGGAGAGGTCGATGTGCTGGCCTTCGCCGGTGAGGTCACGGTGGTAGAGCGCGAGCAGCGTGGCGTACGAAGCGTGGAGACCCGCCTGCATCAGCGACTGACTGCCGGCCAACCGCACGGGCGGCCCGTCGGCGTAGCCGCAGAGCCACATCTGCCCGCCGGCCCCCATCAGGGTGATGTCGGCCCACGCGCGGCTGGCGTGCGGTCCCTCCTGTCCGAAGGCGGTGATCGAAGTGTAGATCAGCGACGGGTTGGCGGCGGAAAGCGTCGCGTAGTCGAGCCCGCGCGAGGCCATGACGCCGGGCGTCTCCGCCTCCAACAACACGTCCGCGCCCTGCGCCAGCTCGGCGAGCTGCCGCTGCCCCTCTGCGGTCTCGAGGTCGAGCACGACGGAGCGCTTGCGCAGGTTGTTGAACCAGTAGTCGAGGCTGTTCTCGCCTTCCGGCTCGCCAGCGGCAAGCGGGTGCACCTGCCTCGCGGTGCCGCCCCCGGGTGGCTCGATGCGGATCACGTCCGCGCCGAGCGAGGCAAGCATGCGACCGCAGTACTGACCGAGGCGATCAGTGAGGTCGAGGACGCGCAGGTCGTCGAGTGCTCCGGCTATCTTCCGCCCCCCGCCGTGGTCTGAATCGCTCAGACGGCCGCTAAGCCGTCGAGAGGGTCTTCGTCAGCTCGCGTACGTTCCCGATCTTGTCCAGGTCGACCATCAGCTCAGCGGACCGCTGCGCGGCTTCGTCGCTCAGCGTGCGGATCGCGCAGTCGTTGTACTTGTCGAGCAGTTCGTCCCAGCTCAGCGGGCTTGAGGGGCCGCCTCGCGGCTCGTTCAGTGCCTCGCTGAGCACGCGCCCGTCGGTGGTGTGAATCTCGACGATGTTCACGCCACCGCCGAGGCTGTCGGCTGCGGGGTGCCCATCGGCGTCCGGCACGGTCGTCACCTTCGGCAGGAAGGCCTGCACCTCCGGGCGCTGCACCGAGTCATCCTCGAACGTCGCGAACTTCAGCTTGCCGTCGAAGAGCGAGGCGGCGACGACGTATTCAAGGCTGAACTTGCCTTCGAGGCCAGTCTGCGGCCGCGAGTGGATCAGCGGGCCAACGTGGCCGGTGGAGCTGATCGCGCCGTTCGGTACGTGGACCTCGACATGGTCGACCATCTCCGGCGTCAGTGAGTGCTGTTCGACCAGCGTCAGTGTGGCGTCGGCCGGGCGATGGGTGACGAAGCAGCACGGGTACTTCTTCACGCTGATGCCGGGGCTGATCACCTCCCATTCGTCGCCGAAGCCATCGACGGCTTCCATGTCGGCGTCGCCGGCCGGCGAGAAGGCGTTGATGAAGCCGATCGGGCCGTCGAGGATCTCGTCGCCACCGGTGAAGCCCTCGCGGGCGAGCAGCGCGGCCATCACCCCGCCACGCGCGGCGTTGCCGGCCTGTAGCGGCTTCGTCATCGAGCCGAAGTTGGCACGCAGCCCGCCCGCCATCGATGAGGCGATGCCGAGCGCGTGTGCGGTCTGCTCATGGTTGAGGTGCATCAGGCGCGCCGAGGCGGCGGCAGAGCCGAGCGCGCCCAGCGTCGTCGTCTGGTGGAATCCGCGCGCGTAGTGCGAGCGGCCGAGGCCACGACCGACCTTGCACTCCGCCTCGAAACCGATCACGAAGGCGCTGACCACGTCGTAGCCACTGGCGCCCTCGATCTCGCCGACGCCGAGTACGGCGGGGGCGAGCGGGATCGAGGGGTGTCCGGTCATGGAGGCGGTCACGTCGTCATAGTCGAGCGCGTGGCCGGCCGTGCCGTTTGCCAGCGCTGCTGCGCCGAGCGGGGCGTGCAACGCGGAACCGATCACCGTCGCCTGGCCCTCCCCGCCCTCGGACTGGACGATGCGGCGCGAGAGTTCGGCCGAGGGCTCATCGACGCCGGCGAGGGTGACGCCGACAGTGTCGAGCAGCGCTCGGCGACCGTACTCGCGTGCTTCGTCGGGAATTACCTTACCGTCGGTCTCGACTACGAAGCTGACGACTCGTTCTGTTGCGCTCACGTCTCACCACCTGTCCGGGCCGCTGCGGCCCACAATTTGGTTACGTCGGCCGCATATTAGCGCTTCCGAGACTCGCTCGCGGAATCCGGGCGGGACCTATGGGTAACGGTAGTCCCGAATCGCGGGCACCGAGCGCCAGATCACGATGGTCGCTACGAGTGCGAGCGCGCCCCCGATCAGCAGTGTGTGGCTGGCACCAATCGCGCCCGCCAGCAGCCCCACCTCCAGCGTGCCGATGTTGTTCGCCGTCTGCGCCGCAGCCGATTGCACGCTGCTCGCACGGCCGAGCATCTCCGCGGGCGTCGTCAGCTGCACCGTCGCCTGACGCACGACGACGGTGATCGCATCGGCTGCACCGAGGCCCGCGATCACGAAGGCACCCATCAGCAGCGAGGAGCTGAGGCCGAAGACGAGCACGAGCAGCGCGTAGACGAAGGTCGCGTAGACGACGAGCATGCCCTTCGCCCGGAACGGCGCGAGGAAGAGCACGAGCACGCCTCCGGCGATCGCTCCCACGGAGTTGGCGGCGGTGAGCACGCCGACCGCGCCGGGGCCGCCTCGGAAGAGCTGGAATGCGAGCACCGGTAGGATCTGGCGGTAGAAGGTGACGACCGTGACGCCGATATCCATCAGGTAGATGCCCGGCAGCAGCGGGTGGCGGCGGACGTATTTCAACCCCTCCCACGTCTCGCGCAGCACGGAGCCCTGCGCGACCGTCCGCTCCGCCCTGCCCTGCGAGGCGATGGCGAGCGGCAGCAGCACGCTGGGCGCGCCCACGATCGCCGTCGCGACGAAGGCCGAGGTGAGGCCGACGGTCTCGGCCAGCACCGCGAAGAGCAGCGGGGCGATCACGGCCGCGACCTGCTGCATCACGTTGTTCGTGGTGACTGCCTGCACGATGTGCGTGCGCGGCACGACCATCGGCATCAGTGCATTCCTCGCAGGCTGCCCGAGCATGGCTGTGACGGCGCCAATCGCAGTCGCGATGTAGATGTGCGCCGGGCGAAGCTGGGCGCTGATGGCGAGCAGCGCCAGCACCGCGACCACAGCGAAGGTGATCGCCTCCGTGACGGCCATCAGGCGACGGCGGTCGACGCGATCGGCCAGCGTGCCGCCGTAGAGCAACGCGGGCAGTTGCACGACGAGCTGCACGGCGCCCAGCAGCCCGACCTGCTCCGCTGAGCCGGTCTCCTCGAACAGCCAGACGGCCGCGACAAGTATCCGCAGCTGGCGCGTCGAGAAGGAGCCGAGCGCCGCCAGCCAGAGCAGGCGGTAGTCGCGAAAGCCGAAGGCCGCCCACGGCTTCACATTCGAGGCCTCACCCGTCGAGTCGGAACTCAGCCCCAGCCTCCCGCCACCTGCGAGGGCATGATGACAGACCCCCGTGGGGGCGTGCGAACGCGTCCGGGCAGCAGCTCTCGGACCGGGAGATCCTCGCCTCACGGTGCTCTCGTCGCCCCGTGACGCGACGCTGCTGTAGAGTTCGACTCGGCGAGAAGGAGGCCACCATGAAACTAGGACTGGCACTGGGCTATTCGGGCCCGGAGATGCAGCTTCCCGTCGAGCGCGTGCTGCTGGCGGAGAAGCTGGGCTACGACTCGGTCTGGACGGCCGAGGCGTACGGCTCCGACGCGATCACGCCGCTTGCGTACCTGGCTGGGCTGACGAAGCACATCCGGCTGGGCACCGGCATTATCCAGGTCTCCGCGCGCAGCCCAGCAGCGACGGCGATGGCGATGCAGACCCTGGACGCGCTCGCGGGCGGCGGGCGCGCGATCGCCGGGCTGGGCGTCTCCGGCCCTCAGATCGTGGAGGGCTGGTACGGGATGCCGTGGGGCAGGCCCTATTACATGCTGCGCGACTACATGCAGATCATGAAGAAGGTCGGGGCACGCGAGGAGCCGGTCGAGCACGAAGGCCGGGAGTACACCCTGCCCTACGTCGGACCCGGTTCAGCGGGCCTCGGCAAGCCACTGAAGTCGATCCTGCACACGAACCCGAATCTGCCGATCTGGCTGGGCAGTGGCAGCGAGTCGAATGTGCGGCTGGCCGCAGAGTTCGGTGACGGGCTACTGCCGCTGGGCTTCACGCCCTCGCGCATGCCGGAGTACATGGAGTGGGTGAACGAGGGCTTCAAACGTGCCGGGAACGGCAAGTCGATCGCCGACTTCGAGATCCAGACGAGCGTCAGCGTGAACATCACCGACGATGTCGGTGCGGCACTGCGACGCCAGAAGCCGGGAGTCGCCCTTTACGTCGGCGGGATGGGTCACCCCGACATGAACTTCCACAAGCAACAGATGATCCGCCGTGGCTACGGTGAGGCCGCCGAGCGCATCCAGGAGCTCTACCTCGCTGGTCGCAAGGCGGAGGCGCTCGAAGAGGTGCCGGACGAGTACATCGACGAGGGTTGCCTCGTCGGTCCCGTCGCGCGCATCAAGGAACGCTACCCAGCGTTCCGCGACTGCGGGCTGACCGGGATCACGGTGGGCACGCAGGATGACGAAGCTCTGACGCTGATGGCGAAACTCGCCGAGATCGAACCCTACGAGTAACAACGCAAGATGAGAGTCGGAGGTGCGCAATGAGTGACGTGCTGAAAGTGGCCCAGGACGGGCATGTGCGGACGCTGACGTTGAACCGCCCGGAGAAGAAGAACGCGCTCTCCGATGAGCTGGCCTGGGCGATCATCGCGGGCGTCGAGGAGGCTGCGAAAGACGACGACGTCTGGGTGATCGGCATCACCGGCGTCGAGGACTCCTTCTGCGCGGGGCTGGACCTGACACCGACCGACGGCCCAAGCGGTTCGCCACTCTCTTCGCAGGATCAGCAGCTCGACGACCTGGGCTGGGTCTCACGTTTCCCGCTGGTACTGCGTGAGCAATGCGACAAGCCGATCGTGGCCGGGGTGAACGGCGTCGCGGTCGGCGCGGGGCTCTCGCTCGCGATGGCATCGGACATCCGCATCGGCGCGGAGAGCCTGCGGCTGATCGCCGGATACCCTCGTATCGGCGGGTCGCCGGACGGCGGTCTCTCGTGGACGCTGGCGCAGGCGGTCGGCTACGAGCAGTCGATGCGCTTCCTGCTTGAGAACCGCACGGTGGACGGCGCTGAGGCGCTGGAGCTGGGAATGATCGGGGAACTGGTCCCGGACGAACGCTTCGCTTCGCGCTTCGCAGAGTACTGCCAACAGCTGACTCAGCTCTCCCCGATCACCGGGCGGCTGACGAAGCGCGTGGTGCGGAACGCGACGCGCATCGACCTCGAAGCGCACGCGCGCTACGAGCTGCAGAACATCGGCAAAGCGTTCGGCAGCGAGGACGGGCGCGAGGCACGTACGGCCTTTATGGAGAAGCGCGACCCGCTGTTCAAGGGGCGCTAGCGGCACGAGCACAGAACACTGCCCCTCCGTCAGCATGTTGCGGAGGGGCAGTCGCGGCGCGGTAGCGCCGCTGGCGGGTGACCGCAACCGCTAGTTGACGGTGAACGCCGCCGACATACCCAGGCTGTAGTGGGCCGGGATGTTGCAGATCAGCACGTAGCTACCAGCCGTGAGCGTGAACGTCACAGCCTCCGAGCCACCGCCCTGGATCATGTCGCTGCGCCCGACGACATCGAGGCCAGACTCGTCGGCAGCCCCGGCTGCCACCGGCAGTGCGGTGGGGCCGGCGTCCGAGCGGATCACGACGAGCTCGTGCGGCACGCCACCGGCATTAGAGACGTCGAAGGTGACTTCGCCGGCCGCGATGCTGGTCTGCGCAGGCTCGAGGCCCCACTCGGTGAGCCTGACGCCGACGTTGCCCGTAGCGGCTGCTGCCGCTGCCTGTGTCGCCGCGGGTGCCTGAGTAGCGGCGGATGCCGCAGCCGCCGAATCGCCGTCGCCGTCGCCGTCGCCGCTACACGCGACGAACGCGATCGCCGCGACCGCCAACATGCCGATGGTGAGCCGTCCGATAGTTGATTGCATGGTGCCCCTCCGGGTCAGTGAATTCGATGTGGGTTGCGTTCACTGATCCTGCGTCCCTGGCCGATAGGCCCTACCCCCCATCGTCCCGACCCACGCAGGACATTAGTCCCGTCATAGTGGTGACGAACATCCCTTCCGTCGATCGGTGATCTCACAGAGTGTCGGGAACTATGAGACGCGACCTACTGACTACCGCCGTGATCTGGGCCGTTGTGACGGCCCTCTCCGCGCTGGCGACCTACCTCTGGCTCGATCCCTTCCCCACGCACGGTGCGGAAGAGGCGAAGGTCGTCGATGACGCGTTCCTCACCCTGACGTACATGGCCACGCCGGTGTTCGGACTGGTAGTCGCGGCACTGGTGTACAGCGTGTTGCGATTCGGCGCGCCGGGCGAGCCGGCGGAGGACGGACCGCCCATCCTCGGCGGCGTCGGCGTGCCGGTCGCGTGGCTGGCGATTACCTCCGCGCTCGCGGTCACGGTGATCATCCATCCCGGTCTGACGGGGCTGTTCGAGCTGCGTGCAGACCAGCATGCCGACATGGAAGTGAACGTCACCGGGTTCCGCTGGGCGTGGACGATGGAGTACGCCGAGAGCGGCGTCGTCGTCAATTCGCCCGGCGACGAGCTCGTGTTGCCCGAGGGACGCCGCATCAAGTTCAACGTGACGGCGATCGAGGGCGACGTGCTGCACTCGTTCTGGGTTCCAGCTTTCCGCACGAAGATCGACGCCGTACCCGGCCAGGTCCACGAGATGTACGTGACGACCGAGGGCACCAGCACGCCCGGGGACATCTCCTACCGCGTCCAGTGCACGGAACTGTGCGGCCTCTTCCATTCCGGGATGGTGATGGATGTCGTCGTGCTCGAAGCGAGTGAGTTCGACACCTGGCTCGCCTCGAAGAATACGAGCGCAGCGAGGGTGAAGTAGCAATGCGAATTCTGCGCGCACCGATCGTCGTCGGACTGGTGTTTGCCCTGATCGGGTTCGCGATCGGTACGGGAGTGACCGGCCTGATCCGCGTCGCACTGCTGGACCGCGACTTCTGGTCGACGGAACTCTCGTGGAGCACCGGGTACCCGGTCGCGCTGCTCGGCTGGCTGGCCGGCGTCGGCGGCTGGCAGCACTGGGGACGCGAGTGGATCGGGCTCGACGCCCGTCCGTTCACCCTGACCGGCTGGAAGCGGTACTTCGGATTCAGTCCCGACCACAAGGTGATCGGCATCCAGTACATCGTCACCTTCGCGGCGTTGTTCCTGCTCTCCGGCCTGATCGCGATGCTGATCCGCATCGAGCTGGCGTCGGACGGGCTGCAACTATTCGATAACGACACGTACAACCGCGCGATGAGCCTGCACGGGATCACGATGATCGCGGTCGCCGTGGCGATCGTGATCGGTGGGTTCGGCAACTTCGTCGTGCCGCTGATGATCGGCGCGCAGGACATGGCCTTCCCGCGCCTGAACGCGCTCTCGTACTGGCTGGTGCCACCGGTGGCGGTGATGCTGGTGATCGCGACGCTGAGCCCGCAACTGGGGGGCTGGGACTCCGGCTGGACGGCCTACCCGCCGCTCAGTCTGCTGAACGCGTCCGGCCAGGTGTTATTCAATCTGGCCGTGATCACATTCGGGCTGGTCTCGATCCTCGGCGGCATCAACTTCCTGACGACGATCATCTATCTACGCGCGCCGGGCATGACCTGGGGCCGGCTCCCGATCTTCGTGTGGGGAGTCTTCACGGCCTCGCTGCTCTCGTTCTTCTTCACGCAGGCGTTCGCCGCCTCGCTGCTGATGGTGCTGCTGGACCGGGTAGCGCTGACCTCGTTCTTCCGCGCCTCGGAGGGCGGGAGCGCGATCCTCTACGAGCACTTCTTCTGGTTCTACTCGCACCCGGCCGTCTACATCATGGTGCTGCCGGGCTTCGCGATCGCTCTCGAGGTGCTAACGCACTTCTCTCGTAAGCCGCTGTTCGCGTACCGCTGGGCCGTCGCGGGGTTGCTGGGCATCGTCGGTCTCTCGGGCGTCGTCTGGGCGCACCACATGTTCACGAGCGGGATGGCCGACTACCTGCACGCCCCGTTCCTCGTGCTGACGGAGCTGATCTCGATCCCGACCGGCATCATCTTCCTGGCAGCGCTGGGGACGATCTGGGCGGGCAAGCTGTGGCTGCGAACGCCGATGCTGTTCGGCCTGTCGGTGATCTTCAACTTCCTGATCGGCGGGCTGACGGGTATCTACCTGGCCGATGTCCCGACCGACCTGCTGCTGCACGACACGTACTTCGTTGTCGCGCACTTCCACTACACGATCGTGGGTGGCGAGATCTTCGCGCTGTTCGCGGGCCTCTACTTCTGGTTCCCGAAGATCACGGGGCGCCAGTTCAACGAGCAGCTGGGGAAGATTCACTTCTGGCTGATGTTCCTGGGATTCCAGCTGACGTTCATCCCGATGTTCTTCGTGGGCATCCAGGGCATGAATCGCCGCGTCGCCGACTACCCGTCGGAGTTCGCCGAGACGAACCTGCTCATCACCGCCGGCGCGTTGATGATGAGCAGCTCCTTCCTGTTCTTCGTCTGGAACATGGCGAGCTCATGGATTCGCGGGCCGCGCGCCGCGGACAACCCGTGGCAGGCGTCTACGCTCGAGTGGCAGGTGCCGTCGCCGCCGCCGGAGCACAACTTCCCGAGGCCGCCGGTCGTGGTCGGCCACCCCTACCCGTACGGCATCGCCGGCGCGAAGCACGTCGAGACCCCCGCCAGCACGGCCGGCGCACCCGCCGGTGGTGGCGGCGGCGGGGCATAGAGCGAGGAGCCGTACAGCATGGCGAGCGAGATGGCGATCAAAGAGCGCGCGGCGCATCACCTAGGCCTGCTGGTGATCCTGGCGCTGGCGGCGCTGACGGCGATCGAGTTCGTCGTCTTCGCGGCCTTCGACAACACCGCTGCGCTGATCATGCTGCTGGTTCCGATCGCGATCGCCAAGGCCTGGTTGATCGTCAACTTCTTCATGCATGTCTCCCGCGCATGGCGTAACGAGGAATCACACTGATGGCCGCTCAAGCAGTCGCCTCCGCAGCACACGAGGACCCGCGACGCAGCCTCCAGATCAAGCGCATGGGGTTGTGGCTGTTCTTCATCTCCGACGGCCTGCTCTTCGCGCTGCTCGCGACGAGCCGCTTCTACCTCGTAGGCACACACACGCCGGACGAATTGAGTCAGGTGCTGGGGCTCGGCATCACCTCGATCCTGCTGCTGAGCAGTCTGACGGCCTTCCGCGCGGAGACGGCGATCGCGCACGGAAACGTTGCGCACGCGAAGCTGATGCTGCTGGCGACAATTGGCCTCGGCGTGATCTTCGCGGGCGGCGTCGCCATCGAGTGGTCGATCGCGGAGTTCACGCCCAGCGAGGGCTTCGGCACCGCGTTCTTCTCGATGACGGGCATGCACGTCACCCACGTCGTCTCGGGCATCGTGATCCTCGGGATGGCGTACCTGCTACTGCGACGCGGGCGCTTCACGGCGGACAACCACTGGGGGCTCGCCGCGGTGGTGCTCTACTGGCACTTCGTCGATGTCGTCTGGGTGTTCTTCTACCCGACGCTGTACCTCATCAACTAGCTACTTGAGCGACTAGCCCTCGACCTCTGGCGTCACCTGTTCCCAGTGCTGCGTCAGCGCGGCGAAGATGGCGATCGCGACCGCGAGGTGCACGATCACGCCGAACATCCACATCACCGCGACCCCGAAGCCCTGGTCGGTCATGCCGGTGAGGCCCGAGACCACCGCCTCGACGTCCGCATAGACCTCGTACGAGGGCTCCGGCCGCGTCGCGAGGAACATGCCGAGCGCGATGCGGGCGGCCACCATCGGCCCCTGGTAGAGCAACATCTGCACGTAATTCATGCGTGACCGTACCGGCAGCAGGCCGATCACCGGCACCCAGTACAGCAGCCCCAGCACGAGGAACGAGAGGTGCTGCAACTGATGCAGGCTCTCGGTGCGCAGGGCCGCGTCATACCAGCCCGGCATCACGTGCCATGCGATGAAGACGGTGATCAGCAGTGCGTTACTCGCGACCGGCCACGTCAGCGCCCGATACAGCGACCGCACCGTCGCGCTGCGCGCGATCGGCCGCGCGACGAGCCGTCGCACCCAGCGCGGGGCACCGAGCAGCATCGGGGTGAGCGGCGCGCCCACCAACAGCAGCGGGGCGGCGATCAGCAGGAACAGCTCGTGCTGCACCATGTGGAAAGTGAAGTGGTGCTCGCCCAGTGGGTCGACCGGCGACTCGATCGCCAGCACCACGACAACGAGAGCGACGTAGAAGACGACGGTCCGCCACCACGCGTGCCGCCGCAGATTCAGTCGGGTGAGGCCCCTCGCGTAGAGCACACCCGCGAGGGCTGCCGCGATGAGTATCGCGGGGTCAACGCTCCACGTCGTCCAGACGGAGTTCGCCACCTCACCGTGCAGCGGCCCCGCGAATGGGAGCGGCCACGGCAGCGTGACGGTGTGCATCGAGGCCTCCGCGAGCGCGCGGGCCTGCTCCCGGCGTCTAGCCCCGGAACGAGTCCATCAGCTCGCGCACCCTCGGCAGGTTCGCGGCGGGATCGATGTCCGAGTCCGCGGGCCCATCGGCCGGTGCGGAGCCGAGCGTGGCTTCGAGCGCGAGGCCCTCGCCCTCGTAGAGCAGCCCGGTCGGGCTCTTCCCCTCGGCGTCGAGCTCGAGGCCGAGGCTGAAGGCCGCGCCGCGGTCGCTCCGGTCGTAGCCGTCGATGGTATCGACGTCGACGAGTCGCGCGCGCCAGTCGTGGTAGCGGTCGTTGTAGGCGACGCAAGGTGAGATCACATCGACGAAGGCGAAGCCCTTGCCGGCCCTCGAGTGCTCGATCGCGGCATCGACGAGCCGCGCGAGCTGAGCCGCATCACCGCTATAGCCGCGTGCGAGGAAAGTCGAGCCGGGCAGGCTGAGGCCGAGCATGATCGGGTCGGTCGCACGGTGGTCCGGGGAGCCTCGGAATCCGGCCTGGCTGGAGGGCGATGCCTGGCCCTTGGTAAGGCCGTAGGTGCCGTTGTTCATCATGATGTAGGTGACGCTGGGATTGGTGCGGAACGAGTGCATCAGGTGCCCGCCGCCGATCGCGAGGCCATCGCCATCGCCTCCCGTCGCGACGACGGTGAGCGAGGGGTTGGCGAGCTTGGCGCCGGCGGCCGCGGGCAGCACGCGCCCGTGCACCGCGTGGTAGCCATAGGCCTCCACGTGGTTCTGGATCGTGCCGGAACAGCCGATGCCGGCCAGCACCAGCGCGTCGTGACGCGGCACGTTCAGTCGGTTGAAGGACTCACCGAGCGCCGAGAGCACGCTGAAGTGCCCACAACCGGCACACCAGATCGGGGCGGCGAGCGGGAACGTCTCGGTCATGACTGCGCCTCCAGCTCAAGGATTCCCTCGGCAATATCGCCTGGTCGCAGCGGCAGGCCATCGTAGCGCAGCACCTTGCGCATCTTCTTCGAGTCGCCGCCGGCGTGAGCGATGATGCCCGCCAGCTGGCCGGTCGCGTTGTGCTCCACGACGTAGACGCGGTCGCACGAGTCGATGAATTCGAAGGTGTCGTCGAGCACCGGGAAGATCGTGCGCGGCTGCAAGAGCTGAGCCGTCACGCCGCCTCTTTCGAGGTCTTCGAGCGTCTCGAGCAGCACTCCGTAGGCGGTGCCAACGCCGATCAGTCCGACCTTCGCGTCCGGGTCGCCGACGCGCCGCCCCTTCGGCAGGTCGGCACGGGCCGTCTCGATCTTCTGGGCGCGCTTCTCGACCATGCGCACGCGGTTGCCCGGGGCGGTCGAGACGCGGCCGAACTCGTCTCGCTCATTGCCGGTGACGAGCGACATGCCGCCCGGCGTGCCGGCGACGGTGTACTGCGAGACGCCGTCCTCGCTGAAGCCGTAGCGGCGATACTCCGCCATCTGGCTGAGCTCTTCGGCGGTCAGTCGCTTGCCGCGGTCGACGGTGACTGCATCGAGGTCGAAGGGGTCGACAGTCGCCATGTTCTGCGAGAGCGCCTGGTCGAGCGCGATGTAGACCGGGCACTGGAAACGCTCGGCGAGGTTCAGCGCCTCGACGGTGAGCACGAAGCAGTCGCCGGGGTCGCCGGGGTTGAGCACAATACGCGGGAAGTCACCGTTGCCGCCAAAGGCCATCATGTTCAGGTCGCTCTGCTCCGGCTTGGTCGGCAGGCCGGTGCTCGGCCCGCCTCGCTGGCAGTCGACGACGACGATCGGGACTTCCGCGCTGCCTGCGTGCCCGATGCCTTCCTGCATCAGCGCGATGCCGGGGCCGGAGGTGGAGGTCATCGCCCGCACGCCGGTGAGGGCTGCGCCGATCGCCATGTTCACGGAGGCGAGTTCGTCCTCCGCCTGCCAGACGATGCCGCCGAAGGCCGGCAGCCACTCATCGAGCTGCTCCAGGATCTCGGTAGCCGGCGTGATCGGGTAGCCGGCGAAGAAGCGCCCGCCGCCAGCGATGAAGCCCAGCGCGGTCGCCTGGTTGCCGGTGATCTGAATCTGATCTTCTGGTTGGATCGCGACCTCGCTGGCGCCGTCTACTGCCGGCAGTCCCATCTCAATGGCGAGTTCGAAGCCGAGGTCGAGCGCCAGCAGGTTCTGGCCGAGGATCGCAGGGCCGAGGCGCTTGAAGCGCGTCTCGAAACCGTGCCGCACGTCGTCGTCGGCGATCCCGAGTGAACGCGTGGCGAGCGCGACGGCGATCGAGTTCTTGTAGAGGATGCGGCCGAGCTTGCGCACGGCGAGCCGCGCGAACGGCGCCTCGTAGAGGCGGACGCCGTCCGGCAGCAGGCCCGCCGGAATTGGTACGTCCGAGTGGTCGTAGATCACGGCGGCGTCCGGTGCAAGCTGACTGGCGGTCTTCTCGATGCCCTCGATGTCGAACGAGACGACGAGTTCAAGCTGGTCGCCACGCCCGAAGCGCACGGGGCGGCTGGCCCGCAGCCCCGCAGCAGCGACGCCACCCTTGATGCGGGAGAGCACGTCACGCTCCGTGTAGACGTTGAGCCCGTTCTCGCGCAGCAGGTCGGCGAGGATCGTGCTGACGGTGAGCGAGCCGTCGCCGCCCTGTCCCGACACGACGACATTGACGTCCTCGATGCGGCGCTTGGATGGAGCGGTCATGAGGGCGTCCCTCCGTTCGTGGCACCGTCGGCGGAGCGATCGACGGGCAGGCCGTCGATGTCGAGGTGCGGTGCGAGCTGCGCCGGGAGCGGGCCATCGCGCTTCTGCTCCGAGAGGCGGATCAGCAGCGGACGGCTCTTCGGCGCGTCGGCCACGGGGCGGGTCTCTATGCCGCCCTCGTCGATCACGCGCTGGAAGGCTTCGTGCCCTGCCTCAGTGCGCACGACGACGTAGGACCAGTCGTCGAGGCCAAGGCCGCCGACGGCGATGTCGGACTGGTCGGCAGCGTAGTCCTTGCAGTAGTGGCAGGCGGGGCGCGCGTAGCTGCGGAACTTCTTCAGCGACATCTTCTCCTGGCGGCCCTCGGTCATGTCGACGACAACACGACCCTTGATGTTGATGCGCGTGATCTCCTGTCGGGTGACGCCGAAGCGCTCACCGATCGCGGAGATGGAGTCGTGCGTGAAGCTCTCCGAGCAGAAAAGTCCGATCACGAGGTTCACGTTGTTGCGGTACCAGCGGTTCATCTCCATGCGCAGCCCGCTGTGCTGCTGAAGCCGCACGCCGTCCACCTGACAGGGGACGCCGACGACGGCCAGCGGGTAGACGTTCTCCTCCATCGCCTGCTGGAAGGCGAGCGTGTTAGGCGAGTAGGTGTAGCGCGAGCCGGAGCAGGCGAGCACCTCCTCCTCGGTCGTGGCGAGGAATTGTCGGCCGACCTGCGGGTCTTCAGCGTCGATGTCGCCGACGATCGCGCCCTTGATCAAGCCGCGATCCAGTGCGTCGATCAGCAGCGTGCTGACGATGCCACCGTCCTGCGTCTGGGTGACGATCGCGGGAATCGTCGAGCGCGCCAGCACCTCGTAGGCGTAGGGGCCGAAGCCGTCGTCCTTGATGTCAGGCAGGTACTTGAGGTCGGCCTCCATCGAGACGTCGGCCGGGCGCATCACCGGGCAGACGTCCGCGCAAAGCACGCACTGCACGCAGGCTCCGGCACGAGTGTCGATCGGCCGCTCGTCGATGTAGTCGAAAACGTCGGTGGGGCAGATGGTGACGCAGGCGGCGCAGCCGACGCACTTGCCGGCGTCGACGACCTCGGTCTTGAGTAGCTCGTAGGCCTCGAATCCACCTCGGTTGAGTTCGGCGCGCCAGACGTGGGCCCAGTCGTGAGGATCGGACCACTCGGCGACAGAGTCGCGGTAGCGTTTACCGATCAGCGCAAGGCGATCTTGGTCGACCATTTCGAGTCCCCAGCCAGATACGAAACACCCCGCCCGGCGGCCCGGGTGGTGACCCTCCACCAACAGTAATGCTGCGGCCGCTCACCGTATAGTGCGAACGACGAGCTTCGATGCCCCGGAACCGCCTCGCGGCAGTCGCGTCGCGCCCGTCGTTCGTTGCACGCGAGCCTCGTCTCGTGCTATTCGGGTAGCCATGAAATCACTGTGGTGGCTGATCGTGGGCACGCTGGGGCTGCTCGGTGTCGCGGGCGTGTGGGTCGACTGGCCTGCGATCCCGGTGGCCCTGCTGCTGATCGGCGCGTTCGTCGTCTACACCTTCCGCATCTTCAAGCGGGAACCGCGCGAGCCGAGCGAGACAGAGTAGTCCCTCGCCCGTGCCGCACTCGCTGAGGGTCGCGGGCTTGCCGGGTAGCAGGGCTGCCGGATAGCAAGAGCGCCTCGCTGGTTGGCGAGGCGCTCTTTGATTGTACTCTGCCGGTGCCCCGCTACGGCGCCTCGGCGAAGGTCCATGACGCCGACACGTCCGGGACGATCAGGAAGACCCCATCGAGGCGCGAGAGCGTCTTCAGGCTATTCACGAACGAGGGAGCTGAGGGCTCGTACGAGAGCCATGTCTGCGTCGTGCTATCGAACTTGAACGCAGTCTGCAGGCCGGAGATCCCGCCCAGCAGCGTGGCGGCATCGCCGGTCGCGCCCGTGTACGCTACGAAGTTCGACCCCTTCTCGAGCGTGACCGTCCGCGAGGAGAGATCGCGCGGCACGAGGTCGACCTGGTTAAACGATGAGCCGTCCGTCGCCTTGATGAAGAGCGTGTCTCGTGCATTCAGCGTCGAGAGCGAGTTCGCGAACGACGGCACGTTGGGCGAGTAGCTGTCCCACGTCTGCGTGGCCGCATTGAACCGGAAGATCGAGTCCAACCCCGTTGTGATCGTCTCCGCGAAGTCTACAACCGTCGTCCCACTCGTGCCGGTGAAGACGACCGAGCTGAACCCGATCTCCACGGAGATCGTCGACCCGGGCAGGAAGAAGTCCTGCGTCCAGCCGCTGAGCCCGGCGGGCAGCGACGAACCGGTCGGCGCGAGGATCAACCCGCCAGAGTTCGGCCCGAGGTCAAAGAACGACCCGACCGGCGGC
>DASCRM010000128.1:0-7178 GCA_034406555.1 Dehalococcoidia bacterium | reverse complement strand
GATAGCAGTAGCCACCGGCTGTGTGCCCTGGCACCGGAACCGCATCGATCCCGGGCACCACCTCAACAGAACCGGTCAGGGGATCGTCGATTTCAGTCGCGGACTGATCCCCGACTCCCCGCACGCGGTTGAGCAGGTCTCTGACGGCCGGGAGCCTTCTCGGTTCTTGTCTGCGCAGCACCCAGCTGCCATCTACGCGTTCGCAGTCCGCCGCACCTGCCGCGATGCGAGCGCCAACCGCAATCGCCACGCGACTCGCCGAACCGACGTGATCGAAGTGCCCATGGGTAAGGAGCACGTGCGTGATCGATGCGTCGCCGACGATGGGACGCATCTCCCTTACGATCGCCTCCGCGCTCGACGCGAACGCGGCGTCGATCAAGACAAACGAGCCGTCGTCGGCGCGGACCAAGTAGACGTTGCAGCCACGGGTGCCACTCAACCACCAGACTCCGTCTGTCAGTTCATCAGACATTCCGGGACCCTCAGTTCCGACGGTGGGCGTCGCCGAATCTTAGCGTGGGTCCTGACGTCGACCAAGGCCATGGCTAGAAGCGTACGAAGAACACGCCGCCAGCGCTCCGGTCCGCGATGTAGTCCGATGCCCAGCAAGGAGGCCCGGGGCGCACCCGCGAATACCCCTCGGACCGCGTGAGGCGCTGGGGCGGCCAGCACTCCGCACTCCCGACCAGACGGACTGACGGTCTCACGCACTATCAAAGTATCGTGTGACTGCGGCCTCGGCCCACGACGGTTGAACGACTACTGTCGTGCGCTACCCAGGAACTCACGCAGGTGACTCGCTACGAGCGCGGGCGCCTCGGTCAGGACTGAGTGGCGGAGCCGGGGCATAATCACAAGTCGAGATCTAGCGATCCGCTCGTGCATCAGTCGCGCCATCCGCGTGTTCGAGCCGGGATCATGCTCGCCGGTCATGACCAGAGTTGGCGCGGTGATCCCTCGTAGTCGTCCGCCAGATCGCTCTCACAGCATAGAATGCCCGCAGCCCTCGGAGGTGCATTCATGAGCGAGCACGAGTTCTTGAGCTACGAGCAGGCTGGCGCCGTCGAGTTGCTCACTCTGAACCGGCCGGAGGCTCTCAACGCACTCCCCGGCCCTCGCTGCAGACCGAGCGAGTAACAGCCAGACATGTCCAGTCCGCTTGAGGGGTTGAGCGTCGTCGACTTCAGCGGGGGCACCGCTGGACCACACGCCACGCAGCTGCTGGCCGCGTACGGCGCCACCGTCACGAAGGTGGAGCCACCCGGCGGCGACCGCGCGAGGCACGAGGGCCCATTCCGCGATGGACGCCACGACAGGGAGACGAGCGCCCCGTTCCTCGCCCTTAACCGCGGGAAACGAAGCGTGGTCGCCAACCTCAAGTCTCCTGAGGGGCGGAGGTGAACCGGCAGATTGCACTGGCGCGGGATGCCGGCCGACATGTGCTGTACACGCAGGACTGGCACCCGAAACAATCGCCGCACTTTCAGTCACAGGGCGGCATCTGGCCCATGCTCTGCATCGGCGATTCATGGGGTGCGGAGTTCCACCCATCTCTCACCCTCAGCGGCGAAGTCGTGCGCAAGGGCGCCGGCACGGCGGACGGCTACTCCGGCTTCACAGTCCGCGACCACGAGACCGGCGGCGAGTCCGGCGGCGAGTCCGCAACGCCGCTGGAGGGGCTCCTCCGCGAACGCGGCGTGGAACGGGTCGTGATCGTGGGCCTCGCCACCGCCTACTGTGTGAAGGCGACCGCACTGGACGCCCCCGGCAAGGGGTTCGAGACCTCCGTGCTGCTCGGCGCCGTAGCCGGCGTCGAGCTTGAGCCGGGTGATACCGAGCGCGCGCAGGACGAGCTCCGTGCGGCCGGTGTCACCCTGCTGTAGGCGCCGCTGTGAGCCATCGTGCCGGCAGCGGTCCGGACTCCGCGCTCTTCACCGACCTCTATGAGCTACGGATGGCCCGCTCCTACTTTGAGCGCGGGATGCTCGGCCAGGCTGTCTTCGATCTCTCGGTACGTTCGCTGCCGCGGGAGCGCAACTACCTGGTCGCCGCAGGCCTCGACGACGCCCTGCGCTACCTCGAAGACTTCTCGTTCTCCGACGCCGCTCTGCAACAGCTCGCGGAGATGGGCGAGTTCCCGGACGAGATCGTCGAGCAGTTCGGCGCCACGCGGTTCACTGGCGATGTCTACGCCGTGCCGGAGGGCACGCCGCTCTTCGCCGGCGAGCCGATCATCGAAGTCATCGCCCCGTTGCCGGAAGCGCAACTGGTCGAGACGTACCTGCTCAACCAGATCCACTTTCAGACGGCGATCGCCTCAAAGGGTGCTCGCATCGTCGAGGCTGCGGCGGGACGGAGCGTCGCGGACTTTGGCGCACGACGTGCCCACGGGACGGACGCCGCGATCAAGGCGGCGCGAGCGCTCTACATCGCGGGCGTCGGCGCGACCTCGAACGTGCTCGCGAGCCGCCGCTACGGCATCCCGGCCGCCGGCACGATGGCTCACAGCTACGTACAGGCGCACGACCACGAACTCGATGCCTTCCGCAACTTCGTCGCGTCCTACCCGGACACCACGCTGCTCGTCGACACGTACGACACGACCGAGGGGATACGCAATGTGATCCGGCTCGCCGGGGAGCTCGGTAACGCCTTCGCAGTGAGCGCGATCCGCCTGGACTCCGGGGACCTCCGACAGCACGCGCGCGAAGCGCGGACGATGCTCGATGCCGCCGGGCTCACCGCGGTGCAGATCATCGCCAGCGGAGGGCTCGACGAACATTCGATCGCCGCGCTCGTCGTCGCCGGTGCGCCGATTGACGGCTTCGGCGTTGGTACGAAGATGGATGTCCCAGCCGACGCGCCGACGCTCGACGCCGTCTACAAGCTGGTCGCTTACGAAGGCGAGGGCCGCGCGAAGCTCTCGCCCGGCAAGGAGACGCTGCCCGGTTGCAAGCAGGTCTTCCGTGAGAGCGAGGGAGGCATGATCACGCGCGACGTGCTGGCGTTGCGCGATGAGCAATCCGGCGGGACACCCCTCCTGGGCCCAGTGATGCGGGCCGGCCACCGTCTGCTGCCCACCGTCTCGCTTGCGGAGGCCCGCGGCTACGCCGAACGCCAGCGGGACACGCTCGCTCCGGAGCTACGCGCGATCGAGCGCGCCGCGGTAGCATTCCCGATCGAAGTCAGTCCGCAACTGGGCGCGGAGCACGCTCGCGTGACCGGCCTGATGCGCTAGCCGACCGCAGCGATCTCCGAAGTCGCCGTCGCAAGAGCAGGTCAGCCAGAAAGGCACCGCCGGGGCTGCTACGGCAGACAACCGTGGGCCTTTGGTGCGTGCAGTCCGAACCGTTGCAACTGAGCGATGATCATCAGCCTCTTCGTTCCGAAGCTATGGGACTGCTGAGTCTGATGTCTCAGATTCCGCCTGAACGTCGAAGGTTCCAGTGCTCTCGCGATGTTCAGTAGGGGCCATAGAACCGGTTCCTTGGACGCACACTATGAAAACGACGTGATCACGCACGGAAACCTCGACTACCGCGGCGAGCTACCGGAAGTCCAACGTCGCTTCGACGTCGTGCGGCTGTGGGGCGATGGCGATTCGGCCACGCCCGCCACACAGCAGCTCGACATCGGCGACCGCATCCGGCTCTCCGCGCAGACAACGATCGAGGTGCTCTCGCCTCCGGTCGTGACGGCCGGTCGCCTGCATCGCACCGACAACGACCGCTCGCTCGTGCTGCTGATCACGATCGGCGATCGGCGCATCCAGCTCACCGCCGACATCGAAGCGCCCGCCGAGCAGTGGCTGCTCGCCAGCGGCACCGCCCGTGCGCGGACGTGCTGATCGTCGCGCACCACGGCTCGAAGTCCTCGTCGACGCGCCAGTTCCTCGACGCCGTGCAGCCGAGCGTGGCGGTGATCGCGGTCGGCGAGTCGAACCGCTACGACCACCCGAACGCGGAGGTGCTCGCGCGCTTCGATGGTGGCGCCGTGCTGCTGTTCCGCACCGACCTCGATGGCGACGTCGCGCTACTCAGTGACGGCAAGCGGCTCTGGGTCAACGGTTCGCGCTGACTCGCCAAGGGGCTGTGCTACGGACTGCGGCCGAACAGCTGTCGAAAGATGACCGCGCCATCCAGAGACGGAATCGGGGACAGCATCATCGCACCGAATAGCAGACTGACCGCTCCGAAGAAGCGAAGCAGGTGACTCTCCAGGAGCGCGGCGCTGAGCAAGAGAGCGGTGCCGCCAAGCGCCAGATTGGCGACCGGCCCACCCAGCGCACGCAAGAGGTGAACGCGACCGGACGACAGCGGAATATCCGTGTATCGCATCGTCGCCACCGTGGCCGAGAGCCGGACGTACGTGACAGGCGCCTTCACCAATCGATTCGCGAACACATGCCCGAGCGAGTGCACAGGACTGGCGATGATGATCGACGCGCCATACGCGAGCCCTGCAGCCACAGTGGCGCCTGAACCATCGACAGGCGTAACGAAGAACGCCACAGCAACGCCGACAGCCGCCAGCAGCGGGACGTTCAGCCACGCGAACCGGATTCGGACAAACTCGGCGCCGAACGCCGCGAAGAGCCTCCGCTCAGCCCCGTCATCGATCGACTCAAGAACAAACAGGGTCAATCGCGACCTCCCGACGGCATCTGCGAGATCGCCGTCAGCGCCAAGCTCTCGCCCGGGTTGCGCGGCGCCCAGCCCCTTCGACCGGTCGACTCCACGCGGATCGCGTCGCCGGGCCGCAGGGCGACCTCGCTGCTGCCCGAGGCGGCGACGGTCAGCTCGCCCTCGAGCAGCACAGCCAGCCCTGGGTTGGCGCGATGCAGCGAGGGTTGGACGCCCGCCTCGAAGCGCATCAGCAGCACGCGCGAGGCATCACCGAGCACCATCCCGCCGACGCCCTTGAACTCGCCGGGGCCGTTTTCGAAGGAGAAATCCTCGGTTCCCAACGGCTCGATGTGCGTCGCGCCATCCTCGCTGGCGTAGAGGCGATAGACCGGCATTGCTGCTCCGTTGCGCTCGTGATCGGGGCCTCGGCCCCTCCGCAGATCGCGTGCTACTGTAACTTCCCTTGTGCCAACCGCGACTGAATCGGAGCAACAATCGATGGTCGAACGCGCCGACGGACGCACCACCGCTGAACTGCGCCCCGTCACGATCGAGGCTGGATACCTGCGCCACGCGGAGGGGTCGGTGATGATCACCATGGGTGGCACGCAGGTGCTCTGCGCCGCCACGGTCGAGAACCGCGTCCCCCCGTTCCTGCGCAACAGCGGCTCCGGCTGGGTGACGGCGGAGTACAGCATGCTGCCGCGCTCCACGAACACGCGCAGCCGGAGGCGGCTGGACGACGGCCGCTCGCAGGAGATTCAGCGCCTGATCGGGCGCTCGCTGCGCGCCTCGATCGACCTCGACCGACTCTCGGAGAAGACAGTCACGCTCGACTGCGACGTGATCCAGGCGGACGGCGGCACGCGCACGGCGTCGGTCACCGGTGCGTGGCTGGCGATGGCGATGGCCGTCGAGTGGATGCAGCGCAAGAAGCTGCTGCCGACCTCGCCGATCCGCAGCCAGCTCGCAGCCACCTCCGTCGGCATCGTCGAGGGCACACCGCTGCTCGACCTCAACTACGGCGAAGACGTGAGCGCGAGCGTCGACTTCAACGTCGTGATGCTGAGCACCGGGCAGCTGGTCGAGGTGCAGGGCAGCGCCGAGGGTGACACCTTCGATCGCCAGCAGATGAACGCGATCGTCGATCTGGCCGAGGGTGGCATCAAGCAGCTCTTCGAGCTGCAGACGGCGGCGCTCACGGAGTGGCGCAAAGAGGCCCGCTAGGCCACTGGCCTCGCTAGGCGACTGTGATGCCTGACGCTTAGCTTCGCTACGCGTACTCACCAAGGAACTGGCCGCCGAGGATGTGCACGTGCGCGTGCGACTGCGACTGCATGCCGTCGTAGCCACTGTTGGAGATCATCCGGTAGCCGCCCGGGCAGTGCTCCTGCGCGGCCTGCGTCGCCACAGCGCCGACCTCGCCCATGTCGGCCCACAGTTCGGCCTGCGTCATATGCAGCTTCGGGATCGCCAGCAGCATCACCGACACCCAGCGCAGACGGTTGCGAAAGACGAGCACGTTCTCGGTCTCAAGGAGGATGTCGGCCGGCTCGCGCTTCGCGATGATCTCACAGAACACGCAGTACTGGTTCATAGACGCGGGCGATCTCCAGCGGGACACTGTTGCTGCGGTAACTGTCGGCCGAGTCTAACGTAGGCTCCGGCTCAGACGCCAAACGCCCGCGCAATGGTAGGAGTGCACCGGTGGCCCTGATCGAGCCCTTCCGAGGCCTGCGCTACGACCCCACCCGCGTCGACCCGGACGCCGTGATCGCGCCCCCGTACGACGTCGTGACTGACGACGATGTGCGCGCCCTGCTCGCCCGGTCGCCTCACGGCGTCGCGCACATCGAGATGCGCCCACCTGGCGCGGAGCCGACCGACTACGCAGAAGCGGCCGCCGCCCTGCGCCAGTGGCAAGACGAGGGCGTGATGCGGCGCGATGAGCAGCCCGTCTACTACCTCTACGAGCAGCGCTACACGGTGGACGGCGCCGTGCATGCCCGTCGCTGCTTCTTCGCCCGCCTCGAACTGCGAGCGCCGGAAGAGGGCATCGTGCGCTTCCACGAGTCGACAATGACCGGCCCGCTGGACGACCGGCTGCGCCTGCTACGGGCCGCCGAGACGAACGTCAGCCCTGTCTTCGCGATGTTCGAGGATCCGCAGCAAGCCGCCCGCGCGGTCTTCGAGCGTGTCGCCGAGGGCGAACCGACCTTCGAGGCGACGGACGGCATCGGCGATGTCCATCGACTGTGGGTGATCGACGACTCCGAGGCGATCGAGACGCTGACCGTGGCCGTCGCCGCCTCGGACGTCACGATCGCGGACGGACACCACCGCACCCAGACCGCGCTCAACTACCAGGCGGAGGTCGCCACCACCGCGTCGAGCCGGATGCTCGTCGGCCTGATTCCCACGGACGACCCCGGACTCGCGATCCTGCCCGCGCACCGGCTCGTGAAGGTGGATCGGCTGCCGGAGGACTTCGTCGACCGCCTATCGGAGCACTTCGAGCTCGACGACATCACGCCGAAGTCGTGGGACGGG
>DASCRM010000127.1:0-11113 GCA_034406555.1 Dehalococcoidia bacterium | reverse complement strand
GATCATTCCCGCCCGGCGTTTGCGGTGCCGGCGCGCCGGGGAGAGCTCTTCGACCGTCTCCGCGGCCTCGCTCACAACCTCGGCACCATGCGCTTCGACGGTGCTGACGGCGTCGCCGACCACCTCGGCGCCACGCTCCTCGACCGTACTCGCGGCGTCGCTCGCCGCCTCGACACCACGCTTCAGCAACCTAATGGATCGTCGCAAGGCCGCCCGCACGCGTTCGGTCGGAATGCGAGGACGTGAGACTGTTGGCATGCGCATCGATTGCGATCCCGTCCGGGTTGGGGGAGTGTGAATAACCATTCACGGTGTGAGAGGCGCGGCATCTTAGCACGCGAACGAGCGCCCGCCACCGGCCCTGTTGAAGTTGCAAGCTCTGCTTCACGCCGAATTTGCGGTTATGACAAATGGATGCTAAAGCATAAATCATGGTCAGCTCAGCGCCGCAGCGTACCTGCACCTTCTGCGGGCACGGATGGTTCCCCCGACAGGCGGAACCGCCGGCCCGATGTCCGAGGTGCCAGAAGCCGTACTCCGAGGAGGACGCAATGACGAATCAGGATCCGGGCGAGTACGCCGCGCAGATTTCGAACTACCCGCTGCTGCTGCGGCTGGCGATCGACAACGAAGTCGGGAACTTGGCGAAGGTCACACGGTCTATCAGCGAGCACGGCGCGAGCGTCGGTGACATCGAGATTCAGGAGGCGCAATCGGACGTGATGGTGCGCAACTTCCGCGTCTTCTGTCGCGACGAGGCGCACGCACAGGAGATCGTCGCGAGCGTCGCCGCGATCCCCGGCGTCGACATTCAACTCGCCTCCGACCGCACCTTCCAGCTGCACCGGCGCGGCAAGATCGAGGTCGCCAACAAGGTCAACATCCGCACGATGCAGGAGCTCTCGCACGTCTACACACCGGGCGTCGCCCGCGTCTCCATGCAGGTGCACGACGACCCGGATTCCGTCTGGGCGCTGACGACGAAGGTGAACACGATCGCGATCGTCACGGACGGCACGGCGGTGCTCGGCCTCGGCGACATCGGCCCGCAGGGCGCACTGCCGGTGATGGAGGGCAAAGCGATGCTCTTCAAGAGCTTCGGCGGCATCGACGCCTGGCCGATCTGCCTCGACACGAAGGACCCAGACGAAATCGTGAACGTCGTAAAGGCGATTGCGCCCGGCTTCGGCGGCATCCTGCTCGAAGACATCTCCGCGCCGCGCTGCTTCGAGATCGAGGATCGGCTGCGCGAGGAGCTGGACATCCCGGTGATGCACGACGACCAGCACGGCACGGCCGTGGTCGTGCTCGCTGGCATCATCAACGCGCTGAAGATCGTGCAGAAGCGGCCGGAAGACCTGAAGATGGTGTTGGTCGGCGCGGGTGCCTCCGGCACCGCCTGCACGAAGATCCTAATGAACTACGGCGTCAAGAACGTGATCGCGTACGACACACGCGGGGCGATCTACGAGGGTCGCGAGGGCCTAAACCCCGCCAAGGCATGGCTCGCTGAGAACACGAACAAGGAAGGCTTCGACGGCACGCTGAGCGAGGCGATGGTCGGAGCCGACCTCTTCCTCGGCCTCTCCGCGCCTCGCATGCTCGAGCCCGAGGACGTCGACGCAATGGCCGACGGCGCGATCGTGTTCGCGATGGCGAACCCGGAGCCGGAGATCATGCCCGGCCTGATCCAGGGCATGGCGCAGGTGATCGCCACCGGCCGCTCCGACTTCCCCAACCAGGTGAACAACGTGCTGTGCTTCCCCGGCCTCTTCCGCGGCGCGCTGGACGCCGGCGCGACCGACATCACCGAGGAGATGAAGATCGTCGCTGCCCGCGCGATCGCCAGCGTGATCCCCGACGACCAGTTAAATGAAGACTACATCCTGCCCTCAGTCTTTAACGGGGATGCCGGGAAGCTGGTCGCGGACGCTGTTGCTGCCGAGGCGCGGCGTTCCGGGCACGTTCGAGGGCCGGGTTCGGCACGCATCTACATCTAGGCGGTCACCTGCTGCCCGACTCGTCCCGCAGATAGCAAGAGGCCCGGCGCATGCGCCGGGCCTCTGTTTCTTCGCTCGAACCGACTGCGCCGACCGCTAGGCCGTGACTCGCGCTTCGAGTGCGTCGACGACAGCCTGCTTCAGCAGCTTCACGTCGGGGTATTCGCCGGTCTCGCGTTTCGAGTACGCGAGGTCGCCGTCGATCGAGAACTCGAAGTCGCCGCTCCCACCCATCTCAAGGTTGAAGCTCTCGATGTCCTCCTGATAGTTGGAGAGAATCTCGGCCGCCGTCCAGACAGCCCTCTGCATGTAGTTTCAGGGTACGCAGTAACGAAGGCTGATCTTCAATCCACCGGCAGCCATCGGGGCCTCCTGATCCGTGCTCGTTGGTCAATGCCTGAGACGCAGCCTACCCGTATCGCTCTTCGGTCCACGGGTCGCCGTGCATATGGTAGCCGTACATCTCCCAGAAGCCGGGACGATCCTCGGCGATGAACTCGATGCCGCGCACCCACTTCGCGCTCTTCCAGAAGTAGAGGTGCGGGATCATCCCTCGCAGCGGTGCGCCGTGCTCCGGCGAGAGCGGCTGCCCGTTGTGGGTGTGCACGAAGAGGATGTCGTCCTTCATCAGCTCGCTCAGCGGGACGTTGGTTGTGTAGCCCCCATAGGAGTGGAACATCACGTGCTTCGCTTCCGGGCGGACGTTCGCCAGCTCCATCACGTCGGTGAAGCGCACGCCGACCCAGTCGTTGTCGTACTTGCTCCAGGTGGTGACGCAATGGATGTCCGTGCGCACCTCGACCTGCGGCAGCTCCATGAACTGCTCCCAGCTCAGCTTCACCTCGTTGTCGACGAGGCCGCCGATGATGAATTCCCAGCTGTCGAGATCGACGCTAGGGATGCCGCCGTAGTGGAGGATCGGCCAGCCGTCGGTCAGCCGCTGACCGGGGGGCAAACGCTTCCGCTCGCCGTTTGTCTCCGCGTCGGAGCTGCCGCCGAAAGGGCTGCGGGTCAGATCGATCGACACGTTAGTACGCCCGTGCTTGAGTCATGACTCCATCCTAGCGGGCCGCCCGCCGCTCATTCAACCGCCCGCGTCGGCGGTCTCTTGTAGGCGGCTGGGCTACGCTGTGATCGGGAGTCCGAATGGCCGAACTACACGCCTCCTCGCCACCGGTCGATGGCAGCCGCAGCCGCCTCGCGGAGGCGGTCGCGCGCCTCCGCCCCTTCCTCGCGATCGCGCTCGTCGTCGTGCTCGCCGATCAGGCGACGAAGGTGGTGATCCGTGGGTGGCTCGCGGTCGGCGAGAGCTGGCCCGGTCGCGATAGATTGATCCAGCTCACGCACGTCGAAAACACGGGTGCCGCGTTCGGCATCCTGCAGGACGCCCGCATCTTCTTGCTGATCATGCCCGTCGTCGGCATCGGCGCACTGCTCATTTTCCTCTACCTGGCCCCGATCGGCGGGCGGCTCTACACCACGGCGCTCGCCTTCGTGCTCGGCGGCGCGACCGGCAACTTCATCGACCGCGCGACCGGCGAGGGCAGCGTGACGGACTTTATCGACCCCACCCACTACCCCGCGTTCAACCTGGCCGACTCCGCGATCGTGGTCGGCGTCGCGACGATCGTGCTGCTCTCATTCTTCGAGGACGGCGACGAGTCCTCGGTGGCCGAGCCAGCGGAGCCGGAAGCATGAGCGCCACACATCGCGAGTTCACCGCCGTCGAAGCCAACCGCCTCGACCGGCTCGTCGCCGCAGAGTTGACGGAACTCTCACGCTCGCAGGCCCGCAAGCTGATCGAGGGTGAGAGCGTCACCGTCGAGGGCGGCGTCGTCACAAAGGCCGGGCACGCCGTCGCGGCGGGCGCGACGATCGAGGTGCAGCTACCGGTCGTGCCGGATCTCGATCTGCTGGCGCAGGATGTGCCGCTGGCGGTGCTCTACGAGGACGAGGAGACGCTGGTAATCGACAAGGCCCCGGGGCTCGTCGTGCATCCGGCGCCCGGCCTCGATGGTGTGACGCTGATCAACGTCGTGAGGGCGCGCTATCCGGAGGTCAGCGAGATGGACGACAACGTTCGTCCCGGCGTCGTGCATCGCCTCGACCGTGACACCTCGGGCGCGATGGTGTTCGCGAAGTCGGCCGCTGCCGCGCGCATGCTGAAGGACCAGTGGCGCGAACGCGAGACGCTGAAGGTCTACCTCGCACTCGCGGACGGCCACGTCGATCCGCCGGAGGGGATCATCGAGGCACCGCTGGGACCCGACCCCGACAACCTCCGTCGCCGCGCGGTGGTCGAGGACGGCCAGAGCGCGCGCTCCCAGTACCGCGTGGTCGAGCACTACGGCGACGAAGGCACGCTACTGGAGGTGGAGATCTACACCGGGCGCACCCATCAGATTCGCGTGCACCTGGCGGCGATCGGCTTCCCGGTCACCGGCGACACCCTCTACGGACGGCCGTCCGAGCTGATCGACCGGCAGGCGTTGCATGCCGCCCGACTCGGCTTCACACTCGCCTCGACCGGTGAGTGGCGCGAATTCAAGGCGCCGATCCCCGCGGACATCAGCCAGGCGATCGAGACGCTGCGAGCGCGTCACGGTGTCGCCTCTGCGACTCAGCCAGACACAACTCGAGGACGGTCAGACAGCCGGCAAGGGGATACGGTGAACACCTCGTGAGCATCCGTCTTCGCTACGCCCCCAGCCCGACCGGCGACCCGCACGTCGGCAACATCCGCACGGCGCTGTGGGCGTGGCTACACGCCCGGCGCTACGGCGGGCAGTTCATCATCCGGCTGGAAGACACCGACCAGTCGCGCGCCGTCGAGGGCTCGCTGGAGCGCATCTTCGACTCGCTGCGCTGGCTCGGCATCGACTGGGACGAGGGCCCTGACATCGGCGGGCCGCATGCGCCCTACGTGCAGTCGCAGCGGCTCGACCTCTATCACGCGGCCGTCGACCGGCTGCTGGCAGACGGCGCGGCGTACCGCTGCTTCTGCTCGCCCGAGGAGCTGGGCGAGATGCGCAAGCGCCAGCAGAAGGCGAAGCTCCCGACCGGCTACGAGGGCAAGTGCCGCGGGATCGCGCCGGACGAGGCCTCGACGCGCGCCGAGAGCGAGTCGAGCGTCGTGCGCTTCCGCATGCCGGACGAGGGTTCGACCAGCTTCACCGACGCGCTGCGCGGCGTGATCACGGTCGAGAACAGCACACAGGAAGACTTCGTAATCCTGAAGTCGGACGGCTTCCCGACCTATCACCTCGCACACGCCGTCGACGACCACGAGATGGAGATCACGCACATCGTCCGCGGCGAGGAGTGGATCCCCTCCGCGCCCCGCCACGTGCGGCTCTTCGAGGCGCTGGGCTACGAGCTTCCTGATCTGGTCCACAACCCGGTGATCCTCGGCCCGGACGGCGGCAAGCTCTCGAAACGTCAGGGTGCGAAGTCGGTGCTGGAGTACGCGGAGGACGGCTACCTGCCCGACGCGGTGGTCAACTTCCTCGCGATGATCGGCTGGGGACTGGACGACCACACGGAGATCATCTCGCGGGAGCAGCTGCTGGAGACCTTCGACCTCCACGACCTCAACCCCAGTCCGGCCGGGTTCGACACGCAGAAGCTGGAGTGGATGAACGGCGTCTACCTGCGTGAGATGCCGGAGGACGAACTCTCCGAGCTCTTCGCCGTGCAGCTCGAACGCACCCTCCCCCGCGACGTCGCTCGCCCGCTCGACCGCGGCTTCGTCGAGGAGCTGACACCGCTGGTGCGTGAGCGCGTGAAGCTGTTGACCGAACTCGCGCCGATGGTCGACTTCTTCTTCCAGCGGGAGATCGCGACACCGCCGACCGACGAGCTGCTGGGCAAGCACTACCGCAAACGCCCCGAAGCAGCACTGAGCGTCCTGCCCGTGATCGCCGACGCGATCGAAGCCCTCGACGGCTGGTCGACGGAGGCAATCGAGGAGCGGCTGCGGGCGCTCGCCGCGGAGCTGGAGGAGAAGCCCGGTGACCTGTTCATGCTCTGCCGCCTCGCGGTCACTGGTAAGGCGATCACGCCCCCGCTCTTCGAGGCGATGGAGATCGTGGGCGCGGAACGCTGCGTCGCACGCCTCCGCGCTGCCGCCGAGGCCCTCGAAAGTGCCACGTCCGGCGGGTAACACCTCCAAGATCGGGACGTCCGCGACGTGATCGCGGCGGGCCAGTTTGCTAGGCTGAGTACGGCTTTCGGGACTCGTCTAATGGTAGGACAGCGGATTCTGGTTCCGCCAATTGGGGTTCGAATCCCTGGTCCCGAGCCAACTTTCCTCTCCCTCGCCTGATCCGCTCCTCACCCCACCGGCGCTTGCCCTCACGCTAGGGCACCCGGCACGCTGGTGCGCATGTTGGATGCGCTGCGCGAGTGGCTGGTCAACTGGGCCGATAGCCCCGCCGGGCCCGCGATGCTGGGTGTGCTGAGCGCCGCCGAGGCGATCTTCTTTCCGATTCCTCCCGACCCGCTGCTGATCGCGCTCGCACTGCGCAACCCGCAGGACGCGCTGCTGCTAGCGACCCTGACGACGGGAGCATCGGTCGGCGGGGGTGTCGTCGGACACTTCCTCGGTCTGCGGGTTGGGCGGCCGATCCTGCAACGCTTCAAGGCGAACCAGGTGGAACGTGTCGAGACGCTGTTCGTGCGCCACGGCTTCTTCGCGATCGTGCTGGCCAGCCTCACCCCCCTGCCCTACAAGATCTTCGCGATCGCGGCCGGTGCCTTCGGCATCGCGCGCAGCATCTTCGTCTTCGCCTCGGTCGTCGGGCGCGGCCTGCGCTTCTTCACGATCGCGATCCTGATTTTCTTCTGGGGCGAACGCTTCAGCGAGTTTCTCGACGAGCGGTTCGAGCTGGTCGTGGTTGGCGTCGGTGTGGTCGCGGTGGTCGCCGTCGGCGTCTGGGTGCTCTGGCTGCGTCGACGCAGCCGCCCGGCCGTCGGCGCGTCCGAACCCGCCCCCTAGGCCCCGGCGGGGCTATCATGGCCGCCACTCGCCGGGCGACGCTCCTGGCGGGTCACGGAATAGCGAGAGGGTGCGCGGCATGGGCAAGCTCGACGGGCGGGTGGCGATCGTCACCGGCGCCAGCAGAGGCATCGGCAAAGCAATCGCGATCATGTTCGCCGAAGAGGGTGCGAAGGTCGTCGCGGTGGCCCGCACCGTGAAGGAGGGTGACCACCAGCTCGAAGGCTCGCTGGAGACCACCGTCACGGAGATCAACGAGAGCGGCGGTCAGGCCGTCGCGGTCGCAGCGAACATCTCCGAAGAAGACGACTGCATGCGCGTGATCGAGGAGACGAAGGCAGGCTTCGGGCCGGCGAGCGTCCTGATCAACAACGCCGCGCTCAACTACTACATCCCGATCGTCGACTACCCCGCCAGCCGCTGGATGCGCGCTTTCGCCGTCAACGTGCACGGCCCCTTCATGCTCTCGAAGGCCGTGCTCCCGGACATGATCGAAGCGGGCAGCGGAGCGATCGTGAACATCTCCTCCGGCGCGGCGATCGGCCCCGGCCGCGGGCCATATGAGGATTCGGCAGTACGCGGCGGCGTGATGTACGGCGCGTCGAAAGCAGCGCTGGAGCGCTTCACGCAGGGCCTCGCGCAGGAGGTCTACCAGCACGGCATCACCGTCGCCTGCTTCTCGCCCTCGCAGGTCGTGCCGACACCGGGCACGGTCTTCCACAAGCTCGTCTCGGGAATGGATGACCCGCGCGGCGAGCCACCGGTGCTAATGGCGCAAGCGGCGCTCTTGCTGGCCTCCGAACCGCTGGAGAAGGTGAGCGGGCGCGTGACCTACAGCCAGCAGATCCTCGACGAGTTCGGCTGGATCGAAGGAGCAAAAGGTACCGGCATCGACCGCGACGGATCCGGCTACTCGCAGATCTAGATCGGGCTTCAGGTCGGCTATCGATCTAGACTGGTATCAGAGGACTCTCGATGAACGAACCGAACGAACCCGCCCGCACCGCGCTGACCGCGCTGGAAGAACTGGGCCCGCTGCGCGACCCGGTGCTGCTCGCCGCCTTCTCCGGCTGGGGCGACAACTCCGGCTCGGCCGTCGCCGCGCTCGACTACCTCGTCAAGCAGTGGGGTGGCCGCGCGATCGCGGAGATCGACCCGGAGCAATTTTTCGACTTCACCGTGCAGCGCCCCCGCGTGCGGCTGGAGGATGGCGAGCGCGTGCTCGACTGGCCCAGCGTGAAGTTCTTCCTCGCCAGCCCGCCGGGCGCGGACCGCGACTTCGTACTGCTGACCGGACCGGAGCCGAGCCTGCGCTGGCAGTCGTTCACCAACGCAATCGCGGAGCTGATGGAGAAGGTCGGCGCGACGACAAGCATCACGCTGGGGGCGCAGCCGGCAGCCGTCCCGCACACGCGACCGTTGCCCGTTACGCTCTCCGCCTCGCATGACGACTTCGAGCAGCAGTTCGGGCTAGAGGTGCGCGCGACGTCGCGCTACCAGGGGCCGGTTGGCATCGTCAGCGTCGTCAACCTGCACCACCGCGACGAGCAGTGGCGTAACGCCCACCTGCGGGCGATGTCGCCGCACTACCTGACGATGGGGCCCAACCCGAACGTGGCGATCACGCTCGTCAAGGCGATCGACCACGGCTTCGGCACCTCCACCTCGCTGCGAGAGATCGAGGAGCGCGCGGAGTCGTTCGCTGAGCAGGTGCGCGAAGCGATGGAAGAGTCCTCCGAGGCAGCTTCCTACGTTCGCCAACTCGAAGAGCAGTACGACGAGGACCGTCCCGCGACCCCGGCCTTCGAGGAGAACGACGGCGGCAGCGCTGAATTGCCGGCCGCCGACGACCTGCTCTCCGACCTCGAGAACTTCCTCCGCGAGCGACGCGACGACTAGTCACCCGCCCTGCCTGGCCGTCGGGAGCTGCCCGTGACTGCGCTTGTGATCTCGCACCGCACGAACATGGGCACGATGCCCGAGAACACGCTGGCCGGCATCAGCGCCGCAATCGAGAACGGCGTCGATGCGATCGAGGTGGACGTGCGCGCCACCGCCGACGGCCTGCCCGTACTGCTGCACGACTCCTCCCTGGAGCGCACCACCGGCGATCAGCGAGAGCTCGCCGAGGTGACATCGGACGAACTCTCGGCGCTGCAGGTGCTCGACCCGTACGACGACGCCGGCCCGCAGTCCGTGCCCACGCTGGCCGAGGCACTGGTGCTGATTGACGGCCGCTGCCAGCTGGTGATCGAGGTGAAGCAGGCAGACATCGAACAGCTAATCGCCACGACACTGCGCGAGGCGTCGGCCACCGGCTGGTGTTGGCTCTGGTCCTTCGACCTCTGGATCGCCTCGGCGGTGAGCGAAGCGCTACCCGGAGTGCCAACCTCGCTGCTCGTTGGCGAGCGCGGCGTAGCACTCGACGGCCCGGAGTCGCCGCTGAAGGTGGCGCACGGCGCGGGATTCTCGGGCGTCAGCCTGCACCGCAGCCTAGTGACGCCGCAGGCAGTGGCGGAGGCACACGGCCACGGCCTCAACGTATACACGTGGACGGTCAACGACGACGCAGAGATACGGCGCGTACGCGACGCTGGCGTCGATGGCATCTGCGGCGACTACCCTCTACGGGTCGCGGAGGCACTGCGAACCGCCTGAAGCTGGCGAATTACTCGCAGTTCCTCCTGAATCTGCACTTTGTGACTGTCTCGTCAGCGATTCATCAGACTTTTCGCCGCACCGCGCTTTGGTGTAGTTAACTGACAAAATGGTATCTTTGTCAGTTGCCTGACAGCACTGTCGCCAACTCGAACCCTCCTGATAGGAGACGACGGAGTGCCGGACCAGATGCTGTTCAAGCCGGAGTTGATGGATGCCATTCCTGACGCGATCGTTGTCGTAGATCGCAGCAGCGAGATCATCTCCGCCAACCAGGCCGCAACAGAATTGTTCGATTACCCGCTTCAACAACTCGTCGGGATGTCCGTGGAGCAGCTGATCCCGGTCGATCTCCGTTCGGGACACGAGCAGACTCGCAAGGACTTCTCCGCCCAGCCGTCGCGGCGCCTGATGGGGAGCGGCCTCCACCTCAAAGCGCTGCGGGCCGACGGGAACACAATCGACGTTGAAATCAGCCTCAGTCCGGTAGAGGTGGAGGGCGCGGAAATCGTGGTCGCGTCCGTCCGTGACATCACTGAGCGCCTCACGCTGGAGCAGCGCCTGATCCAGACGCAGCGCCTCGAGAGCCTGGGCCTACTCTCGGCGGGCATCGCGCATGACTTCAACAACCTGCTGATGCCGATCCTCGGCTACGCCAACATCGCGACGCAGCAGTTGCCGCCCGAATCTCCGGCGCTGCCGCGGCTCCACCAGATCGAGACGGCCGCCCGTGCCGCCGCTGACCTGTTCAGCAACCTCACGGCCTACGCCGGTCAGGCAGATACAGAGACCGGGCCGGTCGATCCGACCGAATTGATCAAGCGGATGGCCGCCATCCTGGAGACGACGATGTCGCCGCGGACAGTGCTGAGCCACCAGTTCGCCGACAATCTTCCGGCCATCGACGGGGACTTCTCGTAGCTACGACAGGTCGTGATGAACCTGATCACGAACGCCTCCGATGCGATCGGCGAGCGCAGCGGTCAAATCACCATCCGCACAGCAGCCCTCCACGCGGACGCGCAATACCTCCGAGCGACCCACGTCGATGACGAGCTGCCACCGGGCACCTACGTCACGATCGAAGTGGCGGACACGGGAATCGGGATGGAGTCCGCAACGGCGACCCACATGTTCGATCCGTTCTTCACGCCGAAGGGCGACGGACGGGGCCTAGTCATGGCCAGCGTCCTGGGCATCGTCAGGTCCCACCGCGGTGCCGTGAAGGTCTACACCGAGCCGGGCGAGGGAACGAGCGTGAAGCTGTTGTTCCCCGTCGCGGCGTCGCCCGCTGCGCCTCCGCCCGTGATCCCGGCAACGGTCGGTGCCGACCCACTCACCGTCCTGGTTGTCGACGATGACGAATCGGTGCGCACCGTCGCGGTGGACATGCTAGAAGTCGTCGGATGGAACGTAATCTCCGCCGTTGACGGTAACGCCACAATCCAGGCCCTTGCCG
>DASCRM010000126.1:0-22506 GCA_034406555.1 Dehalococcoidia bacterium | reverse complement strand
GTCGAAGCCATCACGGCCGGGGTCGAACATGCGGTGCACCAGCTTGTCCGCATCGGCGTGAATCGCGCCCCAGCGGTCAGCGAGGTGCTGGCAGAGGCCGCTCTTGCCGGTCGCGATTGAGCCGGTCACGCCGATCACCAGTGGCATGCAGTGTTCCTTCCGCGAGCCCGGCGACGTACAGAGGGCCGAGCAGCCGCCAGATTAGCGGCTGTCGAGGGCGGAAGGGAAGGGCGGAGTGGTCGCGGCCCGGGCGGGCGGTCCAGATTCGCGGATTCTCACAGGGGCGGCTGCACTAAGTTCCCGGCTATACTGCCGTCCACGATTGTGGGAGGGGACGACACCATGGATGCAGACGCCAAGAAGACCACGCTCCGAATGATCCCGTACGGACTCTATGTGCTGACTGCGGAGACCGGAGACTCAGTCGAGTCCGGGACGGTCAACTGGGTTTCGCAGATGTCGTTCGAGCCGCCGCTGCTGGCGATCGGCGTGAAGACCGACACGAAGTCGTTCGCGAACGTGAAGGCTGGCGGCAAGTTGGCGATGTCGTTCCTCGGCAGCGGGCAGGGCAGCCTCGCCTTCGCCTTCTTCGGCGATGCCGACATCGAGGGTGACGAGTTCGTGACGAAGGACGCTCGCATCGGCTTCGAGCGCACCGATGGTGGCGCGATCGTGTTGAAAGACGCGCCCGCGTGGGCGGAGCTAACGCTGCGCGACACCGTCGAGATCGGCGACCACGCGGTTGTGGTAGTCGAGGTGACGGACGTCGGCCTGCGCGAGGAAGACCCGAGCATGCTGACGCTCTCGGAGCTGGGCCTCAACTACGGCGGCTAGCCGGTAGCCACCGGCACGGCCGCAAGGAACTCAGCACGCGTGGCACCACCTCGTCGACTGCCCCGCCACCCTCGCCGTGGTTCAGGCCGGGTAGCTCGAAGAAGCTCGCGAGTGGTGTTAGCTCGGCCGCAGCCTTCACGGAGACGTAGCGCGGATCCTCGGTGCCGGAGTAGAGCAGCACTGGCATCTGCACCGCGCGCAGCATGTCCTCCGCGCCCTCGAAACTGGCGGTCTCGCCGAAGATCGTCGTCAGCAGCTCGACCTCGGCGGGGTCGCCGATGATCGCAACCTCGCGGGGCGGCGCGTGCATCAGTTCGATCGCCTGCCAGGTGGTGCCGAAGCCGGTCGGGCAGCAACACGCTGAGCTGACCGACACGCTGGCAGTCGGTGCAGCCGGTGCGACTGGCCGGTGCACGTTCGAGCTCGAATATCTCCCGTGTCTTCGCGAGCAATGGCTCCAGAATCTCAGGATTGACGGGCACCGTGACGACATCGGCGGCGAAGCCCATCGCAAAGCCGTCGCCCCGGCGGTTGTCGTCGCGGCTGGCGGCGGTATCGCAGGTGACCGGCTCCATATAGATCAGGGCGAGGTCGGTGACGGGATCGAAGTCCAGCTCGTTGCCAATACGGGAATAGGCGTTGAGCTGAGCCTGGTACGCGGGATAGAGCGCGTCCTGATTGCCGGTGTGTTTGGCGGTCTTGTAGTCGACGATCATGTGCGAGTCGTCGGGCCGTCTGAGGATGCCGTCCGCCTCGCCCCCGAACTGGATGTCGTATTGCTCGTCGATGATCGAGAACTCTGACCAGTGCGGCGGTTTCTCATACCCGCTGACCTCGCCGAGCGCGCTGAGCCACGGTGGAAGGGTGTTGACGTCGTCGAACCAACCGCGGACGACCCGCTTCGTGTAGACATCGATTGAACTGAAGATGCCGGGGAAGCTGTCGAATGACCGCTTCTGATCCATGCGCAGCCACGTCTAGAAGCACCGTTCGCGGAAGCCGGGCAGCGCGAGCCGGCCGAGGTTCGTCGCTGAAATCCTGATCTGTTCGCTCATTGATGACCTCGCACTGGACAGACGGATTACTGCACTTGCCTGAGAAAACAGGCACCGGGCAAGCAAAGAGCCTGCCCCGTGCTGATTGAACGAACTGTTGACCGGAGCCGACCCCAGCCGGCTAGTCGAACTCCAGGACGCTGCGGGCGACTTCGCCGGCCTTCATCGCTCGGAACGCCTCGTTGACGTCCTCCAGCGGGCCGCGCTTGGTGATCATGTCGTCCAGGTTGAGACGACCCTGCAGGTAGAAGTCGATGTACTTCGGCATGTCGGCGCGGAAGCGGTTCGAGCCCATGCTCGATCCTTGAATCTTCTTCTCACGCAGGAACGACGGGCCGTCGAGCTCGACCTTCTGGCCGACGGGGATCATGCCGATCACCGTCGCCGTACCGCCGGAACGAATCGCCTCGAAGCACTGCTCGGCGGCAATCTTCAGGCCGATCGCCTCGAAGGTGTAGTCGGCGCCGCCGCCGGTGAGGTCGATGATCGACTGCACCGGGTCGTGCGAGGAGGCATCGACGACGTGCGTCGCGCCGAGCTCTCGCGCTGTTGCGAGCTTCGACTCAACGACGTCGACGGCGATGATCATGCGCGCGCCACCGATGCGGGCACCCTGGATCGCCGAGAGGCCGACCCCGCCCGCGCCGAAGACGGCGACGGTCGAGCCCGCCTCGATCTGCGCGGTGTTCAGCACGGCGCCGACGCCGGTGGTGACGCCGCAGCCGATCAGAGCCATCTGCGCGAAGCCGATGTCTTGCGTGATCTTCACCACGCCGTTCTCGTGCAGCAGCATCTGCTCGGCGTAGCTGCCGACGTTCGCCATCTGGCCGACGGCGTCGCCTTCCCAGCTCAGCCGCGGAGCCTCATCACGGCCACGACTGGGGCGGGTGGTGCAGATGCTGGGGTGTCCGCCCAGGCAGTTGTCGCAGTGCCCGCAGAAGACGGAGAGACAAGCGATCACACGGTCACCGACTTCGAAGTCCGTGACGAGCGAGCCGACGGCTTCGACGACGCCTGCAGCCTCGTGGCCGAGCACTGCCGGAGCGCGCATCGGGTAGAGCCCGTCAACGAAGTGGAGGTCACTGTGGCAGACACCGCTGGCCATCGTCTTCACGAGCACCTCGTGCTCGGTGGGCTCTGCGACGTCGATCTGCTCGAAGGTCAGATCTTCGTGCGGAGCGTGGAAAATCGCTGCTTTCATTGGGAGTGTCCTTTCTGTGATACCCCTCGTTGGATCTCGATTCGGCCTGAAAAATCTCTCGACTGAACTGGGTCGTTAGTGCATCTCCGCGTAGTGGTCGCGGAGCAGCGTCGTGCCGAAGTCGTTCTCCGGGTCACGCCAGACGCTGTGAATGTGGTTGGCATCGTTTTGGGTGTTGTCGTACTCGATCAGGAAGCGCGGCGCCTGCAGGCGGTAGTAGTGCGGTTCGTTGGGCTCGCCCGGCCCGCCCCACGCGAAGTGGATGCTGTCGATGCCGCCGCGCTCCACGCGCTGCCACTCGAACTCCGCGATCTGCTCCGGCAGCCGGTCGATGTACGCGCCGATCACCGAGGCGAGCTTGTCGCGCTGATCGGAGTCCATCGCCGAGGCCGCGAGGCCGCGAGGCTGCGAGGAGTATGCGAGCACGGCGAGCAGCTCTTCGGTCAGGCCCATGCGTTCACGACGCTCCTGCTGGCGCTTGTCGCGTTCCTCCTGCGAGAGGTTCTGGCCACCCGCGAAGAGGGCGGGAAGCTGTCCATCGGCGATCTCGCGATGCTCGAAGGTGACGATGTCCTCGGGCGCGGCCGAGGAGATCACGGCAGTGGCGCGCTGATCGTTGTCCAGCGACATCAGCAGCCCGCGGGCCAGGTCTTCCTCGTCAGCGAGCGGGCGGTGCGCGCCGAACCTGGCCGGGTTCGAGCCGAAGAAGGTGGGCAGCGAGGCGATCTGGCCGTCTGCGAGCAGCGTGTAGTTGAGCGAGATGTGGTGCCCCTGGAAGCGCCAGCCCCATGGGGCGTCGCCGCCGGGCTCCCCGAAGATGCTGACGTGGTAGAGCCCGGGGTCGCGCTCGAAGATGCGCGCCTCCGGATGCAGCGTCGCGTGTTCGATCTCGCCGAGCACCGGCTCGATCGCCATGATCGAGGTGGACATCGAGTAGCCGCGCAGGCTGACGCCGGTGGTGACCAGCTTGTGTACGAGCCGTTGCTGCGCGCTGGAGAGCTCGCCCAGCGTGATGCCGCCGTGGTTCGCCGGTGGCGTGTAGTGCCAGTTGTTGCGCTCATCGCCCTCGAAGGCGAGCTGCGTCTGCGAGCGCTGCGTCGCGTCGAGCGCGCCGAGCAGTGCGCTGGCGGCGTTCGTCATCGCTTCGCTGGTTGCCGTCAATTCTGTACCGGTAGCAGCGGTCATGATCCCCTCCTCCTGCGCTCGCGGCATCATAGCGCAAGCGTGCCCACCTCTGGCGTGCCTATAATCGCGCGCCGCCAGATATGACCGAGAAGGAGAGCCGCCGATGGCCGAGGAATACGAAAACCTGCTGATCGACCGCGTTGGGACAGACGGGCGGCTTGCCCGCATCACGCTCAACCGACCGGAGAAGATGAACGCGCTCTCGCAGGAGCTGCTGTTCGAGTTCGAGGATGCGCTACACGCGCTGGAGGTCGATCACTCGGCCCGCGTGATCATCGTCAGAGGCGCGGGGCGCACGTTCTCGGCCGGCTACGACCTGACCCCAACGCAGGGGACGGGCGCAGACGCGATCGACCGCCGCTTCAAGGCGTCGGATGACGAGGGCCGCCGCCTGATCATGAGCATTCGCGGCGGGATGCAGCGCATCACCGACATCCACATGTACTACTGGAACATGCAGAAGATCACGATCGCCCAGATTCACGGCTACGCGATCGCGGGGGGCTGCGAGCTCTCGATGATGTCTGACATCGTCACTGCCGCGGACGACGCGATGCTGGGTCACCCCGGCCTGCGCTTCGCGGGCTCTCGCACCTCCATGATCCTTCCGCTGGTGATCGGGATGCGCAAGGCGAAGGAGATGTTCTACACCGGTGAGAACATCAGCGGCACGGAGGCGGCCGAGGTCGGGATGATCAACTACGCCTGGCCGATGGAGGAGCTGGAGGACCGCACGATCGCGCTCGGCGACCGTATCGCGAACCTGCCGGCCGACCACCTCGCGATGTTGAAACTACACATGAACCGCTTCTACGAGAACATGGGCATCTACTCATCGGTGCGGTCATCGACCGACCTCGATGCGGTTGGCCTGTTCACGGAGCAGGCGTATGGGTGGTCCGACAAGATGCAGAACGAGGGCTTCAAGGAAGCGCTCGCCTGGCGCGATGGTCCGTACCAGGACTACCGAGCGGCCGTGAAGCGCGACTAACGAGCGACGCAGACAAGCAGAGAGCCGCCCCCGGGGCGGCTCTCTGCCGTCGAGGGAGAGCACCCGATGCCGGAGCACTACGACCTGATCATCCGCGGCGGCACCGTCTACGACGGCAGTGGCGCACCGGGCGTGCGCGCCGACGTGGGCGTGCAAAGCGAGACGATCGCGACGGTCGGCGACCTCGCTGAGGCGCCCGGCGGCGAGGAGGTCGATGCCAGCGGGCAGGCCGTCGTGCCCGGCTTCATCGACGTACACAGCCACGACGACACGCTGGTGCTGGTGGAGCCTGATGTCGTTGGCAAGACGATGCAGGGCGTCACGACGGTCGTCGTCGGCAACTGCGGCTCGGGCGTCGTCCCGTACGAGAACGCCCGCAACGGCCTGCTGCGGGCGCTCGACGTGCCCGACGACTTTCCGACGTGGTCGAGCTACCCCAAATACCTGGACGCGATCGACAACAATCGCCCTTCCCTGAACGTCGCCGCGCTCGTCGGGCACGGCACGCTGCGCACCGGCGCGATGGGTGGGGCGAGTGAGAAGCGAGCGCCCAGCGCCGGCGAACTGGCGCAGATGCGCGCCTGGCTCGCCGAGGGGCTAGAGGGCGGCGCTGTGGGTGTCTCGACGGGACTGATCTACGAGCCCGGTCGTTACACGGAGACGGAAGAGCTGATCGCGGTGGCGAAGGAGTGCGGCCGCCTCGGTGGTCTCTACGCCTCCCACATCCGCGGCGAGGGCGAGACGTTGCTGGACGCGGTTGCCGAGGCGATTCGCATCGGCGAGGAGGCGGGCTGCGCGGTGCAGATCTCGCATCACAAGGTGACCGGCGAGGCGAACTGGGGTCGCGTCACGGAGTCGCTGGCGCTGATCAGCGAGGCGCGCTCTCGGGGCCTCGATGTGACGGTCGACCAGTACCCGTACATCGCCAGCAGCACCGGGCTGGCCGCGATCGCCATGAACGCCCGCGAGGGCACGGGCAGCGCCATGACGGGAGAGGGCATCTTCATCGCCTCCGCACCCGGCACGCCCGATCATGAGGGCAAGTACCTCTCGCAGATCGCGGATGAACTCGACCTGCCGCTCGATGACGCCGTCGACAAGCTGCTCGACCAGAACGAGCGCGCGGTGACGGTCGTGATGTTCGGCATGTACGAGGCCGATGTGCGCACGGTGATGCGGCACGAGCTGACGATGATCGGCACGGACGGCCTCGGCTGGGGCTCGAGGCCGCGCCCGAGGCACTTCGGCACCTACCCGCGCATCCTCGAGAAGTACGTGCGCGAGGAGGGCGTAATCACGCTCGAATCGGCGATCCACAAGATCAGCGGCATGCCCGCCGAAAAGTTCTTGCTCACTGACCGCGGCTTCGTGCGCGAAGGGTTGTCAGCCGACCTCGTGGTCTTCGACCCCTCGAGGATCACCGACCGCGCGACGTACGAGGACCCCCGCAACGCGCCGACCGGTATGCCGCACGTGATCGTCAACGGCGTCGCCGTGGTGCGCGACGGCGAGCACACGCACGCACGCTCAGGGCGGGCCCTGCGGCGAGGCGAGTAGGGGAGCGAGGCTCCCTCTCAGCCCGCTCGCTACCAGGTGTGCTCCGCCTCGTAAGGCGTGTACTTCGTGCGCAGCGCGGCGTCCCAGCGCGCGAGCGCGCGGTCGTCATGCACGTCCAGCAGCCCGGCGCGCGCGGCGTCGGTGGCCGAGATGCGGCCGAAGACCATCGAGGCGAGTGTGTCAGGGGTGAGCGTGAGGTCAACATCCTGGCCGTCGATGCGGGTTACCGCGCTGGCCTCGATGTCGGTCTCGAGCTGCCAGCGCCCGTCGTTCCACTCGCAGAACTCGTCGCGCAGCTCGAACTTCAGCGAGGCGAGTTCGGGGTAGGGGCGCTGCGTGAGCGCGTCCTCGACGGTGACGAAGCGCGCCATGATGCCGTCGCTGGTGCTGGTGTTGAGCATCCGGGGCTCGACGATCATGTTCGGCAGCGGGTCGTCGGCCGGCGCGTTGTTCCAGCGGATCTCGCCGACGTTGTCGTAGGAGGAGAGCATGCCCCAGAGGGCGCGGTGAGCCTCCGGCGTGAGCGCGAAGAAGTCCATCACGTTGAGATATTGCCCGGCGCCGGCACCGTCGCGGTTGAGGCCGGGGCCGTGGTGATAGATCACGTAGCCGAGCGCCTCGCCGTCCTCTTCGTAGGCGATCGTGATGTCTTTATGGCCCGGCGGGGAACCGGAGAGTGGCCCGGCGTCCCACATCGCGCGCCCGCGGTGGACGAGCCCGTTGCGCTCCTCGCGGAAGCGGCGGTAGACATCGACGAGCAGGCCGAACTCCTCGGCGAGATCGACTTCGCGTAGCTGGCCCGGCACATCGAGCGGGTGCGCGAAGACGAGGTTGCGAGGGTCGAAGCGGTACGAGTGAACGATGTTGACGGTGCCGTAGCCGTAGCGCTGGTAGATGCCCATCCACGCCGGATGCAATCCGGCAATCGCGGTCTCGCGCTCCTCGTGTAGCTGCTCGAAGTGCTTGCGGGTGATCGCGCGCAGGTTGCCGCGGCGGCGGTAGGCGGGGTGCGTCGATACCTGCGTTACGCCGGAGATCTTCGCGGGCGGTCCGTTGAAGCGAATCTGGAGCGGCCAGTACCCATACGTGGTGACGAGCTTGCCGTCCTCGAAGGCGCAGAGCGACCACTCAGGGGCCATCCCGCCGAATATCGAGGGGTCCATGCCAAGCTGCCGCGAGGCCATGAGGGCCATCTCCGGCATCTCCTCGGTGGTCGGTCGTCGAATCTCCGCCATTGGTCGGTCCCTTCGAGGTCGCCCCTGCGAGCAGGGGAGGCTACTGCGCCGGTGCGTCTATCGCGAGGATGCGCGCCGGATTGTGGATCAGGATGGCGTCGATCTCCTCCTCCGTCATCCCCTTGCGGCCCATCAGTGGCACCACGTTCTCTGGGATGTGCGCATAGCCCTCGCCGCCGTACGCGACCAGCGAAGTCTTGCGGCAGATGTCCTGCGCGATCAGCAGCCGGTCGCCGAAGCCCTCGGCGATCAACCGTCGGAGGTGGTCGACCCGCGTCGCATCGTTCGGCATGTCGATCGGCGCGAGCGCATAGTAGGACGACTCCTGCCCGAAGAGGTCGAACTCCAGGTAGCAGCCCGTCTCCGCCAGCGCGGTCATGTCCCGCGGGTCGAAGAGCGTGCGGTCGAGGTGCCCGACGATCGTGCGCGACGGGTCGCCACCGACCTCTGCAACCGCCTCCATCGCCTCCAGCGGCGCGGTGGTCGAGCGGCCGGGGTGGATCAGCACGGGCGCGCCGGTCGCCAGCGAGGCACGAGCCGCCGCGTGCAGTGTCTTGCGCTCGTTCGGGTGCATCGGCGACTCGAGGCCGATCTCGCCGATCACGCCGGCCTTGATCTCAGTGCCGTCGCAGCCCTCCGTGACGTCGCCGACGAACTCAGCGAAGAGGTCCTCCTCCGTGAGGTCGTCCATGTCGAGGGGGTGATTGGCGTTCACGTAGTGGCCCGCGCCCATCACGAGATTGAGGCCGGTCGCCTGCGCGATGCGCTGGAGTGCGTCCGGGTCGCGTCGCAGGTCGGGATTCGTGGCATCGACGATCGTGCGGCCGCCGACGTCGACGAAGCGTTGCGCCTCCTCGATAGCCAGGTCGATGTCGTCCAGCAGGTGGTTCTCCGTGTGCGAGCCGTCGTAGCGACGCACCCAGCCGACGTTGTCGAGCGTCAGCGGCGCGCGGTCACGCTTGTCCGTCGCCTCGGGGCGCTCGAAGGCGACGCCAGCGTCTCGCCGCCAGCGGCCGAATTGGATCAGCAGATGCTCATGCGCGAGCGTGATGCCGAGCTCCGAGGGCGCAACATCGCCCATCACAGTCTGCACGAGCCCCTCAGTCATCAGCTCAGTTCCTTGCTGGCACGCCCGATCGCGGCAAACGAGGCGGTGATCGAAGTCTCGCGGTCGTCCGGGTCGATCAGCGGGGCCGCCAGTACCTCGCCCATCCCCGCATCGGCGAGAGCAGCGAGGCCCGCCACGACCTGCTCCTCGCTGCCCGAGACGACGAGGTCGTCGAGTAGCTCGTCGCTGTAGCCATCGCCGCTGTTCGGGAAGCCGGCACGCTCGAACATCGCGGCATAGAACGGTGTTCCGCCGTAGAAGCCGAGCTGCGAGCGAGCGAGCGCGTGGACGGCTGCGCGGTCCTCGTTGACGGCGATCGGGACGTGGGCGACGAGCGGCGGCATCTCACGGCCTGCCTCCTCCGCACCACGCCGCAGCGCGGGCAACGCCTCATCGACGAGGTACTGCTTCGGGCACATCCACGAGATCGCACCGTCGGAGAGCTCGCCGCAGACCTCGAACGATCGCGGGCGCAGGGCAGAGGCCATGATCGGCGTCTGCACGGGCGTGCGGATCCGCGAGCGTGCCGTCACCTGGCTGCCCTCAAAGTCGACTTCGCCCTCGTGCAGTAGCGACCGCAGGACGGTCAGGTACTCCTTGAGGTTGGTGAGCGGCGCAGCGAACTCGTAGCCGTAGCTGGTCGTCATGTTGCCCTTGTGCGCGGGGCCGATGCCGAGGCGGAAGCGGCCGGGGCCGAACTGCTCCAGCGCGACCGTCTGCTGCGCGAGCGTGATCGCGTGGCGCGGATAGGTCTGCACGATCGCCGTGCCCAGCAAGATGCGCTCCGTCTGTTCCAGCGCCACGGCGAAGGCGGTCAGCACGTCGGCGCCGCCCGCACCTCCGATCGTCGCCCACGCGGCTGCGATGCCCGCCGCCTCGGCCTGTCGAATTTGCGCCGCAGAGTCGGGCCCATCGAAGGCTTGGATCGAGACTCCAACCACTGGTTTTGTCATCGTGTGCTCCTCAGTATTCGGACTCATCTGCTGTTGCGCGGTCAGTGCTCGCCTCGGTTCCCGTTGTTCGCGGACACCTGTGGGAACATGAGCTGCAGGGAGCCGCCGCTCTGCGCATCACCAATAGGCAGAACGTCGAGATGTCCGATGGTGACACCGGCGGAAATCGACGAGCTTCTCTGTTCGCGCGCCCGCAGTATGCACCAGCCCTCTTCGTCGCGCTGACGCTGTTACTGGGTTACTGGCGGCCGCCTGTAGCTCCGGCGACGCAACCTCCGACGAGTCGAGCCGAGCCGAGCCGAGCCGCGAGCGCGTGCTCGCGCCGATCGAGAGCGTGGAGGTGACCGTCGCGGAATCGTTTCCACCTCAGTACTTCGTGCAGATCATCTCAGGCCTGCCGAACGGCTGCGCTGTGTTCGAAGAGGTCACGACCGAACGTGACGGCGAAACGGTGCGCATCACGGTATGGAACTCGATGCCGGTGTCGGATGAACCGATCGCCTGCACGATGATCTACGGCTTCGTCGAACACAACGTCGCGCTCGGCAGCGACTTCACCTCGCAGCAGCGCTACACGATCGAGGTGAACGATGCGACGGAGAGCTTCGTCGTCCAGTAGGTGAGTGCCCGGTAGCCGCGCCGTGCGCTTGGTCACAGAGCGACGCCATCCGACGCGCGACGCTGTGCAGTGAGCTCGATCCCGCTCCACCGCTGATCAGGACTCACTATGCTCGGACTTCACAACGTCTTCGGCCGCGGCTCCGCGATGGGCGCTCTCGGCGTCGTCGCGCTGATCGCTGTTGCCTGTGGTGGCGACGACGACTCAGCGGGTGGCTTCCCCTCGTCGGCCCAACCCGAAGCCACGGCCACAACCGTTGCCGCTGCACCGACGACTGCGCCTGCAGCCGGCACGGGATTCGGCGGTGCGGCGAGCTACGAGGGCAGCGGCGGGTTCGACTGGGCGGTCACCCGCGTTGATGGCGGCACGAAACCGGACGTGGTTGTCACCAGCGAGGGCGGCGTCGCCGTCGCCTACATGCTCGAACGCCGCGGCGCGGCGGGCTACGTGCGTGTCGCGACGCTCGATGGCGACGGGTTTGCGATCGAGACGTTGCAGGACGGCTACCTCTACGGCCCGCTTGACCTCGCCGCCAGGCCGGACGGCGCGCTGGCCGTAGGCTGCCACAATCACGACTGGGAAGACGCCGGCGTCGCCGTGCTCGACGCTGACGACCGGCCGCATGTCGCCTTCATCCAGTCGGACACGACCCTCAGAGAAGAGGGCCGCAACGCGGGCAACGTCGTGTACGGCATGTTCGACGGCACGGCGTGGAGCTTTGAGCAGCTCGCGACGCTCGACAGCATGGTGCTTGACTTCGAGGTGCGAGGCGCACCGTGGCGATCGAGGTCGCCGCGAACGGGCCGGTGATTGCCTACATCGACGAGGGCCTGCTCGGGCTCGCGACACGCGCTGACGGCGCATGGAGCACCGAGGTGTTGTTCGAGGCAGGCGACGACCCGCTGCAGATCGTCGGGCTGGCGCTGGATGTGGACGGTGCTCCGCACCTCGCGTTCTTGACGATCACGGGCAACAACCCACGGGACGGCGACGTCTGGTACGTCGCTCCGGTCGCGAAAGGCTAGCGCGCCGCGCTAGCCTTTCGCGGGCTGGAACTTCGGCAGATTCACGCCGCCCTCGAATTCCTCGAAGACGACTTCGAGCGCCATGCCGACCTCGAGCTTGTCTTCATCGATACCGACGACGTTGCTGTTCAGCCGCGGACCCTCTTCGAGCTCGACGATCGCGACGTTGTAGGGCAGCTCCGCCGTGAATGATGGGTGGTAGTTCTGGTGCATGATCCCGAAGGTGTGGAGCGTGCCCTTGCCCGAGGCCTCGGTCCAACCGAGGTCATCGCTCAGGCACTCCGGGCAGAACTCGGTCGCGGGGTGCAGGTTCGCCTGGCAGGCGTTGCAATGCTTCAGCATCAGCACGCCGCGGCTCGAACCGTCGAAGAACGGCTGCGACTCCGCGTCGGGCGTGGGGGCGGGCTTGGCTGGTGGTTGCTGTGTCATCGGTCGCTCCGTCTATCGGTTCGAGTGGCTACTGGTTCGAGGAGTTCGGGCTGAGGATCAGCGTCGCGTGGTGGTCCAGGATGCCGCCCTGTGTGCTGACCAGCACGGCGTCATTCTTCGGCACCTGACGGTCGCCACCCTGGCCGCGTGTCTGGATGATGGCCTCGGAGACCGGGGTCATGCCCCACATGTAGTAGCCGGAGAGCTGGCCGCCGCCGGTGTTCACCGGCAGCGCGCCGCCGGGCTCGATGCGCCCGTCGGAGACGAAGGAGCCGCCTTCGCCCTTCTCGCAGAAGCCGTAGTCCTCCAGCGTCACCAGCGTTGTGTACGTGTAGCAGTCGTAAAGCTCCGCGACGTCGATGTCATCGACTGTCACGCCGGCCATCCCGTAGGCGGTGTCGCGTGCGGTGATCGCGCCGGAGTTGACCTCGTTCTCGAAGCCCGCGCTCTGCGGGTTGCCGGGGTGGCCCTGGCCCATGCCCACGACGTAGACCGGCGGCTGCTTGAGGTCGCGAGCGCGTTCCGCCGAGGTGACGACGACCGCGACGGCGCCGTTCGTGACGAGCGTGCAGTCGAGCAGGTGGAAGGGCTCGATGATCCAGCGCGAGCCGTGGTAGTCCTCCAGCGTCATCGGCGCTCGCTGCATCGCGAGCGGGTTCATGCCCGCCCACTTGCGGTTGGAGACGGCGACCGCGCCGAGCTGGTCGTGCGTGGTGCCGTAGAGCGCCATGTGTCTGCGCGCTGCGAGCGCGTATCCCGTGTTCGCGCCGAAGAAGCCGTGAGAGAGCCCCATGCCGCGCAGCCCCATCGGCCCGCGCGCGCCTCCGCCGCCGTATGCCGCGCCGGCGGACGTGCCGGGCTTCAGCGGGTCGTCGGCGAATACGCAAACGACGGCACTGGCAAGGCCGGCATCGATCGCCAGCGAGGCGAACTGCACCATCTGCCCCGCCGTGGAGCCATGTGCGTTCATGTGGTTGACGAGCTTCATGTCGCGCATCCCGAGCACGCGCTGGAGGTTGGTGGTGACACCCTGCGAGACGCCAGCGTTGATCAACAGGCCGTCGATGTCCTCCTTGATCAGCCCGGCGTCTTCGATCGCGATCTGGATCGCCTCGGCTGCCAGTCCGTTCGCGCTCTTTGTGTACTCGCGCGTCATCTCGGTCATGCCGAGTCCGACGATTGCAGCCTTACCGCTCGCGTTAGCCATCGTTGCCTCCTCAGGCTGTTCCTCTTTACCTCGTCTGGTTTGCTATGCGTTCGCCGGTTCGGGCGCGCCACTGGCCGCTGCGCCTGAGCCCAGCAGGTCGGCGATCTCCGCCTCGCTCAGGCCGAGGTCGTCTCGCAGCACCGCCTCGGTGTCCGCGCCGAGCAGCGGCGAGTGTGCCAGCGGGACGACACCCTCCATGCGGATCGGGTTGCGCATCAGCTTCACGTCGCCGACCACCGGGTGCGGCACCGTCTGGATGAAGTCGCGCTCCGTGAGGTGCGGGTCGGTCCAGAGGTCGATCGTGTCGAAGACGTAGCTGCACGGCACGCCCGCCTCCCCCATCAGCTTCATCGCCTCGTGCTTCGTGTGCTGGATAGTCCACTCAGCGACGATGTCGTAGAGCGCGTCCTTGTTCTCCTGCATCTGTTCCGGGCCTGCGAAGCGTTCGTCCGTGTAGAGGTCGTGGCGGTCGATCACGGTCAGCAGCGCGTCCCACATCGGCTGCGTGGTCGGCATGATGAAGACCCAGTCGTTCGGCTCGTCCCCCTTGCAGGGATAGGTGCTCACGATCGCCTGTCCGTGGTGGATGCCGGTGCGCGGCGCGGGCTCCTTGCCCCAGTCCATCAGGCCGAGCGTGCGCATGAACATCGTGACGGCTTCCTGCATCGAGAGCTCGATGAATTGGCCCTCGCCGGTGCGCAGCTGCTGCACGTACGCGGCGGTGATCGCCAGCGCCATCTGCATGCCGGTGCCGGTGTCGCCGAAGGTAGGGCCGGGGTGCATCGGCGGGCCGTCCGGCTCGCCGGTGACGGAGAAGGTGCCGGCGGCTGCCTGCGAGACCCAGTCATAGCTGTTGAAGCCGGAGTAGGGGCCGGAGAGGCCGAAGCCCTTGATGCGCCCGTAGATGATGCCGGGGTGCACCTCGCGCATCGTCTCGTACGTGAGGCCGAGCCCCTCGATGGCGCCGGGGCCGTAGTTTTCGACGAAGGCGTCGAAGTGGGGTGCCAGTTTCAGCAGCAGCTCACGCCCTCGCGGGTCCTTGAGGTTGAGCTGGATGCTGCGCTTGTTCGCGTTGTAGTTCATGAAGTACTGCGTGTGATCCATACCGCGACCGACGCCGCGGCCGGGGTCGCCGGTCGGCGGCTCGACCTTCACTACCTCGGCACCGAGCCACGCGAGCAATTGCGTGCACGACGTTCCGGCCTCGTATTGCGTCATGTCGAGGACGCGCATTCCGTGGAGTGCTGGCATGTCCGAACCTCCCAGATCAGGTTGGCGGAATCCTAACACTGGCCCGCCGCGCGCGCGCGTATACTCCTGGCGCGGCACCAACGGGGAGGTGATTCATGTTTCCAATCGTAATTATTCGCCAGTACGAACGACTGGTGGTCTTCCGCTTCGGCAAGCTGATGGGGACTCGCGCGCCGGGTATCACGTGGCTGTGGCCGATCATCGATCGAGGCGTGAAGGTCGATATGCGCGAATTCGTGCTCGATGAGCCCGCTCAGACCTCGATCACGAAGGACAACGCGCTCGTCGATATCGACTTCGTGGTCTTCATGCAGGTGACCGATGCCGAGGCGACGGTGATCAACGTGCAGAACTTCATCAACCAGGTACGCAACCTAGCGACGACCACGTTGCGCTCCGTGATCGGCGAGATGGAGGTCGAGGAGGTGCTCTCCAAACGCGAGGATATCAATCAGCGCCTTCAGCTGAAGATGTCGCAAGAAACGGTGCGCTGGGGCGTCGATGTGAAGGCCGTCGAGATCCGTGGAGTCGCGCCCGACCACGACATCCAGGAGGCGATGACGCGTCTGCTGACGGCCGACCGCACGAAACGCTCTTCGATCACCGAGTCCGAGGGTGAGCGACAGTCGGCGATCAACGTTGCAGAGGGTAGTAAGCAAGCCTCGATTCTCGAAGCGGAGGGCTTCCGTGAGTCGTCGATCTTGCGTGCCGAGGGTTCGCGGCAAGCGCAGATTCTCGAAGCCGAGGGCTTCTCGATCGGGCTACAGCGCATCTACGAGACGGCGAATCAGGTTGATTCGAACACCATGGGCCTTCAGTACCTAGAGATGATGAAGCACCTGGGTGAGGGCGAGTCCACGAAGTGGATCATCCCGATGGATCTCGCCTCGATGGCCGGGACGCTCAATAGCTCGCTCGCGAACGTCGTCCAGGGCGATGGCAACGGCAGCGGTGGGGACGCGGGCGGCGACTAACGCTACTCGGTCGTGGTTTCGCCGTCTCCGCTGGTCGCCGAGACGAAGCCGCGCGCCATCATTGCCATGCCCGCGCCCACCATCAGCGTGATCGCCACGAGGCCGACAGCGAGGATGGTGAGCAGCCCCCGCAGGTTCATGTCCGTTGTGCCTTGGCCGACCAGGATGCTCAGCCCGAGCATGATCACGACCGCGCCGACGCTGCCGAGGATGCCACCGCTGGGCATGGACGCCTCCAGCACGAAGAGCGCGATGCCCAGCAGGAGGAAGGCGACCGCCGCCTCGCCCGGCAGCAACGTGCCGACGCCGAGGAACGACGCGATCGTCGCGGTGATGCCGACCACGCCGGGCAGGAAAAGCCCCGGGTTGAAAAACTCGATCGCCAGCCCCGCGAGCCCGATCAGTACGAGGATTGAGACAACGAGCGGGTTCGAGATGATGCCGAGCACCCGCTCGTAGATGTTGCGGCCGTTGAAGACGATCTCCGCCTCGCTGAGCTGCAACGTCACCAATGCGCCGTTCAGCAGCGCCACCTCGCGCCCATCGAGGGCGGCGAGCAGCGCCGGGAGCTCCGGGGCGAGCAGGTCGACAACGCCGAGCTCCAGCGCGTCTGCCGGGCCGATCGAGGCGGCATCGCGCACGGCGGATTCCGCCCAGTTCTGTGCGGCCGGCCCTCGCGGCTCCGCGACGGCGCGAGCGAACGCCACGGTGTCGTTCGTCACCTTGCGCCCGGGCGCGCCGTCGATGTCGTCGCCGGTGCCGGTGACCGGCGTCGCTGCGCCGATCGTCGTCTCGGGTGCCATCGCGGCGATGTGCCCGGCCATTGCGATGAAGGTACCGGCGGAGGCGGCCCGCGCGGCGGCCGGGCTGACGAAGGTGACGACCGGCACCCTTGCGGTGGTGATGCGCCCGACGATCTCGCGCATCGAGTCGATCGCTCCACCCGGTGTGTCGATCAGGATCACCACCACGGCAGCCTCGTCGCGCTCGGCTCGGTCGATGCCGCGGTCGATGTAGCGCTGGAGGACGCCATTGACGGCACTGTCGGCGGTCAGCACGTGCACCGCGCCCCGGTCGGACTGCGCGGTGCAGGCGGCGGCGAGCAGCGCGAGGGCAGGGAGCAGCAGCAGCGCGCGTCGGCGCATCCTAGGAGCCCGCTGCCCCATCGAATTCGATAGCGATCGGCAGCGAGGTGCGACCCCACTCGGTGAGGTCGCGTTCGTAGCCTGGGTTGTACTTCGAAACGAGCATCTCGCGGACGAGCGCGTCCTCGTCGCTCTCGGCGGGAACCTCGCAGGCTCGCCCGGCGAGAGTGAGATCGCCGATGCGAACGGTGACTGCAGGCTCCTCGCGCAGGTTGCGCACCCAGTGGGAGCGGTCGTGGCCGCCGGACATCAGGTAGAGCGATCCGTTGTTGAGCCCGAACCAAATTTCGATCTCGCGTGGCTCGCCGCTGTTGCGTCCGGTCGTCGTGAGGTAGCAGTACGGCTCGGCAGAGAGCGAGGGGTCGAACGCCATGGCTGGACTACCCGGCCGCGACCGGCGCCGCGATGTAGCGATCGAGGAAGAGCCGCATCAGATCTGCGCACTGGCGCGCGAAGACGGGCTCCGCGTCGAACGCATGCGGCTGCCCCGCATACATGTGCAACTCCGTCGCAACGCCCGCGCAGAGCAGTGCGCGGTACATCAGCTCGCTCTGCTCGGGTGCGACCGTCTCGTCGGCGTTCCCGTGGATCAGCAGGGTCGGCGGGAACTCACCGTCGATGTAGGTGATCGGACTCGCCGCACGTGCGACGTCCTCGCCCTGGTCAGCAACGAGGACTCGGCCACCGCCCGATGTGATGAAGTCGGTTGGCCCGTAGATACCGATCGCGACGGAGACGTCGGTGCTGACGCCGGGGTTACCGCCTTCGCCTTCGAATTCCGCTACCCCGGCCGTGCCCGCGATCAGCAGCGCGAGGTGCGCCCCGGCGGAATTTCCTTCGACGGCGATGCGGTCAGGGTTCAGGCCCAGGTCAGTCGCGTTCGCGCGCATCCAGCGCAGTGCTGTCTTCACATCGTGGATTTGCGCGGGCCATGGGGACTCGGGCGTGAGCCGATACTCGGATGCCACGCACACGTAGCCCGCTCGCGCGAGACGCAGGCCATATCCGCGTAGCTGCGAGCGGTCACCTTCTCGCCACCCGCCGCCGTGGATGATCAGCACGCCGGGGGCGTTGTCCGCCCCGCCCGGCGGCGTGAAGACGTCACAGGCGAGGTCACGGCCACCCCCGGTGCCAAAAAAAACAGCTTCGTCGATCGTCACGCGGTCTGCGGTGCCGGTGGCCATGAATTCCCCCTCGCAAGCCCGTTCAGACGTGAATCGTACCGCGCCGCGCGGGGGCGAGTCTTTCCTGCGAAGTCGCGCCCGTATACGCTCGCCAGGTCGAACGCGTCGGGCCAGCCAGGTCTACGCCCGCGGATGAGGTGGCTGATGCGTCCAATTGCCGAAATAGTGTCCGAGATGGGCCTCGACAGGGACTCCGTCGAACCACACGGCCGCGAGATCGTGAAAGTCCCGCTCGAATCGTTCCCGCAGGGCAGCGGCGGCAAGCTGATCGTCGTCACCGCGATCACCCCGACCCCCGCCGGTGAGGGCAAGACGACGACATCGATCGGCCTCACCGATGGGCTGGCGAAGATCGGCAAGCACCCGGTGCTGACGATCCGCGAGCCCTCGCTCGGCCCGCTCTTCGGCCGCAAGGGCGGCGGCACTGGTGGTGGGAACGCGACGGTGCATCCATCCAACGACATCAACCTGCACTTCACCGGCGACTTCCACGCGATCCAGTCAGCGCATAATTTCCTCGCCGCGATGACGGATAACGCCGCACGGCTGGCGCAGATCGAGGGATTCACGCCCGACAGCATCACGTGGCGTCGCGTCACGGACGCGCAAGACCGCGCACTCCGCCAGGTCGTCACCGGCGTCGGGGGCCGCATCGACGGGCCGCTACGCGAGACAGGCTTCGACACCTCCGCAGCGTCCGAGATCATGGCGATTCTCGCGCTGGCGAATGACTACATCGACCTGCGGCAGCGGCTCTCGGACATCGTCGTCGGATGGCGCAGCCGCACCGAGCCGGTGACGGCGGGGGACATCAACTGCGTCGGCGCGATGATGGTGTTGCTGAAGGACTCGCTGAAGCCGAACCTGGTGCAGACCGTCGGCGGGCAGCCGACGGTGATCCACGCTGGCCCGTTCGGCAACATCGCCCACGGCTGCTCCTCGATCATCGCCGACCGACTCGCGCTGGCGAGCGGCGACTACGTGATCACGGAGGCGGGATTCGGGGCAGACCTCGGCTTCGAGAAGTTCATGGACATCAAGGTGCGGCAGGGCGGGGCGGAACCGTCCGCCGTCGTCGTGGTCGCGACCGTGCGTGGGATGAAGTGGCACGGCGGAGTGAAGGAAGACGCTCTCACGGAGGCGAATCTTGAGGCCGTCGAGACGGGTGTCTCCAACCTCCGTCACGCACTCGCCATCGTCGCCCGCTACGGGCTGCCGGCGGTAGTCGCGATCAACCGCTTCCCCGACGACACGCCGGAGGAGGTTGCGGAAGTGCAGCGCGCGGCGCTCGAGGCCGGCGCACAGGCGGCTGTCGAGGCGAAGGGCTTCGAGCTCGGAGGCGAGGGCATGGTGGAGCTCGCCGAGGCGGTCGTCGCTGCGGCCGATCAGCCCTCGAAGGTGACGCTGCTCTACGAGGACGACGACCCGACGATCGAGAAGGTCGAGACGCTGGCAACGGACATCTACCAGGCGGGGCAGGTGATCTGGGGACCGATGACGCGCACGACCTCGCGTCGCTTCGAGAACAACGGCTGGCACTTCCCGCTATGCGTCGCGAAGACGCACCTCTCCGTCTCGGCCGACCCAACGCTGCGGGGGGCACCGACCGATCACAAGTTCACAGTCAACGCGATTCGTGTCGCCGCCGGCGCGCGGCAGGTGATTGTGCTGGCGGGCAGCATCGTGACGCTGCCGGGGTTGCCGGCGAGCCCGAACGCGCTTGACATCGACCTCACTGAGGGTGAGCAGGTCGTCGGTCTGTTCTAGCGGGTGAGCACGCCACGCTGTTCGGCGGTAGTATCCGCCTCGATGGCTGCCACACATGACGCAATCGTTGTCGGTGCGGGCAATGCCGCGCTCTGTGCCGCGATCGCCGCACACGAGGGTGGCGCGCGCGTGCTGGTGCTCGAAAAGGCCGGCGAGGGCGAGCGCGGCGGCAATACCTTCTTCACCGGTGGCGGCTTCCGCTTCCCGTACGAGGGCATCGATGACATTCGCAGCGTAATCCCCGACCTCTCCGACGCTGAGGTCGATGAGATCGATGTCGGCAGCTATCCCGCGTCGATGGTGCGTTCCGACCTGATGCGCGTAACCGAGGGCTTGGCCGACCCCGCCATGGTCGATACGTTCGTCGCGCGTGCCTTCCCGACGGTGCAGTGGATGCGGGAGCGAGCGAACGTGCGCTGGGTGCTGATGTACGGCCGTCAGGCCTACCGCGTCGACGGCAAGTTGCGCTTCTGGGGCGGCATGATCGTGGAGGCGGTAGGGGTCGGCGAGGGGCTCTCCGACACGCTCTTCACCTCGGCGGTCGATCAGGGCGTCGAGGTTCGCTACGGCACGATGGCGACCGCGCTGCTCACCGATGATCGCGGCGATGTTCGCGGCGTACGAGTGAAGACCGAGGACGGCATCGAGGAGATCGAGGCGGGCGCGGTCGTGCTCGCCGCAGGCGGCTTTGAGGCGAACGTGGAGATGCGCACGCGCTACCTCGGCCCCGGCTGGGAGTTCGCGAAGGTGCGCGGTACCCGCCACAACACCGGCGCGGGCATCCGCATGGCGCTGGACATCGGCGCGCAGTCGTACGGGCACTGGTCGAGCGGGCACGCTGTGGCGTGGGACCTCAACGCGCCTCCGACCGGCAACCGCCGCATCGGGGACCTCTACCAGAAGCACTCGTACCCACTCGGGCTGATCGTGAACATCGATGGCGACCGCTTCGTCGACGAGGGTGCCGATCTGCGCAACTACACCTACGCGAAGTATGGCCGCGAGATCCTGAACCAGCCGCACAGCGTCGCCTACCAGCTCTTCGACCAGCAGACCGTCGAGATGCTGCGCGACGAGTACCGCATCCGTGAGGTGACGAAGGGCGAGGGCGCGACGATCGCCGAACTCGCCGACTCGCTTGGTGTCGACCCGGCGGGCCTCGAACAGACCGTCGCGGCGTATAACGCTGCCTGCCCCCCGGATCCCGGCGACAGCTACAACCCGGCCGCGCTGGACGGCGTCTCGACGACCGGCATCGAGCCGCCGAAGTCCAACTGGGCGTTGCCGCTGAACCAGCCCCCGTACATCGGCTTCGCCGTCACCTGCGGGCTCTCGTTCACCTTCGGTGGCCTGCGCATCGACGGGAAGAGCGGCGCTGTGCTGGACACCGAGGATCGCCCGATTAACGGGCTGTTCGCCGCCGGAGAGCTCGTGGGTGGGCTCTTCTACCACAACTACGCTGGCGGTTCGGGGCTGATGGCGGGCGCGGTCTTCGGCCGGCTCGCAGGCGAGAGCGCCGCTACCGCGACCACGTAGCGACCCTCCACCCGTAAAGCTCGATCGCCTCGACCTTGCCCTCGTCGGCTACTCTGGCCGCGCGCGAGAGCGGTGCAGCGCGTGCCTGCGCCGGAGCGGAGGGGTGCAATGCGAGAGTTCGATGGCCGTGTCGCGGTCGTGACCGGTGCGGCAAGCGGGATGGGGCGCGCCTTCGCAGAGCGTTTCGCGCGCGAAGGCATGAAGGTCGTGCTGGCCGACATCGAGGAGGCGGCTCTCAACGCCACCGTGCTGGAGTTCAAACAGCAGGAGTTCGATGCGATCGGCGTGATCGCCGATGTCGGCAGCGCCGAGTCCGTCGAACAGCTCGCGCAGAAGGCGATCGACGAGTACGGCGCGGTGCACATCCTCTGCAACAACGCGGGCGTCGCGGCCGGTGGTGTGAGGGTAGGCGGCACGCCAGCACCGCTCTGGGAGCAGCCGATCAGCGACTGGGAGTGGACGCTGAACGTCAATCTTTGGGGCGTCGTGCACGGCATCCGCACGTTCCTGCCGATCATGATCGAGCAGGGCGATCCTTGCCACATCGTGAACACCTCCTCGACCGCCGGACTGACCTCGGGGCCCGGCCTCGCGATCTACGGTGTCTCGAAGCACGGCGTCGTGCGCATCACCGAAGCGCTCTACCACCAGCTCGCCGCGCTCGACTCGCAGGTGAAGGTCTCCGTGCTGTGTCCGGGCGGTGTGCGTACGCGCATCGCCTCGTCGGGACGCAACCGCCCGGACGAGCTGATCGGCGCGGCAGCGAAGCCCACAGAGGCGCAGATCGACGAGAGCACGCAGGCCTGGGCGGATCGCATTGTCGATGATGCGCTCGACCCGGAGGATGTCGCCGAGCAGGTCTTCGAGGCGATCCAGGCGGAGCAGCTCTACATCCTCACGCACGACAGCGTGGACGTGCGTGTCCGCGAGCGCATGGAGGACATCCTCGCGCGGCGCAACCCGACGCCACTGCCGTTTGGTGACATCCTCGGCGGTCCGCCGATTCGCTAAGCGAGGGTGGCAGCCGGGCTTCGGCCAACAACAACGAAGAGGGCCAGCGTTCGCTGGCCCTCTTCGTTGTTGTTGGCGTCGCTGGACGCCCGCAAGTAGCTCTAGTCGACGAGTGCGGCGATCACCATCTCGACAACATCGTCGGCGCGCTGCCGCATCTCGTCATCCGTCGCGTCCTGGATCGGATGCGGGACGAAGACGCGATTGACGTCGGGCATGCCGAGCGCCTTCGACTGCGC
>DASCRM010000125.1:0-7438 GCA_034406555.1 Dehalococcoidia bacterium | reverse complement strand
CGGGCTGCCGAGGGGCTAGACGCTCAACCTTTGCCGCCGGCCTCGCGGAGATTGCCTTCACGCCGATCGACCTGTCGGGTTGACTCTCTAGCCCGCCCGGATGGCGGCCTGCGTCTTGTTGAAGTCGACGAGGTACTCTTCGGCGAATCGTTGCTGGCGAGGTGTGATTGTTGATTCCATGCCCGGACGATACACGAACATTCGTTCGAGCATCTGAGCCCTCGACCGCCCCTCTCTCGAACACAGCTGGACAAAGCTGGGACGCGGCTGCGGAACAGCGACGAGGTCGCGGACGACGACCGTGTCGCGTTCGAGGTGTATCGGGAGACGTTCGCTGGGGCGCTTGCCGAGGTTGAGGGCGAAATTGACCAAGCGCCTGGTCAGAAGGTTCCGTGGCCATTGATGGCAGATTGATGGCAACTGTTCAAGAAGCTGAGCACCAAGCTGGGGCTACGGGACCCCAGCTTGAACCGATGCGTCTGGAGCGGGAGAAGGGATTCGAACCCTCGACCCTCTGCTTGGGAAGCAGATGCTCTACCCCTGAGCTACTCCCGCTCGTTCTTGAAGTTAACCAAGCTGGCTGAACTCGTCTAGCACAGGGCAGTCCCATCCACGCTCCAATAGCATCTGACTAGCGGCTGCGGCCCAGCACTCAGCGCTTTCGCTCCTCGCCGCTATCATCGACGCCCGCTCCACGGGCGGCCCGCTGCTCGGCCCGCTCGCGCATCAGGCGGTCCATCGAAAGCTGCGCGAGGTTCGGGTTCGTGACCTCGAAGCGCCCTGCGGTGCCGTCGCTGACGAAGTCGATGGTCGCGCCGCGCAGCATCGAGGTCTGGATCGCGGCGACCGCGATCGTGATGCCGCTGTCCTCGAAAACCACGTCGCCCTCCTCACTCTCGTCCGAGAGTGAGACGACGTGGCGGGGGCGGCCCTTCTTCTCGATCGCGACGCGCAGTTGGACGTCAGCGGCCCCGGCAATCAGTTCACGCACACGCTCCGCAGCAGCCTCGGTGAGGGTGACCAGCGCGCCGTCAGACGGATCCTCATCGCGGACCGGTTCGCCCGGGGCCTCGCGCGGCATCGACCGGTCGCTACGCCGGCGCCTGGAAGGAGCGTGTCATCTTGTCGACGAGCGCGTTGAGGTCACGAACGTAACGCTCAATTTCTCCCACATCGTCCGGCGTGACATGAGCGTAGCGGCGCTGCATGTCGAGATACGCCCGAAGCTGATCCGGCATCTTCGACTCGTCGAACTCGTGCGTTCGGCGGAAGCCGGTGTCATCGGCCCACTCCCAGAGCGGCCAGATACCGCAGTCCGTGCCCAGCTTCGTGATCGAGAACGAGTCCTGGTCGTCGTAACCCCAGGAGAGGGTGCAGGGCGCGAACACCTGAACGAAGGCGGGCAGATTGTCGAGCGCCGTGTTGATCTTGCGCTCGAAGTCGCGGAAGAACGCGGGCGAGGCGGTGGCACTGTAGTGCGCGCCGCTGAACTTGACCATCATCGCCGGCTGCTTTCGCGCCTGTACGCGCCCGTCCGGGCCACCGATGCGGCCGTTCGCGCGCGTGCTGACCTTCGCGAACATGTCGGTCATGCCCGTGGCGTGGGTCCCGCTGGCGGCGAACGACTGGTTGTCGCAGACGACGTGCAGGTACGGGGCACCGTACTGGAACCCGCCGGAGAGGTCGTCCATCCCCATGTCGATCTGGCCGTCTCCATCGATCACGACGATCGGGCGGTCAATGCCGCGCATCTCCATCGCGGCATGCATGCCGACAGCACCGCTGTCGTGCGTGCCGATGCCGCTGCGATGCATGATGTCGCGTCCGATGCCGCAGCCCTGGCCGAAGATGATCGGGTCCTGCCCGCGCTCTTCGCAGACCTGGAAGACCAGCTCCATCACCAGCTTGGTGGCGAGGTTCGACGGGCAACCGGGGCACTGCGCCGCATCGATGTTCTTGTGTGGACGTGCATCCTTCGTCTCAAGAATCATCTTCATAGGCCGGCTCCTGTGCTGCCTGTGCGCCGCGGATTGCGGCGCGTCACGTCATGTTCGTCGAATGTGTCAGTCCGCAACCGTTTCCATCCTCCATGAGAGTTCGTCCACCGCAGCGGGATCGTCGATCGCCGCGAAGGCTTCATCGACCAGCTCCTCCGCGTCGCGCGAGGAGAAGTTTCGTCCGGCGAGCGCGACCACGCGGCCGAGCACGGCGGGCCGGCCCGGGTGCGAGTACAGCGCCGATCGCAGCTCGTGGTAGAGCGTGTGCACCGGGTTGCGGTCGAAGGCCATGACGACGCGAGCGTTGCCGACGGCCTCTGCGATCGCCTCGCTCGGGAACGGCCGCAGCGTCCGCACCTTGATCACGCCAACGCGCTTGCCCTGCTCGCGCATCGCATCGGCGGCCTGGCGGGCGCGTGTCGCCATGTTCGCGAGGCCGACGAGGATCACCTCCGCGTCCTCTGTCATGTAGCTTTCGATCAACCCGCCGTAGCCGCGGCCCATGACCTCCACGTAGCGCTCGTGCGCCTCCAGGATCGCCTGCTTTGCATCAACGTTTAGCGTGTGGTCGATGGCGTAGCGTTGCTCGATGTAGCTAGCGCCCTCGCCACCACCGCGGCTGGCGTTGCTGTAGAACTCCTCCATGTCGAGCGTCAGCAGATCGCGGCCGGGGAGTAGCTCGTACGGCGGGAGGAACTCGTCCACCTGCTCCTGCGTCGGAACCTCGACTGGCATGGCGGCATGCGAGACCTCCCAGCCCGGCCAGGTGACGAAGACCGGCAGCTGGATGTCGTGTCGCTCCGCGACCCAGTAGGCCTGGATCATCGTGTCGAGCACCTCCTGTGCGTTCTCGCAGTAGAACTGAATCCAGTGCGAATCGCGGAAGATGATCGTGTCGTGGTCATCGGTCTGGATGTTGGTCGGCGGCTCCAGCGAGCGGTGCGCCACGCCCACGACGATTGGAACGCGCGCGTAGGGCGACCAGATCAGTGGTTGGTAGGCGAACACCAGCCCCTCGGAGTTTGTGCTGAACGTCGATCGCACACCACTCTGAGTCGCCGTGATCTGCGCGTTGACGACGCTGCGCTCGTTTTCGAGGTCGATCACCCTCGCATCCAGCTCACCGCTGTTGATCATGTCGACGAGGTGCTCACCGACCTCATCGGAGGGGCCGATCGGGAAGAAACAGACGACACCGACGCGGGCGAGACGCGCGCCATCGGCGGCCGCCTGGTTACCCGTGCGGATAACGGTCTTGGCCTGCTCCGCGGTGGTCATGAGCGATCCCCCTCGCCACTGAAGTTCATGAAGGGCTCGACTGTGATGCCCTCATAGGTCGGGTTCGTGCGCATCAGTTCCTCTTCGTTCGCCATCGACAGGGCGTCGTAGACGCAAACCTCTGCGCAGATCCCACACCCCCGGCAGAGATCGACGTCCACTCGGTACCCCTGGTGCGGCAGCCCTTTGCGTACGATGAAGCCGGTGTTGTCGGGGCACATCACTTCACTGATGCACATGCTTGCGCAGCCGCAGAGCTGGTCGTCGGAGACGGGAATCTTCGTTCGCCAGATGTTCGCGGCGCCGCCCCGGTATCCCCGGGGCCGCCCCTTGTCCTCGCTGATCAGCACCGGCAGCGGGGCCCGCGAGAGCGGATCGACGCGGTCCTCGGGGGGGCGCGGCTGCGGGATCTCTTGCGACGCGCCCACCACCTCACGCTCGATCTGCACCTCGTCGTAGGCGCGCCGGGCGGCCTCGACGTTCTGCTCGCCGAGGCGGCCGGGGAACCGCTCCTTGACAAGAGCGAGGAAGCGGTCGAGCTCGACGACCTCTGTCACGGCGATGTAGGCGCCGGCCATCGTCACGCCGACCGGCGGAGGGTCACGACGCAAGATCTCGTTGGTGATCGAATCAGCGTCCACCGTCGCTACCGTGCCGTTGAACTTGTACGGGAGTTCAAGTTCGTTCGGTGCCAACCTGGAATTGACAATCAGATTGCCATCGCGCTGCCGGGCGATCGCGTCTGTAACCGTCGGGTGTGTCTTGTTCGCGGCGATGCGGAGCAGCCCGCTCCAGAAGAGCAGCACGTCGTTCGGGTGGAAGTTCGGCCCCCCGGCAATCGGTCCGGCCGAGGCCTTGAGGTAGGAGACCACCGGGCTGCTCTTCGGCCGCCCGCCGGGCGCCACCTGCGTGCGCACCCGCATCCCATGTTGCTCGAAGAATGCACGTGCGAGCAGCTGCACCGTCTGCACCGAGCCCTGCCCGGACATGCAGACGAGGTTGATCTCTCGGTCCTTCGCGCCGTCGTTGCTCATCGTGCGGCCTTTCCTTGCTGCTGATCGGAAACCGCTGGGCGCCACGGCTCCGCAGGCACGATGTGCTGCGCGTCCAGGCTCTCAATCTCGGACTGCGAGATGCCGAGCAAATCACGCAACAGCGCAATTCTGTGCTTTGCGAACATCGGCCCAGCGGCGGCCGGCAGGTCGTGGCCGTCCAGCTTCAGCCGCGGACCGACATGTGGATTCGTGCCCGCCTCTGCGTGCTGCAAGTCGCGAAAGAATCGTCGCTCCACGAGTTGCTCGTCGGCGAGCAGGTCGCTGACGGACTGCACGGCGCCGGCCGGAACCGCCTGGCGCTGAAGCTCCGACTCCGCCTCGGCCTTCGGTCGCGCGCTCGTCCACGTCCCGATCGCCGCGTCGATCTCTTCGCGCCGCTCGCGACGGGCATCGACGCTATCCAACGCCGCACCTGCGCCCTCGGAAAATCCGATCACGTCGCAGAGCGCCCGCCATTGCTCGACGTTCGTCACCGCGATCGCGATCCACTGATCCTCGCCGGCGCAGCGGTACACGCCATGCGGCGAATACGCCTCGGAGTCGTTGCCGTGGCGCGTGGGGACTTCGCCGGACGCCTGATACTCGATCACGCTCGGCGCGAAGCAGGCCGCCATCGCACGCAGCAGCGACGTCTTCACGTGCTGGCCGTGGCCGGTGCGTCGCTGTCGGTACAGCGCCACCAGCAGCCCGCTCGCCATTGAGAGGCCAGCCTGCGGATCTGGGTGATCGACGCCGGAGCGCTGCGGGTGGCTGCCCTCGTAGCCGGTCACGGAGAACAGCCCGGACATGGGCTCGACGGCGACGCCGTAGCCTCGATGGGCGGAGTACGGCCCGGTGTGCCCGTAGCCACCGTTCGAGCCGAGGATGACCGTGGGATTCGCCTCTCGCAGGGTCTCGAACCCGAGGCCGAGCGCCTCCATGACGCCCGGGCGGTAGTTCTCCACGACGATCTGACTCTCCGCGACGAGCCCAAGCAGGACTTCGCGCCCCCGGGGCACCGACAGGTCGATAGCGATGGCACGTTTCCCGCGGTTCAGGTGGTTGAATATCGTCGAGAGGTTGTACGGGTGGTCGGTCACGATCGAGGGGTCCGAGGCGGCGCGTTCAACCTCGCGGAAGCCGCCCATGCGCATGCTCTCGCCGGCCGGCTCTTCCACCTTGATCACGTCGGCGCCGAGCTCAGCGAGGAAGGCCGTGCAACTCGGTCCTGCCCACGCACGCGTCAGGTCGACGACCCGTACGCCGTCGAGGGGCAGCTCCTCGCGCGCCGCGACGCTGTCGGTTCTCTGGACATTCGTTGTCGGTGTCATGAGGCGCTCCCGTTGCGGGCGGCCGGCCCATCGAGAAAGTCCTGTGTGTCCGCGCCAAGCGACGGAGCCGGGGCTGAGCGAGTAGTCGTCTCGCTCAGCGTGTACGGCAGATCGGCCGTCGCGACCGAGCCGAGCGTCGCGTGCTCGTGGGTTCGGAAGAACCCCTCCGACTCTAGCTGCGGACAGGCGGTAACCTCGGCAGCGTCACGGACGTAGCCCCAGGCCAGCCCCTCGGCCTGACCGAGCTCGAAGATCTCCTTGCGGTCGTGGTCGAGCAGCCAGGGAAGCAGCATCGCCTCCATCTCGTCGCGGTGATCTTGCCGGCTCTGCGCGGTCGCGAAACGCTGATCAGCCAGCTCCGGGATACCGGTAAGCGTGGCCGCATGTGGCCAGCGATCGGCCGGCCCGGCGAGGATCGCAGCGTAGCCGTCCCGGCAAGGGAAGATGCCCCACGGGTAGCCCTTGTCATTGAGGTTGCCCAGGCGCACGGCCAGATAGTCGCGCGAGACCAGGAACGAGAGTTGGAACTCGGTCATCGCCGCACCCACCTCAGTGATCGAGATGTCGACGTATGCGCCGCGATCGAGGGTTTCCCGTCGCAGCAGCGCCGCCATCGTCGAAGCGAAGGCGGCCTGCCCGGCGGCGAACTCAGCCATCGGCAAGCCCACCTGCAGCGGCTCGCGGTCCGGCTCACCGGTGAGGTACATCAGCCCACCGGCGGCGTACTCCGTCAGCTCGGTGCCCCGGTAGTCCCGCTTCGGTCCGGTCATCCCGTACGGCGTCACGGACGTGGCGACCAGCGCTGGATAGCGTGCTGCGAGCGCCTCACGATCCAGTGCCAGGCTCACTGCCTCGGTCGCCGGCAGCGAGATCAGCAGGATGTCCGTTCGCTCCAGCGCCACGCTCAGCAGGTCGCGCCCGGCGGGGTCGTCGACGTCCAGCGCGACCGAACGCTTGCCTTCGTTGAGGTATAGCCACGGGACGCTGCTCTCGGCGCGGTCGTTCGCATCGAGGAAGGGCCCGAGTGCGCGAGTCATGTCGCCGGCGTCGGGGGCCTCGATCTTCCAGACCTCGGCGCCGAGCGCGGCGAATTGTCGGCCCGCCCACGGGCCTGCGACGTTGTCCGTCAGCTCAACTACGGTGAGGCCGTGCAATGGCAGGTCAACAGCCTGCAGTTCGGCCGGATTGCTGGCCTGCGCCGGCGCGCTCACGACTGCCCCTCCAAGAACTCGCGAGCACCTCGACCGGACTCACCGGCGAGGCCCCCGATCGTGCGCGCGGCAGCGATGTATTGAAGGGTGTCATCCATCGAGCTCTGCAGCCCGAGATACGTCGCGCGCTTGGCGAGCCCGAAGGCCGTGGGCGGCAGCTTTGCGAGCGCCCCGGCGAGTTCCGCGGCGTGCTCAATCAGCTCGTCGGGCTCCTCGACGCTCGTGACGAGCCCCCATGCCGCAGCATCGTCGGCACTCAACCGGCGACCGGTCGCCACCAGTTCGAGCGCCCGACCGAGGCCAACCACACGCGGCAACAGCCAGCTCTCAAGCGCCGGGACGATGCCACGATGCACATGCAGCTCCTGGAATGTCGCGGCGGATGAAGCGATGCGCATGTCGCAGGCTAGCGCGATCGCGAAGCCACCGCCAGCAACGACGCCGTTGATCGCACCGAGCACGGGCTTATCGAGTCGGAGAATCGCCTGGGCAATACGGTTCTGGCCGGAGGCATCGGCGCCCGCCCCACTCCTTGGCCCGGAATTCGACGCAACCTCACTGAAGTCGTGCCCGGAGCAGAAGCCTCG
>DASCRM010000124.1:0-9554 GCA_034406555.1 Dehalococcoidia bacterium | reverse complement strand
GTCCGCTCGCCAGCTACCGGGTGGCGGACTTCAAGGCGTTGGAGGCGGAGTACCCGGCGATCATCGTCGATGTCCGCGACCCGATCGAGGTGGCGGCGACGTCGCTGCCGGGCACGCTCAACATGCACGTGAGTACGGTGATCGAGTGGGCGGACAGTATCCCGGAGGGCGAAGTCTGGGTGCACTGCGCTAGCGGTCTGCGCGGCTTGGTCGCGTCCTCTCTGCTGCAACGGCAGGGCAGGGACGTGGTCGCCGTCGTCGGTGACCTGGGCCGGCACCTTGGTGGCTGAGGGTGGGCGGCGCTTGACCGAGGCTCGCGGCCGTCCGTAGGCTCGATCGCGATGAAGCCGATTCAGACAGCAGCTACCACTCACGCACATGCGATGCGGCACCTGGTGCCGACGGCAGGTCGTGTGCGCCCGTAACTCACTGATTGAGCGCTGAACGACCGCCGTGACGGTGCCACCGTCGCGGTTTTTTTGTGCGCCAACCCTCCGAATCCGAGAACCAGTCCAGGAGCCTACAATGCCCCCAGCCAGTAACGACGCAGAGACGGATTCCGACGTGCCCTCCAGCCAGCCTGAGCGAGGCCTGCGAAGCAGCGGCATGCGCGACCTGGGTCCGCAGGAGATGCAGCGCTTCCGGCGCGTCGAGCGGGTCTTCCTCGATGTCTGCGCACGACAGGACTACCGCGAAATCCGCACCCCGGCGCTCGAGCCCCTGCACCTCTACACGGCTACCGGATCGCTCTCCCCTCAGCTGCTCGACGGCGTCTACTCCTTCCTCGACTGGGACGGCTGGAGTGGCGAGCGTGTCGTGCTGCGCCCGGACAGCACCGTCCCCGCCGCGCGCTGGTACGAGGAGCAGCAGAACGGCGACGACCCTGCCCGGCTCTGCTACGTGCAGCCGGTCTACCGCTTCGCGGCGGAGGATGATCGTGAGATCTGGCAGTGCGGTGTTGAGCTGTTCGGTCTCGGTGCCCCGCAGGCAGATGCCGAGCTGCTGCTGCTCGCTCGCGACTTCCTCGTGGAGCTGGGGCTGGAGCCACGGTTCGAGCTCGCGCACGCGGGCCTCGTGCGTGTCGTGTTGGCCGCGGCAGGTCTCGAACGCGCGGAGCAGGTGACGGTCTACGACCGCCTGCTCGCGGGCGAGGCGGATGTCGTCGATGAGCTGGTCCAGCGCAGCCCCGACGGCGCATCGGCGATCAAGCTGCTCTTCGACGTCGATGAGGGCGGGGCGGCGTACGTCGCCAACCTGCGAGGGGCGCTGCTGCCCTTCGCCCCCGACGCTGCCCAGCCGCTGGACGAAATGGAGGCGGCCGTGCGCGCACTTGACGACGCCGGTTGTACCTCGGTCGTGCGCACTGCGGCCTCAGGCAGCTTCGAGTACTATTCCGGGCTCACCTTCACCGTCAGCAGCGGCGGCGAGTCGCTGCTCAACGGCGGTCGCTACGACGGCCTCGTTCACTCGCTCGGCGACCGCGAGGCATCCGCCTGCGGCTTTGCCGCTGACGTCCTGCTCCTCGCCGAACTCGCCACGGAGCCCGGCCAGTGATCCGCGTCGCCCTCCCACGAGGCGATCTGCGGACACCGCTCGCCGAGCGGCTGATCGCGGCGGGATTCGTCGCGGAGGGCTACAGCGAGGGCTCGCGCAACTACCGCTTCACCGTCGATGGGCGGCCGGAGGTGATGGTGCGTGTCTTCGCCGACCGCGATATCCCGATTCAGGTCGCGCTCGGCCAATACGACCTCGGCATCACCAGTGGTGTCTGGGTCGATGAGCTGCTGGCACGCTACCGCCACGACTCGATCGTCACGCTTCGGGCGCTCGATGTTGGTGCTGCACAGCTCGTGATGGCGGGTGCAGCGGGAGCGGATGTCGCAGCGCGTGCTGCGGCCGGCACGATGCGCGTCGCGACCGAGTACCCGAACCTCGCCACGTACTACCTCAACGGTCTGCGCATGCCGGACTACCGCGTCTTCACCGTCTGGGGGCAGGCCGAGGCGTGGCCACCCGAGGACGCCGAGTTAGCCGTCTGCCCGGCGCGGGCGGCCGACGCCGAAGGACTGAGCACGCTGGCCGTCGTGCAGGCAGGCAGCGCCCGCCTGATCGGCAACCGCGAGGCGATTACGAGCAGCGGTCTGCAGCAGGCACTGGAGCCGCTGATGCGGCTGCCGGCCGCCGAGGCGAACGATCCGATCGCCGAGCCCGTGGCGCTGCAACTGAACGGCTCTCGTCGCGGTCTTGCCCCCGTGCAGCGGTCGACCCTGCGCATCGCAGTACCGGACGGGCACGCGCAACGTCACACCTACGCCTCACTGACCGACGCAGGCATCCGCTTCGATGGCTACGACGAGTCGAACGCAGGACGCCGCCCTGCCTCCGGCATCGAGGGTGTCGAGGTGAAGGTCTTGCGCCCGCAGGATATGCCGGTCGCCGTCGCCCTTGGTCTCTACGACCTCGCGCTGACCGGTCGCGACTGGTTGGCCTCGCACCAGGCGTCGTTCCCCACCTCGCCGGTCGAGGAGCTGCTCGACCTTGGTCGTTCGCGCTACCAGCTCGGCGCGGTCGTGCCGGACGACCTCCCGGTCGAGACGATCGGCGAGGCGATCGATTACTGGCGTCGCGACGATCCGCAGCGGGCGATTCGCGTCGCCTCTGAATACGTCCCGCTGGCCGACCACTACGCGCGTGAATGCCACCTGGGCCGCTACCGCGTGATCCCGATCTCCGGCGCTTCCGAGGGCTTCGTTCCCGACGACGCGGAGATCCTGATCGAAGGCGTGGAGACCGGTGAGACGATGCGCGCGAACCGGCTGCGTATGATTGACGTGATCATGGAATCCACCAGCTGCGTCATCGGCTCGCCAACCCGCCCCCAGGGGCGGCGTGGGGAGTTGCGTGACGCGCTGATCACGCGACTGCGCTCCGGCGTGAAGGCGAGCGACTGAGATGCCCTCGCTCGGCTCCCACCTCGCCAGCGCGCGGGTGCTCGCCGATCGCCTGGCCGATCGCTCCATCGACACCGATCGGGGTTCCTTCCTACTCGGCTCGACCGCACCGGACATCCGCGTAATCACGCGGCTCGACCGCGACCTCTACCACTTCTTCGACCTCGATAATTTCGAGGACCAGGACGCGGTCGGTCGGCTGTTCGAGGAGCACCCGCTGCTCGCCGCTTCGGCCGACCTCGATGTGCCGACACGCGTCTTCGTCGCGGGCTATCTCACGCACCTCGTGATGGACCAGGACTACGTGGAACGCGTCTACCGCCAGCACTTCGGCACGGCGACGTGGGGCGACGACGCGCGCGGTAACGTGCTCGACCGCGTGCTGCAATTCGAACTCGACCGCCGCGAGCGCGAGGACGAGGCCGCGTGGGGCGAGGTGCGCGATGTGCTGGCTAACGCGACGTCGGTCGCGGACGTGCAGTTCATCGCAGCAGACACGCTCGGACGCTGGGTTGAGGTGGTGCGTGACATAGCGGAGCAGCCGGCGTCGTGGGACCGCTTCCCGCGGATGATGAACCGCCACCTCGCGGACGCTGGCTACTCCGAGGAGGAGATCGAGGAGGTCTGCCGCAACATCCCGGCGATCCTCGATGACACACTGACCCACGTCAGCGACGCCGCGATTCGCGACTTTCTCGACGAAACGATGGACCGCGCGCTGGCGCTGGTGCGCGAGTACCTGCAATGACCCCCGCTCTGCGCATCGTCGAGGGCGCGGACGATGCGCGTCGCACTGTGCTGCTGCGCGATGGCGACGCGCTGGCCGAGCCTGAGCTGCCCGAGCGCGTGCAAGCGAGCATCGTGGAGCTCTTCGGTGAGCCGCTGACCGCCTCCCAGGTCGTGACGCGGATCATCGACGACGTGCGCCGCGAGGGCGACGCCGCCGTGCGCCGCTACAGCGAACGGCTCGATGGCTCCTCGTACGAGGCGATGGAGGTGACGCACGAGGAGATCGACGCTGCCTTCGACGACGTACCCGTCGACCTGCTCGAAGCGCTCGAGGTCGCGCTCGATCGCGTGCACCGCTACCACGTGGTTCAGGCCGAGCACGGTCCGCGCTCCTTCACCCACAACGGCATCGGCATGACCGTGAACGCCATCCAACGCGCCGGCATCTACATGGCCGGGAGCGAGACCGTGCTGCCGTCCACGGTGATCCACACGGCCGTGCCCGCGGCGGTCGTCGAGGTGACGGAGATCATCGGCGTCACGGCGGCGCGGGCCGATGGCTCGGTGCACCCGCTGAAGCTTGTTGCCGCTCACCTGTCGGGGATGCACCGCATCTTCCGCGGCTCCGGGGTGCAGGGCATCGCCGCGCTGGCTTATGGCACGGAGTCGATCCCTCGTGTCGACAAGATCTTTGGGCCGGGCAACGTCTTCGTGACGCTAGCCAAGCGGCAGCTCTATGGCGTCGTTGGCATCGACGCGCTGTACGGGCCGACCGAGACGCTGGTACTCGCCGACGACACCGCCGCACCCGACCTGTGCGCCGCCGACCTGCTGGCGCAGGCGGAGCACGACGAGCTGGCGACCCCGGTGCTGATCACCACCAACCGCGACCACGCAGAGGCGGTGGCTGTCGCGGTCGAACAGCAGCTCGCTGACCTCGAACGCGCCACCATCGCGCGCGCGGCTGTCGAGCGTGGCGGTGCGGTCGTCGCAGCGGACCTCGATGAGGCGCTGGTGCTCGCCAACGAGTTCGCACCGGAGCACCTGTGCCTGCTGACCGCGAACCCGGAACTGCTGATGGACCGCGTGACGACCGCGGGCGGCGTCTTCGTCGGCGAGTACTCACCGGAAGTGCTGGGTGACTACGTTGCTGGGCCGAGCCACGTGATGCCGACCGGCGGTACGGCACGCTTCGCTGGGCCGCTCTCGGTCCTCGATTTCCTCAGGATCACCTCGACGATCGACGTCTCTGAGGAAGAGTTCCGCGAGGTCGCCCCTCACGCCGCGACACTGGCCCGCGCGGAGGGGCTGACCGGGCACGCTCGATCGATCGAGCTGAGGCTGGAGGGACGCTGATGGCGCGCTTCGACCCCGACCGCTCGCTGCGCCCCGCGTTGCAGTCGTATCGCGGCTACGTGCCGATCGAGTCGCCTGATGAAATCGCCGCGCGCTACGGCGTGTCGCTCGAGGGCATCGTGAAGCTCGATGGCAACGAGAATCCGTTCGGCCCGTCGCCGCGCGCGCTTGCGGCGCTGGCCCGCGACTACGCCGCCCACCGCTACCCCGATCCCGACCACCGAGGACTGCGCGCGGCACTCTCGGACCGCCTCGTTGTCGCTCCTGCGTGCATCGTCGCCGGAGCCGGCTCGGACGAGCTGATCGACCTACTCTTTCGCTGCTGCGTCGATGCCGATGACCGCATCCTGATCGCCTCGCCTACCTTCGGCATGTACGCGTTCAACGCCGAACTGAATGGCGCGCAGGTCGTCGATATCCCACTGCTCGACGGCTGGCAGCTCGACATGGAGCCGCTGGTGGAGGCGGCGCGCGACGCGAAGATCGTCTTCCTCGCCTCGCCGAACAACCCGACGGCGAACGCTTTCTCCCGTGAGGACATCGAGCGACTGCTCGACACCGGCGCGCTGGTGGTGATCGATGAGGCGTACATCGAGTTCTCGCACGAGGACTCGCTCGCCCCGCTCGGAGCCTTGGGCGCTCCGCTGGTCGTGCTGCGCACGTTCAGCAAATGGGGGGGGTTGGCCGGGCTGCGTATCGGTTACGGCGTGATGCCGGAGGCGCTGGCGGGTGCGCTGATGAGCGTGAAGCAGCCGTACAACGTCAGCGTCCCCGCGGAGCTGGCGGCGATCGCCTCGCTGGAGGACGCCGCGCTGCTCGACGATCGCGCCTGCACGATCACCGGTGAGCGCGAACGGATGGCCGACGCGTTGCGGGGGACCGGCTGGGTCGAGCCCGACCCGTCCGAGACGAACTTCCTGCTCTGCCGGCTGAAGCGCTTGGACGGCGCCACCGTGCAGGAGGGGCTGCGACGGCGCGGCGTGCTGGTTCGCTACTTCGACGAGCCGCGACTGCGGCAGTACATCCGCATCTCCGCCGGTACGGCAGAAGACACGGACCGCGTGCTGACGGCACTCGATGAGATCGCGGACGAGATCACGCCATGACGACATTGATCAGTACAGGCAGGGCAGGGGAGAGCGTATGAACGAGAGCGGACGCCGCGCACGCATTGACCGTGAGACGGCGGAGACGCACGTCTCGGTCGAGCTGAACATCGACGGGCAGGGCAGGGCTGAGATCGCCACCGGCGTTGGCTTCCTCGACCACATGCTCGACTCCTTCGCCCGTCACGGTCGCTTCGACCTGGCGCTGAAGTGCGAGGGCGACCTTCAGATCGACGCTCACCACGCGATGGAGGATGTCGCACTCGCGCTCGGCAGCGCCTTCGACGAGGCGCTCGGCGACCGCACGGGCATCGTGCGCATGGCGGATGCGACCGTGCCGTTGGACGAGGCGCTGGTGCAGGCCGCCGTCGATGTCTCCGGCCGCCCCTACGCGGCGGTGGCACTGGATTTTGTCGGTGAGAACCTCGGCGAGGCGCCCACGGAGATGGTGATTCACGTAATCGAGTCGCTGGCGATGAACGCCCGTATAGGGTTGCACCTTTGGCAGCTGGCCGGGGCGAACGACCACCACGTCGCGGAGGCCGCGATGAAGGCGCTGGCACGTGCGCTCGATGTCGCGACCCAGCTCGATCAGCGGATCGCGGGGCAGGTGCCATCGACCAAAGAGACGCTGACGGACTAGATATGAATCAGTACATAAGTGGCTAACGAACGCTGCAATCTAAGAAGATTGGAGTAGCGTATGCGGCTGTTAGTAACGGGTTTCGAGCCCTTTGACGGGGAGACCGTCAATCCGTCCGGCGAGATCCTGAGCGCGCTCGCCCCGGAGCCATCGAGGGGCGTCGAACTGACGACGCTTGAGCTGCCGGTGCGCGGTCGCGTCTCGTTCGAACTGCTGATCCCGGCGATCGAGGGCGGGGACATCGACGCCTGGCTTGGCCTTGGACAGGCGAGCGGCCGTCCGCAGCTCTCCGTCGAACGCGTCGGCATCAACATGCTGGTGACGCGGGACGAGGAGGGCGGCGCGAGCAACGAGCAGCTGCTGGTCGATGAAGGCCCGGCCGCTTACTTCTCGCAACTACCGGTCGTACAGCTCGCCCGTCACATCAACGACGCGGGTGCCCCTGCGGTCGTCTCGAACAGCTCCGGCACCTACATCTGCAACGAGGTGACCTACGTCGTGCAGCACCATCTCGCCTCGGCCGGCCGCGAGCTGCCCAGCGGCTTCATCCACTTGCCGTACCTGCCCGAGCAGACCGCCGGCAAGCCGCTTGCGACACCCTCGATGGCACTGGCGACGCAGCTGCTCGGTGTGAGAGCGGCGATCGAGTTCGTTCGTGACCTCGCTGCCGCGCCCATGGCGGTGGCTCAAGTGGGAGGTAGCCGTGGCTGAGCCGACAACAATCGAGGTGCTGGCCTTCGCGCTGGAGCTAGCGGAAGAGGCCGACGAGCTGACGATGGGCTACTTCGGTGGCGAGGCCGGAGTGCGGGCGAAGGCGGACGGTTCGCTCGTCACGCTCGCCGACACGGAGGCCGAGGCGATGCTGCGGCGGCGCATCAACGAGCGCTACGCCGACCACACGATCGAGGGTGAAGAAGAAGAGACAGCGCAGGGGGTGGCCGGAGCGCCGCGGTGGATCCTCGACCCGATCGATGGCACGCACAACTTCACACGCGGCGTCGAGGTCTGGGCCACGTTGATCGCGTTCGAGCGCGACGGCGTGATCGAGGTCGGAGTCGCTTCAGCGCCCGCGATGCGCACTCGCTGGTGGGCCGCTCGCGGCTCAGGTGCCTTCCGAGGCCCGCTGCCGGCGACGACCGGGCCAGGGGAACGCATGCGTGTCTCGGAGCGATCCGAACCGAGCGAACTGAGCGTCGTCTACGCCTCCTATCCGCGGACGATGGACGAGTGGAGTGACGGCGTGGACACGCTGTTGCGTGCGGCGTGGCGGACGAGGGGCTTCGGCGACTTCTGGGGCCACATGGTGGTCGCGGAAGGCAAGGCCGAGGTGATGCTCGACCCGGTCGCCGAGCCATACGACCTCGCCGCGCTGGTCCCGATCGTCGAGGAGGCAGGCGGCCGCCTGACCGACATCGACGGCACCGCGACGATCGACGGTGGTCAGGCGATCACCTCGAACGGTTTCGCACATGAGTACGTGCTGGCCACGCTCGTCGGGCAGGGCTAGCACGCCTTCGCCGTCAGTCGGAGGCGGCCAGCGCCGCGATCGTTCGGTCGGGCTGCTGGGCTGCCAGATCGTAGCTCGTTTGCAGGTTGACCCACAACTCCGGCGTCGTTGCGAAGGCCTGCTCGAGTAGCCAAGCGGTCTCTGGAGTGATCCTGCGCTTTCCGCGCACGATCTCGGTGATGCGCTGCACCGGCACGCCGATGTGCTTCGCCAACTCGACTTGCGTGAGCCCTGACGGGGCCAGGAATTCCTCGCGGATGATCTCGCCGGGGTGGGACGGTGTGCGATGGCGGGGGATCATGCCGCGACACCGTCTGCCGCTAGCACGATCGCCACGTCGCTCGCGTCGCTGTTCTCCCAACGGAAGCTGATCTGCAGGTCACCACCGACGCCGATGCGCCCGAGGTGCTCCGTGCCGGTTGGCTCCGTCGGGCCGCTGCCCAGCGAGCGCAGATCCTCGAAGTCGTGCGCAGCGTTCACCATGCCCAGCCGTCGCAGCAGTCGCGCCCGGGCGGCGGGTGGCATGCGTTGCGCGTGCGAGCTCTACCACGAGGTGATCAGACGTGCCTCCGTCGCTAGACGTGGTCAGTCGTCGCAACATCATTGGCCGGATACCGGGTATCCGTGAATCCGGGAAGTCCCCCATCCGGGAAATCCTGTTGGCCACAGAGCCGCCGTAGGCGTGGCCGATCCGAGTGCGCGTGGGGAGGGGGTTCCGGCTCAGGCCTCGCTGATCTCGAACGAAAACTCTTCGAGCACCGGGTTGGCGAGCAGGCGGTCGCACATCTCCGCCACGGCTTGGCGGGCCTCGTCCTCGCTGCCGGCGTCGAGCGTCACTTCGATGCGCTTGCCGATACGCACGCGGTCGATGCCGTCGAAGCCCAGCGTCTTCAGGCCGTCGAGCACGGTCAGCCCCTGCGGGTCATTGACCAGCGCCTTCAACATCACGTTGATGCGAGCGAGGTAGGGGCCGGCCATTACGCGAGCTCCGGCAACGTTGCGCCCGTGATCATGCGGTGCGCTGCTTGATAGCGCTCGGATGTCTCGCTCACGACCTCGTCGGGCAGGACGGGGCCGGGCTCCGATTTGTCCCAGCCGCTGTCGGCCAGCCAGTCGCGCAGCGGTTGCTTGTCGAAAGATGGCTGGTCGCGGCCGGGCTCGTACCGGTCGGCCGGCCAGAAGCGGGACGAGTCCGGCGTCAGCACCTCGTCGATCAGCGTGACCTCACCGTCCAGCATCCCGAACTCGAACTTCGTGTCGGC
>DASCRM010000123.1:0-8760 GCA_034406555.1 Dehalococcoidia bacterium | reverse complement strand
GCGGGCGTCGGCAACATCTACGCGGACGAGGCGTGCTGGATCGCGCAGATCGACCCGCGCACGTCGGCACGGACTCTCGGGCCTCGGCGGGTCGCCCGCTTGCACGCGGCGGTGCTGGAGACACTGAACAGCGCGATCGCCGATCGCGGATCGACGTTCTCCGACTACCGCGATGGAGCAGGGGAGCCCGGCCTGCACCAGGTGCGCTGGCACGTCTTCCAGCGAGAGGGAGAGCCCTGTGAGCGCTGCGGGCACGAAGTGGTGAAGATCCGGCTCGCGGGCCGCGGCACGCACTTCTGCCGAGGATGCCAGCGCCGATGACCGCGCTCGCCACTGCCTTCGGCCTCGTATTCGTCGCGGAACTCGGCGACAAGTCGATGTTGTTTGCGATGGTGCTGGCATCGCGCTACGGCGTGTGGAAGGTGCTGCTGGCACTCACGGTGGACACGGCCGTCGTGATGGCGCTGGCTGTGATCGCGGGCGGCGCGGTGGACCTCCTGCTGACGCCCACACAGCTTGCGCTGCTCTCGGGCGTGCTGTTCACCGGCTTCGGCGTATGGACGCTGCGAGGTGCGGATGACCGCGAGGAGCTGGATGGGCCGGTGCGGACGTCCGGGCTGCTAATCGTGGCCACCCTCGCGGCCGCGCTCTTCGTCTCGGAACTGGGCGACAAGACGCAGATAGCAACCCTCTCGCTGTCTGGCGTCAATCCGGCGGCGCGCTTCGGTGTCTGGGCGGGCGCGACGGCCGGGATGGTCGCGGCCGATACCCTGGCCATCGCGGTAGGGCAACCGCTGACGAGGCGAGTCTCGGAGCGGACCCTCGGCCGGGTGGCGGGCGCGGTCTTTATCGCCTTTGGCGCAGGGGCGATCGCCTTCGCACTCTGGTAGAAGTGAGACTCGGCCTACTTGTCGCTGAGCGGGGCACGTTGGTAGGGTCGATGGACTGTGGCGGGGTATCTCACTTGAATCCAGGAACGATCGCATGGTTCGCGATCGGCGGCGTGACGGCCGCCGCATTGCTGTTCGTAACCGCCTCGTTCTACGCCGCCGAACTCTTCACTCGCTCCAAACGACGCCGCGTCGAGGGTACGCCTGAGACTCTGGGGCTACGTTTCGAAGAAGTGCAGTTGCGCACCCCCGACAACGTGATCCTGCGCGGCTGGTTCCTCGACTCGCCGGGTGCGCGAGCGACGGTGATCGTCGTTCACGACGGCACGGGGACGCGCACCGACCAGAGCCAGGGCCTGCTTCAATTGCAGCGCGACTACGTCAACCGTGGCTTCAACGTCTTCGCGTTCGACCTGCGAGGGCGTGGCGAGTCGACCGGGATGCGCGACCGTCTGGGCAGTGGCGAACAGCGCGATGTCGCCGTCGCGATTGCCTACGTGCGCCGTCGCACGGAGGGGCTGCCACTCGTGCTGCACGGCTTCGGCCTCGGCGCTTCGCTCGTGATCTCGACTGTCGCCGCCGGCGCGCCCGCCGACGCGGTGATCGCTGACTCGCCGTTCGCCTCTGCCCGCGAGCAACTCCGTTTCCGCTGGGCACGGGTGCCGGATTTGCTCTTCAACTCGGCATGCTGGATCGCACGCCGCCTCTACAGCGCGGACGTCGACTCGCTTACGCCGCAGGACGCGATCATTAGCATGGGCGAGACGCCGGTACTGATGATCCACGGCGACTCCGACGAGGTGATCCCGCTCGCGAACTCGCTGAACATCGTCGCCGCGACACTGAACGAGGGCGTCGACCTCTGGGTGGTGCCGGAGGCGCGACACTGCCGCGCCTACGCCGACAACCGCGACGCTTACCTCAAGCACTGCCTCACGTTTATCGACGAAGCGGTTCCGCGACGGCTGCTCGCCGCCGTCGGCTAGCGTTGGGGGCCTGCGTGGCGTTACGCGACGCGATTACTGATGTCTCCGGGATCAAGGTCGGTCACTGGACCAACCGTCGCGCCGCGACCGGCTGCACCGTGGTGCTCTCGACCGCCGGCGTAATCGGCGGTGTCGATGTGCGAGGTGCAGCGCCGGGGACGCGCGAAACGGACCTGCTACGCCCGGAAAACACGGTCGACCAGGTGCACGCGGTGATGGTCACCGGCGGCTCCGCCTTTGGCCTCGACGCGGCAGGTGGCGTGATGCGCTATCTAGAGGAGCAGGGCGTCGGCTACCACTTCGGCGGGCAGGTTGTGCCGATCGTGCCCGCAGCGAACCTCTTCGACCTCAGCGTCGGACTGCCGCGCCGGCCGGACGCCGCCGCCGGCTACCGCGCGGCGCAGCGCGCGACGGGTGGGCGAGTCGCCGAGGGGTCGGTCGGGGCGGGGACGGGCGCGACGGTTGCCAAGAGCGCGGGCGGTGAACGGCTACTCAAGGGCGGCATCGGCACCGCCAGCGAGCAGCTCGACAACGGCGTGATCGTCGGCGCAATCGTCGCGGTCAACGCGGGCGGGTCGATTCGCGACCCTCGCAGTGGCGAGGTGGTGGCGGCACCCAGGGCAGACGGCTCGGGTTTCATCGATCTCGATGCTCATCTGCGCCGTGGCGAGTACTGGCCGCGCAGTGGCGAGGACGGCGAAGATCCCGGGCCGGAAAACACCACACTCGCCGTCGTTGCGGCGAACGCGCGATTGACGAAGGCGCAAGCCAATCGCCTGGCGACGGTCTGCCATGATGGCTTTGCGCGCACCATCTGGCCCGCGCACGGCGGGGGCGATGGCGACGTGATCTTCGCGCTCGCCACGGGCGAGATCGAACTCGAAACGCGGGGTCGCGGCGCGTTGGAGGCGATGGCCTCGCGGGCCGTGGAGCGTGCGGTGCTGCGCGGCGTCAGACTTGCGACTGGCCTCGCTGGGGTGCCCTCAGCCGCTGAGTGGCTGAACACGGGTCTCTAGCCCACCTCTGACCTGCCGGACGGCACATTGACAGGCCCTTCGCCAAACCTATACTGAGGCTGCCGACTCGACCTGCATTGGCGGCTAGGCACATTTCAGAAGGTGAGCAAGCACTCCCCCAGCCAGCAACAGTCCGCTTGGATCCTGAGTGACCGAGACGGAGGAGCAACATGGTAGAAGTCATCGTTTTGCGTGCCCCGGTACCCCCGGGGTTTCTCTGTGCCCGCGGCGGGGCACAGCGGCGAGCAACGGGTCAGCAACCGATCGGAGTGCAGCGATGAGGCGAGTCACGGTCACGGACCTCCAGAAGATGCGGGATAAGGGCGAGCGCATCACGATGCTCACCGCCTACGACTACCCGATGGCGAAGCTCGCCGACCAGGCTGACGTCCCGATCCTGCTCGTCGGTGACACGCTCGGCATGGTCGTGCTGGGCTACGAGTCGACGCTCCCGGTCACCGTCGAGGACATGATCCACCACGGCAGCGCGGTCGTCCGCGGGGCGGAGCGCGCACACGTCGTCGTCGACATGCCGTTCGGCTCCTACCAGCGAGGCTGGCAGGACGCGATGGACAACGCGGCGCGGATCATGAAGGAGACCGGTTGCGGCTCCGTGAAGCTGGAAGGCGGCATGCGCGCCGCCGAGACGGTGCAGCGGCTCGTGGAGGCAGGTATCCCGGTGATGGGCCACGTCGGCCTGACCCCTCAGTCGGTGAACACCGTCGGCGGGTTCAAGGTGCAGGGGAAGACCCCTCGCGAGGCTGTTGCCGTGATGCAGGATGCGAAAGCGCTCGAAAATGCCGGGGCCTACGCGATCGTGCTGGAGACGGTGCCGACCGCGCTCGCACACATGATCACGCAGCGCCTCTCCATGCCGACGATCGGCATCGGCGCCGGCCCGTACTGCAGTGGGCAGGTGCAGGTGCTGCACGACATGCTGGGCCTCTACCAGGACTTCCAGCCGAAGCACGCTCGTCGCTTCATCGAGGGCGGAGACCTTGTGCGAGGTGCGATCACTGAGTACCGCGAGTTGGTCGAATCCGGTGACTTCCCCACGGCCGCGGAGTCGTTCTATATGGACGACCGCGCACTCGCCCTCATCGAGCGCATGACGCTGCGTGCCAGCGACGACCTGAGCGACGCCGAGCAGGTGCTGGTGGAGTGGGACTCAGAGACGGACGAGGCGGATGAGGCGGTGGAGCCCACCGATTCGCGCAGCTCCTCGCAGCGATAGCGAGTTTCGCGCCGCTCCCGAGTAGCGCAGAGATGCAGGTCGTACGCACCGTCGCCGAACTTCGCGAACTGCGGTCGCAGGTGACCTCGCCCGTCGGCCTCGTTCCGACGATGGGCGCGCTTCACGATGGCCACGTCTCGCTCGTGCAGCAGGCACGCGAGCAGTGCGCGACCGTGATCGCCTCGCTCTTCGTCAATCCGACGCAGTTTGGCCCGGACGAGGACTTCGAGCGCTACCCGCGCGACGAACAGCGCGACCTCGCACTGTTCGAGCAGGCGGGAACGGACATCGTCTTCATGCCATCCGTGGAGGAGATGTACCTGGAAGGGGACGTCACCGTCGTGACGCTCACCGGCGTCTCGGAACGCCTCGAAGGCGGGCACCGCCCCGGCCACTTCGATGGAGTGGCGACGGTCGTCACGAAGCTTTTCAACCAGGTGCAGCCGGACCGTGCCTACTTCGGGCAGAAGGACGCGCAGCAGTTGCTGATGATCCGCACCTTTACCCGCGACCTGCACCTGCCGATCGAGATCGTTGGCTGTCGGACGGTACGGGAGCCGGACGGGCTCGCGCTCTCCTCGCGCAATGTCTACCTCTCGGACCAGGAGCGCACACAGGCGCTCGCGCTTTCGCGAGGCCTCAAGCGCGCATGCGCCGCCTACGCCGCGGGGCTGCGCGATGCCGGGCAGATCCGCGCGCTGGTCCACGATCAGGTCGACGCGCAACCGCTGGCGGACATCGACTACATCTCGCTCGCACACCCCGGGACTCTCGTCGAGCTCGCCGGGGACATTGATGAGAGCGCGGAGGGCACGGCGTTGCTCTCGCTGGCCGTGCGCGTCGGGACGACGCGGCTGATTGACAACGTGGTGCTGGGCGAGAGCTGAGCGTTTCGCCGCTGGCCGCCCGCTGCTAGCATGGGGCCAACCCGCTGGAATTGCGTTCGGAGGCGGCGTGTCCGGTCACTCCAAGTGGTCATCGATCAAGCACAAGAAGGCCGCGACCGACGCGAAGCGCGGTCAGCTCTTCACGAAGCTCGCCCGTGAGGTCTCGCTCGCTGCCCGTGAGGGTGGCGGCGACCCGGAGATGAACGCTCGTCTGCGGCTCGCCATCCAGCGTGCCCGCGACGCCAACATGCCGAAGGACAACATCGAACGGGCGATCCAGCGCGGTGCCGGTGGCGGCGACGGCGAGGCCCTGATCGAGATCACCTACGAGGGCTACGGCCCCGGCGGCACCGCCGTGCTGGTGGAGGCGGTCACCGACAACCGCAACCGCACCGTCGCGGAGGTACGCAACGCCTTCACCCGCGGGGGCGGCAACATGGCGGACGCGGGCGCGGTCGCCTGGCAGTTTGAGATGCGCGGTGTGATCGTCGTCGACGTGCGGACGCACGATGTCGATGAGGTGCAGCTCACGGCGATTGAAGCTGGAGCACTCGATGTCTCTGCCGACGACGACATCGTGGAGGTGATCACCGAACGAGAGCAGCTTGAGGCGATTCGCGAGGCGCTGACCGATGCCGACATCGAAGTCACCGGCGCCGAACTCGCGCAGTTCCCGTCGAACGTGATCGAGCTGGATGAGTCGAAGGCGATCCAGGCGCTGCGCCTGCTGGAGCGCCTGGACGAACTCGATGACGTGGCACGCGTCTTTAGCAACGCCGATTTCCCCGAGGAGGCACTCGAGGCTGTTGCAGCCTCCTGAGCCGAGGACGGCCCATCATGACTGACCGCCGCATGGTGTTGGGGATCGACCCCGGCCTCACGATCACGGGCTTCGGCATTGTCGAGGCGAACGCCACCGGCCGCGATGTCGGCGCGCTCGCGATGGGCACGATCCGCACGAAGGCTCGCGAAGCTCGCGCCAACCGCCTCGCGCAGATCGCCGAGCGCGTGGGCGAGCTGATCGAGGAGCATCGGCCGGATGAGGTCGCGATCGAGCAGCACTTCGTCGCCGAGAACGTACGCTCCGCGATGGCGATCGGCGAGGCGCGAGCAGCGGTGATGGTGGCCGCCGCCTCGCGCGGGCTGCCTGTGTATGAGTACGCGCCAACCGCGGTCAAGGAAGCGGTCGCCGGGCACGGCGGCGCGCCGAAGGAGCAGGTGCAACAGATGGTGATGGCCCAACTCAATCTCAAGGAGGAGCCATCGCCGTTCGATGTATCGGACGCCCTCGCCGTCGCGCTCACGCGGCTCTCGGACGCCCATCTCGAAGCGATGACCGCGCAGGCCCAGACGCAGGCGGGAGGCCGATCGTGATCGCCGCGCTGCGCGGGCAGTTTGTGCAGTGGGATGCGGACAACAACACGCTGTGGCTCGACGTGTCGGGCGTCACCTACGAGCTGATCGTGCCCTCCTTTGCCGCCGACTGGGTGACTCAGAACCAGCCCGGCGACGAATTGCACATCTTCACCTACTACCACGTAGCCGAGCGCAACCCGAAGCCGGTGATTATCGGCTTCCCTCGGCTGGCTGAGCGGGACTTTTTCCGCAAGTTCATCGAGGTGCCCGACGTTGGACCGACGAAGGCGGTGAAGGCGCTCACGTGGCCGGTCTCGGAGATCGCGCGCTGGGTGGAGACAGAGGATGTGAAGGCGCTGCAGCAGCTCCCAGGCATCGGCGCGCGGCTCTCGCAGACGATCGTCGCCCGGCTGCACGGCAAGCTGACGCAGGAAGCGCTGCTGCGCAACGAAGTCGATGGCGTACCCGCCATCGATGCGCCAGACCTGCGTGGCGACGCCGTCGACGCGCTGATCCAGCTCCAGTACGGGCGCAGGGAGGCCGAGCGCGTCGTCGACGAGGTCCTGATCGCGCAACCCGCCATCGAGAGCATCGAGGAACTGCTACGCGTCGTGCTCGAACAGCGGGCACCGGCGAGCTAGCCCGACCTACCTGACCCGCCACAGGGATTCCCTGATGCCCGGCGCTGACAACCGATGCAAGTCTTGAAGCCGTACAACGCGACGCCCTCTGACCGTCGCGGGAGACGGTGCATCGGTGTTGAGAGCGCGCTGACCGGTTGTGCTGGGCGGTCTGCTGGCCGCCGCGGTCGTCGTCGTCGCGGGCGTCAGCGAGCTGATGCAGCGCGGGCCGGGCTTCAGCTCGACGCTGATCGGCGTTGCGCTGCTGGCGATCTCCGCCGGGCTGATGATGCAGCTCAGACTGAACGCGCACTCCGCGCGACTCCGCGAGGCGGAGCTGATCGCGGGCACGGAGGCGCTGCGCGCCGCGAGCGAGCAGCTCGAGCAGCTCGTGGTGGTCGACGCCCTCACCGGCGTGCTCAACCGTCGAGGGTTCGACGAGCAGTTCAGCGCCGAGTGCACCCGCTTGCGCCGCTACTCACAGCCACTCTCGCTGCTGATGATCGATGTCGACGACTTCAAGCAGATGAACGATGCGCTCGGCCACCTCACCGGGGACTTCGTGCTCACCTCAATCGCTCAGGCGCTGAGCGCCAGCGTGCGAGCCTCCGACATCGTTGCTCGGCAGGGCGGCGATGAGTTCGCGGTGGTGCTGCCGAAGACCGATCACGTGGCCGCGGAGACCGTGACGCAGAAGCTCCAGAGTCGCATCCGCGAGCACTACATGTCGTACGGGGGCACGGAACTGGCCGCGACGATCTCGATCGGTGTCGCCACGCTGCCGGAGGCGAACATGAGCATGGGCGGGCTGATCGGGCAGGCGGACGAGGCGCTCTACGCCGCGAAGCGCGCGGGCAAGGATCGCGTGGTCGCCGCGCCGATGCGGGCCGCGGCCTGAAGACTTTGCGCCACGGTTAGAATGGGTGGGCAGCGAAGGAACGACTGTTGACGACCACCATCGATGCCGAGCAGGCCGAGACCTCGCCGAGCCGTCCGTTCGAGATCGTCTCCGACTTCACGCTGACCGGTGACCAGCCGGGCGCTGTCGACGATCTGACGGAAGGGCTGGAGTCCGGGCTGCGCATGCAAACGATGCGAGGCGCGACCGGCACCGGTAAGACCTTCACGATGGCGAACATCATCGAGCGCTGGGGCAGACCGGCGCTGGTGATGGCACCCAACCGTACGCTTGCCGCCCAGCTCGTCAGCGAGTTCCGCGAGTTCTTCCCGCACAACTCCGTCGAGTACTTCGTCTCCTACTACGACTACTACCAGCCGGAGGCGTACATCCCTCGCTCAGACACGTACATCGCGAAGGATGCGGACGTGAACGACGAGATCGACAAGATGCGCCACGCCGCCACGCGAGGGCTGTTCGAGCGCCGCGATGTGATCATCGTCGCCTCGGTCTCGTGCATCTACGGCCTCGGCGAGCCGGGCGAGTACCAGTCGTTCGTCGTGAACCTGTTCAAGGGCCGCCACATCAACCGCAACTCGCTGATCCGGCAGCTGATCGACATGCAGTACGACCGCAACGACATGACGCTGATTAGGGGCACGTTCCGAGTGCGAGGAGACTCACTGACGCTCTTCCCGGCCTACGAGGACCTGGCGATTCGCATCGACTTCTACGGCGATGAGGTGGAGCGCATCGTCACCATCGACCCGCTTACCGGCGAGCTGCTGACCGACGCCGACCACATTGCGATCTACCCGGCGAAACACTTCGTGACCTCGAAGGAGCGCATGGAGCAGGCGCTGATCTCGATCG
>DASCRM010000122.1:0-24382 GCA_034406555.1 Dehalococcoidia bacterium | reverse complement strand
CGGGCAGGTGTTGAGGTGGCACTGTCTCGCCATTTTGCAGCCGACGGCGATCATCGCTGCCGTGCCGAAGCCGTACTGCTCTGCGCCGAGCATCGCCGCGACGATCACATCGCGCCCGGTATGCAGGCCGCCGTCCGTGCGCAACGTGACGCGCCCGCGCAGGCCGTTGGCGACCAGCACCTGCTGGGTCTCCGCGATGCCGAGTTCCCACGGCGCACCGGCGTACTTGATGGAGGAGAGCGGCGATGCGCCCGTACCGCCGTCCGAGCCACTGATCTGAATCACGTCGGCGTACGCTTTCGCGACACCGGCAGCGATCGTGCCGACGCCCTCCGCCGCGACGAGCTTCACGCAGACGCGGGCGTCTTCGTTTGCGATCTTCAGGTCGTAGATCAGCTGCGCGATGTCTTCGATCGAATAGATGTCGTGGTGCGGCGGCGGCGAGATCAGCGTTGTGCCGGGCATCACGTGACGCAGATTCGCGATGTAGGCGGAAACCTTGTGCCCCGGTAGCTGGCCACCCTCACCGGGCTTCGAACCCTGCGAGATCTTGATCTCCAGCTCCTGTGCGCCTGCGAGGTACGCCGGGGTGACGCCAAAGCGGCCGGACGCGACCTGCTTCACGGCCGAGTTCGCGTCGCGCATGTCGCCATCGGGCAAGTAGCGTCGCGGATCCTCACCACCCTCACCGGTGTTCGAGCGGCCCCCGAGGATGTTCATCGCCCGTGCGATGTCCTCATGCGCCTCCGGGCTGAGCGCGCCCAGCGACATCGCGCCGGTCTGGAAGCGACTCGTGACGTCGCCCAGCGGCTCGACCGCTGCGACATCGATTGGCTGGCGGTCGGAGTTGAACTCCAGCAGGTCGCGGAGCGCGGCCGGCGGGCGGCTCTCCACCAGCTCCACGTAGTTGCTGTACTCCTCCTCGCCGCCGTCCTGCGCGACGAGGTGCATCGCACGCCAGACCTGCGGCGCGTTGGCGTGGTAGTCGCCATCGCGGCGGTACTTGTACCAGCCGCCGTGGGTCATCTTGTCTTCGCCGTAGGCCTGCGCATGGCGCGCCAGCACATCCTCGGCCAGTTGCTCGAAGCTCACCCCGCCGATCCGCGAGGTGGTGCCGGGGAACGAGAAGTCGACAACCTCGTCGCTGATGCCGAGCGCCTCGAAGATCTGCGAGCCGTGGTAGGAGGAGACGGCGGAGATGCCCATCTTCGACATCACCTTGAGGATGCCGACATCGACTGCCTGCCCGTAGGTGCTGAGGACGTCGTAGGGTGCCGTGTCGTCGAATCCGCCCTGTGCGGAGAGCTCGCGCAGCGTCTCGAATGCAAGGTACGGGTTGACCGCCGAGGCACCGAAACCGATCAGCGCGGCGAAGTGGTGCACGTCCCTCGCGTCGCCGGTCTCGGCGATCAGGCTGGCCCGCATGCGCCGGCCGCGCAGGATCAGGTGGTGGTGCACGGTGGCGATCGCGAGCAGCATCGGGATCGGCGCCCACTGCTCGTCGGTGAGGCGATCGCTGATCACCAGCACCGAATGCCCCTCGTCGACCGCCAGTACGGCCGCCGCGCACAGATCATCGAGCGCGGAGCGCAGCCCCGCCGGCCCGTCGGCAACGGCGAAGCGCGCGTAGAGCGTCGTCACCTTGACGTCATCGAGCGGGGTGTCGCGCAACGCGATCAGCTCTTCGTCGATCATCAGCGGACTGGTCAGGTGGACGAGTCGCGCGGCTTCCGGCGTCCCTTCGAGGATCGAGTGTCGCCGGCCGATGTAGGTGTCCAGCGACATCACGACCTCTTCGCGAATCGAGTCGATCGCGGGGTTCGTCACCTGGGCGAACTTCTGCCGGAAGTAGGTGTAGAGCAGGCGCGGCGAGTCCTGCAGCGCGGACGGAGGTGTGTCGTCGCCCATCGAGCCGGCAGCTTCCTTGCCGTCCGCCGCCATCGGCTTGATTACGTACTCCAGCTCCTCGTGCGTGTAGCCGTGGAGAATCTGCAGCCGCTCGACATCGCCTTCGACACGCTCGCGGATGTAGCCGTTCGAGCTGTGGAGCGCGGAGTCGAGGTGGTAGAGGTTGCGGCGGACCCAGTCGCCGTACGGCCGACGCGAAGCGATCTCCCGCTTGATCTCGTCGTTGTGCAGCAGCTGTCGCCGCGCCGTGTCGACCGCAATCATCTCACCGGGGCCGACTCGCCCCGACTCGACGATCTCGTTCAGTGGGATATCGACGAGCCCGACTTCCGAGCCCATTACGACGATGCCGTCCTTCGACACCTGATAGCGGGCGGGGCGCAAGCCGTTGCGGTCCATCACGGCTGCGGCGATCGTTCCATTCGTGAATGCGACGGCGGCAGGGCCGTCCCACGGCTCGGAGAGGCAAGCGTGGTACTCGTAGAACGCCCGCACCGCGGGGTCCATGTTCGGCATGTTCTCCCACGCCTCTGGGATCAGCATCATCATCGAGTGCAGCAGATTCCGTCCGGAGGCGACGAGCAGATCGAGCGCCTCATCGAAGGAGGCGGTGTCGGAGCCAATCGGCCAGATCACGGGGATCAGGTCCTGGAGCTGGTCGCCCCAGACCGCGGAGGTGAGTTCCGGCTCGCGCGCCGACATCCAGTTGCGATTGCCCACCAGCGTGTTGATCTCGCCGTTGTGAGCGACCATGCGGAACGGCTGCGCCAGCCCCCACGTCGGCAGCGTGTTCGTCGCGAAGCGTTGGTGAAAGAGCGCCACCGAGGAGATGGTGCGGCTATCGCTCAGGTCGGGAAAGAATTCCGCGAGTTGCGGCGCGACCATCAGCCCCTTGTAGACGACGGTGCGGGCGGACATCGAGACGATGTAGCAGTCGATCGCCTCGTCGCGATACGCCCGCTCCGCGCGACGGCGTGCGAGGTAGAGCGCGCGGTCGTAGTCGGCGCCTCGCAGCCCGTCCGGCATGATCAGCAACTGCTCGATACCCGGCAACGTCTCCAGCGCTTGTCCGCCAAGCACCGAGGGGTCGAGCGGCACGGGTCGCCACCCGACAACGGCCAGGCCGCTGGCGGCGCACGCTTCCTCAAGCAGCGTCCGCGCGCGCGGCCGGGCAGACTCGTCCGCTGGCAGGAACGCCATCGCGACGGCGAGTTCTTGCGGTTGCTCGATGCTCCAGCCGAGCTTGCTCGCTTCCTCGCTCAACAGCTCGTAGGGAATCTGGATCGTGACGCCCGCTCCGTCGCCGGAAGCCGCGTCGGCGGAGACCGCACCGCGGTGGGTAAGGTTGATCACCGCCTCGACGGCCAACGCCACCGTGCGGTGGGTGCGGATGCCGTCGATCTGCGCGATGAAGCCGGTGCCGCAGGCATCGTGATCCTGCGAGCGGTCGTACAGCGGTGCAGTTGCGAATAGATCGCTACGCAATGGGAGCTGCTCCGAACCTATCTCGTCGCGGTCGCCGGCGTGGCCGCACGTCAAAAGAGTGAGCGATCAGCATAACCGAGCTGGAATCAGACATATTGCGCGATTTGTCACAATGTCGCAAGCCGCACCCGACCCCGGCTGAGCCGCCCAACGGGAGAATCGAATTTGGCTAGAACTCCATGAGTACGAGCGTGAGGCGACCGATTCCAATTTCGTCGCCGGCTTCTAGCCGTGCCCCACTGATCTGTTCGCCGTTCACCCAGGTGCCGTTGCGACTCTTCGGATCGTGAATCGTGACACCGTTGCCATCGATGTCGATGCGGCCGTGCTCGCGTGAGACACCGGAGTCGACCAGCAGGAGGTCGCAGGACGACGAGCGGCCCATCAGGGTCGAGCCGGGGAGGAGCTGGCGTTCTTCCGCCACGCCCTCGCTGTCGACCCACACGAGGTACATCGAGTCCGCGATCGAGGCCCTGTTCTCCGCCCCGACTAGCGAGTGTCGAGGATTGCTACGGAGACATTATCCGGGCCACCAGCCTCGATCGCCAATTCCACGAGGTGGGCCGAAATCGCGTCCACAGGTTCGTTGAACCCCTCCGCGATGCCCTCGTCGGAGACCGGTCCGTGCAGCCCGTCGGAGCAGGTGAGCAGGGCGCTGCCGTCCGGGAGCTCAATCGGGCCGTAGAGGTCGACCTCCAGCTCATCACGCTGCCCGACCACGCGGGTGACGATGTTGCTGAAGTTCTTCACGAGCGGGTCATCCGGCTTCACGGTGCCGGCGCGAATCTGCTCGCCTACCCATGAGTGGTCATGGGTCAATTGCTTCGCTTCGCCGTCGTGGATCAAGTACGCACGGCTATCGCCGACATTCGCCAGCCACGCCGTGCCCTCCCGTACGAGCGCAGCGACCAGCGTGGTGCTTGCAGAAGCGATCTCGATGCGTGCGGCAGAGGCCGCGCGGACGGCGGTGTTCGCAGCCTGGAAGGCAGCCTCCAGCGCCGCACCGGGGTCGTCGATCTTCTCTTCGCGCAGCGAGTCGTGGAGCGGGACCATCGCCTTGGCGGAGGCGACCTCTCCGCCTCGCGTGCCGCCCACGCCGTCGGCGACAGCCACGAGGTAGTAGCCGTCTGCCAGTTCAGCGGACAGAGCCACATCTTCGTTGTTCGAGCGTCTGAGGCCCGTGTCGGAAAGCGAGTGGATCGTCACCATCTCGCGTCTCCTTCGCCTCGTCGGCGGCCCGGTGGTGGTCGCAACGCCCTCCGGCGGCGACCGCGACGGTCATCGTACAGCAGTGCCTGCGTGGCCCTGTCTGAACGGCAACGGCCTGCGGATGCAATCAGTGGCCGACGGCGAGTCTGAGATCGTGGGCGATGGTAGACTAACCGTCCCGGCCCGGCGCCGATCCACAGATCATCGCGAACTACGAACTCGGCGACCCCCTGAGCTCCGGCGGCATGGCCACGGTCTACGCCGCGACCGACCGCCGTGATAGCAGCAAGGCCGCGGTCAAGCTCGTCCACGCACACCTCGAGACCGACGACGACTTCCGCGAGCGCTTCCTACGCGAAGCGCATGTCGGCGCGCTGCTACGTTCGCCCTACACCTGCCAGCTGCTCGACTTCGGCGTGGAGGACAGCCGCTTCTACCTGGTGATGAAGCTGATCGATAGGCAAGAGCTCGGCGACATGCTGCGCACCGACCCGCTGGAGCCGGCGCGCGCGCTGCGCATCGCGTCGCAGATCGCCCGCGCCCTCGAAGAGGCGGAGGCGCGAGGGATCGTGCACCGCGACATCAACCCGAGCAACGTGATGGGCACCGAGGGTGACATGGTCCGGGTGATGGACTTCGGTATCGCCCGTCAGGCCGGTGCCGCCGCCCTGACTGCCACCGGCGCGTTCGTCGGCACGCTGACCTACGCGCCGCCGGAAGCCGCCGGCGGGGTGGGCGGCCACCGAGGCGACATCTACTCCTCGGGCGTCACGCTCTACCACATGATCGCGGGCGAGCCGGCCGCGACGACCGACTGAATCGTCGTGCTCGTCGCACGGCGGCTGGTCGTGAACTCAGACAGTACCTGCGGCTCGTCGGCAAAAGAGACAACCGCCACACGGTCGCCGGGGTTGAGGCGGTCGATCAGGTCGAGCGCCGCCTGTTTCGCCGATGCGAGCGGCGCGCCCTGCATGCTGCCACTGACATCGAGGGCGGTCACGACCGAGATCGGCTGCGGTTCGCGCTGGACAACCTCCGCGACGAGCCGGCGCTGCCCATCCACGAGCGCAGTCAGGCGGCTCAGCTCCAGTTTCGTCCCCGGCAGAGGCGTCAGCGAGGCGACAAGCCGCCCCGAAGGGTCGTGCTCCAGCCTCGCGATCTCGAAGAACGACAGCGGGACGACTACCGGCGCAGGCACCGGCGGCGTCTGCGCGGTCACCTGCTCGCGCGCAAGCGCGGATGCCAGCAGCAGTACGGCCAGCGGGGCGATGAGGCGCAGCAATCGCTTCACGGCACTTCGATGGTACGTCGGGCGCAATACGCGCGCAGCCGGGGAGCCCCCGAGCAGCGGCTATCCGAGTTCGACTGGCGCTCGCTCGTCGCGTACCACCTCGGCCGTCAGCAGCGCGTCGATCCCCGCATCGTCGAAGCCGAGCAACTCCTTCAGCACCTCGCGCGTGTGCTGGCCCATGTCCGGCGAGCTGGCGCCGATGCCACCCGGGGTGCGCGAGAGTTTCACCGGCGTGTTCGGCAACGGAACGGTGCCCAGCGTGTGGTGCTCAACGGGCACCAGCATCTCGCGGGCCTCGATCTGCGGCAGCGCCGCCGCCTGCGGGACGGTGTTGAGCGGGCCACAGGGGATGCCAAACGGTTGAATGCGCGCGACCCACGACTCGGTCGTGTCATGGAGGAACGCCGCGGCGAGCAGTGGCTCCAGTTCGGCGTGATTTTCGCCGCGCGCCTGCCCGGTGGCGAACCTAGGGTCGTCAGCGACCTCGATGATCCCCAGCTCGGCGCAGAGCAGCGCCCACTGGTTGGGCACCTCCCACGCCAGCGCGAGCACCATGTGACCGTCCGCGGTCTCGAACGCCTGGAAGGGCACGGCGGTCGGGTGGCGGGTGCCGAGTCGCTGTGGCGTCTCGCCCGTCACGTGATAGCGCATGAACGCGTTCTCCTGGATCGCGATCTGGCAGTCGAGCATCGAGATGTCAATGAACTGGCCAAGCCCAGAACTCTCGCGCTCATGCACCGCCGAGAGGATGCCAACAGCCGCGAAGAGCCCGGCTGCGATGTCACCGATCGAGGTGCCGACACGTATCGGTCCGCCGCCCGGGTCGCCGGTGATCGACATGATTCCGCCCATGCCCTGCACGATCACATCGAGCGCTGGGCTATCCTTCAGTGGTCCCGTGCGGCCGAAACCGGAGACCGCGCAGTAGATCAGCCGCGGGTTCTGCTCCGCCAGCAGCTCGTAGCCCAAGCCGAGGCGATCCATCGCGCCCGGCGTGAAGTTCTCGACCAGCACATCGACCTCACCGACGAGCTGCAGGAAGAGCGCCTTGCCCTGCTCCGACTTCAGATCGACCGAGATGCTGCGCTTGCCGCGATTGACGCTGAAGAAGTAGCCGGATTCGCCATCGATCACCGGCCCGGTCGCGCGGGCGACGTCACCGTATGGCGGCCGCTCGCACTTGATCACGTCCGCGCCCAGGTCGCTGAGCGTCATCGTGCAGAACGGGCCGGAGAGCACCCAGGTAAGGTCGAGAATGCGAAGGTCACTGAGCGGGCCGGGCATGCTTGCCCCCTAACTGGTCGGTCTCACTGCTCTGAATGGCTGAATCCGTCGTGGTCGGGACGGCTTACAACTCGATCGGCGCCCTGCCCTGCTGCGGCTCCGTCGGGCTACTGAGCCCGATGTAGACGCCGAGCAGCACGACCGCGCTCCCGATCCATTCGAGCAGTGTAGGCACCTCGTCGAGCAACGTCGCAGCGATCAGCGTCGCGCCGACCGGTTCGCCGAGGATCGCGATCGCAACCACCACGGCGGGCACGAAGCCGAGCGCCCAGTTGAGCGAGCTGTGCCCGATCAGTTGCGGGCCGATCGTCAGCAGCACGATCAGCAGATATACCTCGCGCGAGTAGCCGCTCACATCACTGCCACTCGCCAGCAACATCAGCAGCAGCACCGCGGCCGCGACGGTGTTCACCACGGCCATGTACGAGAGGTTCGAAAGCCCGCCGCGCACGCGCCTCCCGGCGACGATGTACGCACTGGCGAGGGCCGCGCCGATCACCGCGAAGAGATCGCCGCTGAGCGAGCCACGATCGCCCAGGTCGCCGCTCGCGAGCAGCAGTGCCCCGGCTGTCGCGACCGCGATCGCGACCAGCGCACCCCTCGATGGCGGCTCGCGTAGGAAGATCCACCCGCCCAGCGAGACGAACGGAGGCTGCATCGTCACCAGCACGACGCTCGTCACGATCGAGGTGCGCTGCACGGAGGCGACCCAGAACGCAAAGTGCCCGGCGAGCGCGACCCCGGCGAACATTAGCAGCAGCACGTCGGCGCGGGTGACGGCCCGCAACTCGCCTCGACGGCGCACGAGCGCGACCGCGAGCACAGGCGGCGCGGCAATCGTCAGGCGCAGCGAGGCGATCACGATGGCTGGCGCCTCGGTGAGTCGGATCAGCGGTGCCGCCCACGAGATCGCGACGATGCCGGCCGCGAGCACGAGCCAGCTACGCGAATTCATTCGTCCCACCACCGAGAAGAAGCAGACACGGGCGGAGGCTAGCACCACTCGGGCGGGGCAGCGGAGATTGACACGCGATCGCTGAGAGCCAAAGATGCTGCGGCCCCACAAACGGTAAGCCGAACCGGAGCCCTTTCATGCAACTAGGCGTGGTCTTCCCCCAGACGGAAATCGGGAACGATCCGGCCGTGCTGCGCGAATACGCGCAGACTGCCGAGGGCGCGGGAGCGCAGCACCTGCTGGTCTTCGACCATGTGCTGGGCGCGGAACGCGACCGCCCGGGCGGTTTCACGGGCCCGTACGACCATGAGACGCCGTTTCACGAGCCATTCACCCTCTTTGGCTACTTCGCGGGCGTGACCGAGACGATCGAGCTCGTCACCGGCGTGATCATCCTGCCGCAGCGTCAGACCGCACTGGTCGCCAAGCAGACCTCGCAGATCGACGTGCTCTCGGGCGGCCGCCTGCGGCTCGGCGTCGGCGTCGGCTGGAACGCGGTGGAGTTCGAGGGCCTGAACGAGGACTTCACGAATCGCGGGCGTCGCATCGAGGAGCAGATCGCTCTGTTGCGGGCGCTCTGGGCGCAGCCCGTGATCTCCTTCGAGGGGCGCTGGCACCACGTCACCAAGGCCGGTATCAACCCGCTGCCGCCCGGCGGCAATATCCCGATCTGGATGGGCGGCATGGCGGAGCAGGTGATCGAACGCACCGGCCGCATCGCCGATGGCTGGTTCCCGCAGGTGCGCGAGCCCGAGGAACTGGCCGCCGCCGTTGAGCAGGTGCATGCGGCAGCGACGGCCGCCGGCCGAAAGCCTGAGGAGATCGGCATCGAGGCCCGTGTCAACATCAGCGACCCGGCCGGCGCGGGCGAGACGATCGAGCGCGCCCACGCCTTCGAGCAGGCAGGGGCGACCCACGTCTCGGTGAACACGATGGGCGCGGGCTTCACTCCGCAGCAACATATCGCCGCGATGCGAGCGTTCGTGGAGGCAGGCCAGTGAAACTCGTCGCCTTCTACGCCTCATCTGACCTCGGCTCCGACCCCGCCGTGCTACGCGACTACGCGCAGGCGGCGGAGGCGAGCGGATACGAGCGGCTCTCGATGGGCGAGCACGTGCTCGGCGCCGACCCCGACCGCCCCGGCGGCTGGCAGGGCCCCTACACGCACGAGAACGAGTGGCCCGACCCTTTCCCGACCTTCGGCTACCTCGCCAGCGTGACGGAGCGCATCGAGCTGATGACCGGCGTGCTGATCCTGCCCCAGCGGCAGACCGTGCTGGTCGCCAAGCAGGTGGCCGAGCTCGACATCCTCAGCAGGGGTCGCTTCATCCTCGGCATCGGCACCGGCTGGAACGCCGTCGAGTACGAAGCGCTGGGCGAGGACTTCCACAACCGCGGTCGCCGCATGGAGGAGCAGATTGCCCTGATGCGCGCGCTCTGGCGCGATGCTGTTGTCTCTTTCGAGGGTCGCTGGCACCACGTAACCAAGGCCGGCATCAGCCCGCGCCCGTCGAGCGGCGACATCCCGATCTGGATGGGCGGCAGCCATGAGCGCGTGATCGACCGCGTTGGGAGGTTCGGCGACGGCTGGTTCCCGCTGCGCATCGATACCGACCAGGTGATCTCCGGCATTGGACGTATCCGCGCGGCGGCGATCGAGGCGGGACGCGACCCGGACGCGATCGGTACGCAGGGCTCGATCACGGTCGGTGGCGACACGGCCGATCAGGTCGAGGCCGCGACGAAGCTGGAGAAGGCCGGGGCGACGCACGCCGCGCTCTTCACGGTCGGCGCCGGATTCTCGACGCCACAGCAACACATCGACGCGATCACCAGCTTTGCTGAGCAGTACGCAGCCGGCAGCTAGAGCGGCCAACGACCATGAGCGCAGAACCCTCGATCGACTGGGACGCGATCACCGATGAAGCCGTCGAGATCCTCTCGGACTACATCCGCGTCGACACGATTAATCCGCCGGGCAACGAGACGTGGGCCTGCGACTTCCTCGGCGCGATCCTCGATCGCGAAGGCATCCCCTACGAGCTGTACGACCCCGGCGAGAACCGCAAGTCGCTGGTCGCGACGCTGAAGGGCGACGGCACCCGCGGCAAAGCGCTGATCCTGCTCAACCACACCGACGTCGTGCCCTTCGAACGCGACCACTGGACCTTCGATCCGATGGGCGGTGAGATCCGCGATGGCTACATCCTGGGCCGCGGCACGCAGGACATGAAAGGCATGGGGGTGATGGAGTTGATGACTTTCCTGCTCCACAAGCGCCACAACCTGCCGCTCACACGTGACCTCGTCTTCATGGCGGTCGCCGACGAGGAGGCGGGCAGCGACTACGGCGTCGAGTTCTTCGACCGCGAGCACCCGGAGTTGCTCGATTGCGAGTACGTGATCAACGAGGGTGGCGCGGGCTCGACGGAAGTCTTCGGCGTGGAGCGCCCGGTCTTCAACATCGGCGTCTCCGAGAAGGGACCGTTCTGGCTCAGGCTGCACGCCACCGGCCGCCCCGGCCACGGTTCCGTGCCGCACGATGACAACGCCTCCGACCGCCTCGTGCGGGCGCTCGCGCGCATCAACGAGTGGGATCGCCCTCTGAAGCCGGCGCCGGAGGTGCGGGAGTACTTCAGCAGCCTGCAGCAGTCCGGCGTGATCGACTGGGAACCAACGGACGAAAAACTGGCGGAGCTCGCCGACGAGAACCCGCGCGTCCGCTCCGTGCAGATGAACTCGATCTCGCTGACCACACTGACCGCCGGCGTGAAGCACAACGTGATCCCCGCGCAGGCGGAGGCCACGCTCGACTGCCGGCTGATCCCGGGCTACGACCCGGACAAGTTTCTCAAAGAGCTGCGCGAGGTGATCGACGACCCCGCAATCGAGATCGACGAGGTCTTCCGGTCCTCGACACCGCCCTCGCGCACGGACACTGAGCTGTACGCGGTGATGACCCGCGCGGCGAAGGACGCGATCGAGGATTCGGTGATCGTGCCAAGCGTCTCGACCGGCTTCACCGACTCGCGGGTCTTCCGCCGTCGTGGGGTGCACGCTTACGGCTTCGTGCCGATCCTCACCGCCCCGGAGGACGCTGGTCGGGCGCACGGCAACGACGAACGAATGACGATCGACAACCTGCGACTCGGCACGCAGATCCTGCACGCCTCGGTGCGCGGGATCTGCGACTAGCCGCAGGCCCAGAGAACGAACAGAGACCGAAGGAGGAGCGCAATGAAGCTCAATCAGGTGCAGACAATCGGCATGCTCGGCGGTGGCGTCATGGGCAGCGGGATCGCCCAGATACTGGCCGTCGGCGGGTACGACGTCATCGTGCGCGACATCAGCGATGAGCTGGTCGACGCGACGCGCGACGCTTGCTTCGAGAGCCGCTGGGGCATCAAACGCGCCGTCGAGATCGGCAAACTCGAATTCGATGTGGCCGTCGACGCGATGACGCGCATCAACTTCACAACAGAGGTCGCGGACTTCGCGGATGTCGACTTCGTGATCGAAGCGGTACCCGAGAAGCTGGAGCTGAAGCAGGAAGTGTTCGCGGAGCTAGACGGCATCGTGAAGCCGGAAGCGATCTTCACGACCAACACCTCCGGCTTCGTGATCGGCGAGGTCGCGCGGGATGTCTCCGACCAGCGCAAGACGCTGTTCGCGGGCATGCACTTCGCCAGCCCCGTCCCGGCGATGAAGATGTGCGAGGTGATCTACACGCCGGAGACCTCCGAGGACACGATCGAGGCGGTGAAGGGGGTCGCAGAGCGCGCCGGCAAGGCCGTGAGCATGGTCAAGGACATGCCCGAGACCTACGGCTTCATCCTCAACCGCGTCTTCGCCGCCGCGCGCCGCGAAGCGCAGCAGCTGATCGACGACGGTATCGCCAACGAGGAAGACATCGACAAGGCGATGGTGACCGGCCGCAACTGGCCGGCCGCCTTCTTCGGCAAGTACGGCCCGCGCGGCGGCATCGGCAAGCAATGGGACTAGGGCCCGCGGGGCCCTGTATCGCTGGAGCAGTTCCCGCGTAACGCGTTGCTGGGGTTAGGGCGCGCTCACGAACTGCGCGAGCGCCTCATCGAGCAGCTTGCGCAGGTTCTTCTCGTTCTGTGGCCCGAAGATATGCACGATGTGCTCGCCGGGAGCACCGTTCGGCGGCACGATCGTGAACGCCGGGTGCGAGGGGATCTCCAGCTCACGCGCGAGGTCGAGATCCGCATCGATGTCGTAGTCGAGGATCACGAAGTTGACCCTGTCCTGATATTCCGCTCGGAGCCCATGCACGATGGGCCGCGTCAGCGCGCAGAACGGTCACCAGATGGCATCGACGAACACCAGCGTCGGGTTGCCGTTCGTCGGCAAGTAGGCGCCCGTCGAATCGACACGCTCCTTCGAGGGCACGAAGTCGTTACTCACGAGCACCGTCGGGCCGGTCGCGAAGTCGTAGACGGGCGCTGCCAACTCACTCGATGCAGCCGGCGCGGTCACGGAGGCGGCCGGGGCGGCTGCGGAGACGGCAGGCGCCTCCGTATCGGCGTCCCCGCCACTGCATGCGGCAAGCACGAGAGCCCCGACCATCAACAGCGTTGTGCGGAATGCGCGATGGGGCATGCATCCACCGTAGCGAATGACGGCCGTCCAATCATGAAGAGAGTGTGATGCGGTACGAATCCGCGCTGCGATCGCTAGACCGCGTCGGCGGCGACATCCTCGAGCTGATCGACATCGAGGAGGTCGATGCGCATGCGTTTCAGTTCGCTCATTCCGTCCGCGCGCAGCTCGTTGAGGATGCGTGTGGCAGTCTCGCGGTACGTGCCGACCATGTCCGCGATGTCCTGGTGCGAGAGCTTGACAGGGTCTCCGTCGTCGCCGGCGAACCGCAGCAGGGTGGTGGCGATACGCGCCGGCACGGACTTGTAGGCCACGTCGGCCAACCGCTCCTCAACAGCGTCGAGGCGCGTCGCGAGCAGCTCGAGCAGGCGCAGCGAGACGGACGGTTGCTCGCGGACTGCACGCTCCACGTCGGTACGTGACATCACGTAGAGCGTGCAGTCCGCGGCCGCCTCCGGGAAGGAGTCGACCATGTCCTGCCCGATCATCGACATCTCGCCGAACACCGTGCCCGGCTCGACCGTGGCGGTGACGAGCTTCTTGCCCTCCGCGGTCATGCGGTAGAGGTTGACGCGACCCTGCTTGAGGATGAACAGCACCTCACCGGTCTCGCCCGGCGTGTAGAAGACGGTGCCGCGCTGGCAGGTCGTCATGGCAGTGCCGCGTTCGAGCTGTTCGAGGTCGCGTGCGTCCATGTCTTGAAAGAGGTCGGTCTCGGAGAGATACACAACCTTCGTGCGATCTCCACTGCTGAGTCCCGGCACGATCTGAGAAGTCATACGGTACGTCTGTTCAGGGCGGCGGCGAGCAGTGGCGTCGGTCGCTCCCAGCTCGGCGTGCCGAGCGAGACGACCTCACCGTCCAGCACAAACGTCGGAACGGCGAACACGCCCTGCGGCTGCTCCTCTGAGGATACGCCGATGTCCACGACCTTCACATCGAGTTCGGGATACTGCTCGCGCGCTCGCTCGGCGACCTCGATCGCCTGCCCGCACGAGGTGCAGCCCTCTTCGATGAAGAGCGAGAGTGTGGGGGGCTGGTCCGGGGGGACCGGGGCGGGAGCCAACGGGTACCTCATTCGACCGGTGTAAGGGGCGGAGGGAGTGAGGGAGGACGCGATCACAACCCCTCCGCCAGAAACAGAAACACCGAAGTGACCTGCTTCGATCTGAGTGTCACCCGCGGCTGCTGGACTCGGTGATCGCGACTACGTGCAGTCCCTGTTTACGGGAGCGGCCATTCGTGCATGATGGAACGATCGCAGACGACGGCATGCCGAAGGAACCGCTAATGATCGTCGCGCGCCGCGTTTTCGCAGTCTTCATGGGACTCTTCCTGCTGCTCAGCTTCGGCGGCTACCTCGTCGTCGACCGCATCGCGACCGCGGCGCTCGACCCGCAGTTCCTCAAAGACGAACTGGTCGCCGTCGACGCCTACGAGTTCACGTACGACGTGCTGTTCCCGCTGGCCGTCGATGAGATGTACAAGGAGCAGAGCTACTGGCTGCCGGACAACCTCGGCGCCATTGAGCTTCCGCCACAGCAGGAGGTCGAGGACATCCTCGAGCGGTTGCTGCGCGATGTCTTCCCACCCGAGTTCCTGCAGGACCGTGTCGAGCACGCGATCGACCAGCTGATCCCCTACTTCGCCGGTGACACCGACTCCTTCGAGCTCCGCCTCTCGCTCGGCGACAAGGTGGAGTACGCACTCTCCGGCAATCCCTCGCCGGTTCAGCGCGCGTTCGACGACCTGAACATCGCGCAAATGCTCGTCACCGGCGCGATCGCGACCTTCGAGCAGCAGCTGATCGAGCAGGCCGAGGCCGCAGGCACCAGTGAGGCCGAGGCGAGAGCGACCGCTGAGGCTCTCGGCATCGACAAGGAGGCCGCCTCCGAGTGGCTCTCGGACAACCTCTTCACCGTGATCGACGACATCCGCCCCTTCCTCACCGGCGAAGCGACCGCCTTCGACGCGCAGGTGCTTTTCGACGAGCAACCGGAACTCGCCGAGGTGCTCTCGAACCTGCTCGGCACGGACGCTGAGGAGCTGGCAGCCGTGGGCTTCAGCTACTCCAGCGCCGACCTCAACGAGGCTGTGGCGGGCATCGGCGACGACGACCCGTCGGGCGGCCCTGACGGCCGCGGGGCGGGTGGCCTCGATGCGTCGTCGTTCGATGACCAGCTCGACTTCCTGCGCGGGGACTTCACCTGGACGAGCGAGGACTTCATCGCGGACATGACGGAAGACGGTGAGGTCAGCCGCGAGGACATCGACAACGTGCGCACGAATATCCGCCGGGTCGGCACGATCGCTCGCTGGGGTTCGCTGGCCGCAGTGATCCTGCTCGCCATCTCGATCGGCTTCATGGGCGGCCGCGGCTGGGCGGGGCGGCTGCTCTGGGCTACGGGCTCGCTGCTGATCGTGAGCGCGATCTGGTTCGCCAGCACCGGCCCGGTCTACGCCGCATTCGGCGAGGAACAGCTGCACGACGCGCTGGTCGAAGCCACAAATGACTGGCCCAACAGCATCGAGGCCGCGAATGTGAGCTTTATCGAAAAGGTGGAAGCGATCACCGACTCGATCGCGGACGGCTTCTTGTCGCGGGCGTTGCAGGTGCTGATCGCCTCGTTCATCCTCACCGCCGCCGCGATCGGCTGGAAGTTCTTCGGAGGCGACGGCGGGGGGATCGGCGGACTCGGCGGGCTGTGGAAGTCCACGGCCTCGATGTCCGACGCCGCCTCAGTGACTGCCGACCAAGATGCGCGGCCCGACGAGGCCGAGGAGCCTCTCGAATCCAACGAGGACCCGGCGACCTAGCGCCCGCCGTCTACGGCTTCGAGTAGTCCCAGGAGATGTAGCGCCTCGGGACGATGCGGATGTAGGCGGTCCCCGGCGGTGCCTCGGCGGGCGCATCGCCTTCCGCCCCTCGCTGCTTCCACGCTTCGCGCATCAGGATCAGCACGGCGGCGGCGTCGGTCACCATCTCCGCGTCCCCCTGCACGAGCAGCCCCTTGATGTCGTCCATCGAGCCGCCGGTCTCGAAGAGCGCGCTCACCCGCGGATCTCGAGCGATGTTCTTCGCGCGCTGCGTCGAGGCGCGACCGCCAGTGTAGAGGTCGTCGCCCATGCGGAAGAAGCCGATCGGCACGGTGTGCGGGTAGCCATCCGGACCGATCGAGGTGAACTGCATCCACCCCGGACGGTCGTCCAGGAACTCGTGGGACTCGTCCTTGCTCATCGCTGCCGGCATCGTCCGCTCCTCCGTGTTCGCTGCGATACGGGCGGCTAGTAGCCGACCGCCGTCCCGTCTGCCCGTGGATCCGCACCGCCCCACAGCACCCCGCTCTCGCGGTCACGCACGATCGCGTGGCCGGTGCCGAAGGAGAAGCGGTCGGTCGATGGCACGACATCGTGCCCCATCCGCGCGAGCGCGCTCATGGTCTCGACCGCGATCTCCGGCTCCAGGTGCACCGCACCGTCCGCCGTACCCGGCCGCAGCGAGAGCCGAGGGGCGTCGAGCGCCGCCTGCGGGTTCATGCCGTGGTCGAGCATGTTCACCAGCATGTGCACGTGCCCCGGCGGCTGCATGAAGCCGCCTTTCACCCCAAAGCTCGCGTGCAGCGCACCGTCCTCGTACGTCGTCATCGCGGGGATGATCGTGTGGTACGGCCGCTTGCCGCCCGCCAGCGCGTTCGGGTGATCCGGGTCGAGCGAGAAACCCGCCCCGCGGTTTTGCATCGAGAACCCGAACCCACGAGGCACGATGCCCGTGCCGAAGCCCGCGAAGTTGCTGTTGATGAAGCTGCATGCGTTGCCATCGCCATCAACGGCCGTGAGGTAGACGGTGTCCGAGCCGCCCACCGGCTGTGCCACGCGCGCGACGTCGCCGTGCACCTGCGCCGGTCGTGCCGTCGAGGGGTCGATCAACGCGCGACGGCGATCGGCGTACTCCGCCGAGAGCAACGCCTGCACCGGCACGTCCGTCTTCGACGGGTCGGCGACGAAGTAGCGCGAGTCGGCAAAGGCCAGCCGCATCGCCTCGATCAGGGTGTGCCAGTACTGCGGCGACTCACGGTCCATCGCAGCGATATCGAAGCCTTCGAGAATGTTGAGCGCCATCAACACGGTCAGACCCTGCCCGTTCGGCGCGCACTCGTAGACGTTCATGTCACGATAGGTGGTGCTGATCGGCGGCTCGAAGGTGCTGTGGTGGTTCTCCAGATCCTCGACCGTCATCAGGCCGCCGAGGCTCGTCAGCACCTCGACGATCGCGCGTCCTGCCTCGCCACCGTAGAAGGCTGCCGGGCCACCTTCGGCGATCGTGCGGAGCACCGACGCCATCCCCGGGTTGCGGAAGATCTCGCCCGGCCTCGGCGCGTGGCCGTCGATCATCAGCTCCTCGCCGTTCGGGCCGGCCTCCAGCAGCGGCATCTGCTCATCCCAGTAGACGCCGATCAGCGGCGTCACCGGGAAGCCGTCCTCGGCGAGCCGAATCGCCGGCTGCAGCACCTCCGCGAGGCCCATCCGCCCGTGTCGCTCCAGCGTGTCGTGCCATCCTGCCGCCGTGCCCGGCACCGTGACGACGTGCGGACGGCTCTCTGGGCTCGCGCCGAACATGCTGCTGATGCCGCGCTCCGCGAGCGCCTCGATCGTCAGCGCCGCCGGCGCCCGCCCGCTCCCGTTGACCGCGTGTACCTCTTGCGAGGGAGCGTCGTAGAAGAGCGCGAAACAGTCGCCCCCGAGCCCGGTCGAGGTCGGCTCCACAACGGCGAGGGCGGCGGCGGTCGCGACGGCGGCGTCGGCGGCATTCCCGCCCGCGCGCATGATCTCGACTCCGGCAGTCGCCGCCAGCGGCTGCGCGGTGGCGACCATGCCGCCGGTGGCCAGCACCGGCCCGCGCCGCGATTCGAACGGAAGGTTGTCTGCGTGTGGCATTGGAATCCCCTCGGAATGCCGCGAAGCATGGCACAGCCAGCCCGCACAGCGGTAGGTCGGTACGTGTAGAGTCCCGCGCACGCGAATGAACGCGCCCGATCTGCGAGAGGAACCGCCGATGAGCCCGAGCAGACGAGTGACCGCACGCACACTGGCCGAGGCGGAGAAGCTTGCCGTCCTCCGCTTCACCCCGGCCGAACGACGGCAGGCCGCCGCCAGCTACGGTAGTTACCGCGCCGGCATCCGCGAAGCTCGCGACGCCAACCTCGACAACGGCGAGGCGCCAGCAGGCGGCTTCGACCCTCGACTGCCGGGCATGGCGTTCGAGATGGAGCAGCGCCCGCTCGTGCGCAGCAAGCGCGTGCCTCGACTGCCCTCGGCGGACATTGACATCGCATTTGCGCCGGTTTCGACGCTGTCGAGGTGGATCGAATCGGGGAAACTGAGCAGTGAGCGGCTGACCCGCATCTACCTCGACCGTCTCAAGCGCCACGATGCGAAGCTGCACTGCGTGATCACGTTGATAGAGCGGCAGGCGCTCGCCGCCGCCCGTCGCGCCGACGCGGAGATCGCGGAGGGCCACTACCGAGGCCCGCTGCATGGCATCCCGTGGGGCGCGAAAGATCTGTTGGACACTCGCGGTGTGCGCACGACATGGGGCGCGATGCCCTACAAGGATCGCGTCGCGAAGCGCGACGCAACGGTGGTCGAGCGGCTGGCCGAGGCGGGAGCGGTGTTGATCGCCAAGCTCTCGCTCGGCGCGCTCGCCAGCGGCGATGTCTGGTTCGAGGCGAAGACGCGCAGCCCGTGGGATCGACGACAGGGGGCGAGCGGATCAAGCGCGGGCTCCGGCGCGGCGGTCGCGGCGGGCCTCGTCGGCTTCGCGATCGGCACGGAGACACTGGGCTCGATCGTCTCGCCCTCGATGCGCAACGGCGCTGCAGGGCTGCGCCCGACCTTCGGACGAGTGCCGAGGTCGGGTGCGATGGCGCTCTCCTGGACGATGGACAAGATCGGGCCGATGACACGTGGCGTCGAAGACACTGCGCTCGTGCTCGACGCGATCCGAGGCGCCGACGGAGAAGACCTGAGCGCCACCGATTTGCCCTTCAACTTCGACGCCAGTGAACGAGTGCGAGGGCTGCGCGTCGGCCACATCGCGCGCGACTTTCGTGGGCGCGGGTCGGCCGCGAGCGACCGGCAGGCGCTAGACGAGCTGCGAGCGGTCGGCGCACAGGTCGAGCCGCTGCGATTGCCGAAGCTTCCCGGCCGGGCGCTGCTTAGCCCAATCCTCTTTGTCGAAGTCGCCGCCGCGTTCGACGACCTCACGCGCTCCGACCGCGACGATCTGATGGTGCGACAGTCGCCCGATGCGTGGCCGAACATGCTGCGCACCGCGCGTATGGTGCCGGCCGTCGAGTACGTGCAGGCGACCCGCCTCCGCACGCGTCTGATGCGCGACCTCGACGCCGCCTTTGATGGGTTCGACGCGATCATCACCCCGGGCCGCTGGAGCCCACTGGTAGCGCTCACGAACTACACCGGCCACCCGACGCTGACGCTGCGCGCGGCCGTGACCAACGGCAGACCGCGCTCGGTCACCCTCGTCGGTCCGCTCTACGAGGAGGGCACGCTGATCCGCCTCGGCATGGCGCTCGAACGCCGCCTCGACGTGCGCGACCTGCGGCCGCCGATCGATTAGCTGCGATTACCCCTCGGCGGCGAACGTCGCGTAGAGCTGCGCAATGTTCATTTCTTTACGCTCGGCCTCTGGCCACGTGCCCCACTGTCCGAGGTCGATCGCGGCCGCCGCTGCTGCCTCGTCGAGACCATCGTCGTAGGCGGTGCGAGTCTTCGTGATCATGAAGTCCATGTACTCGCGCTGGTCGGCCAGTTCGGTCAGTCCGCCGATCGGGCCGTGGCCGGGGATCACGCGTTCGACATCGAGGTCGGAGTCGATGCGATCGATGATGTTCACCCAGTTCGCCATGTTGCCCCGGCACAGCGGCGTCGCGAAGAAGAACGCGAGGTCGCCCGCGAAGAGCAGCTTCGACTCCGGGAAGTAGAGCATCACGTCGCCGGTCGTGTGGGCAGGGCCCCAGTGCATCAGCTGCACCTCCGTGCCGCCGCAGGTGAGAGTGAGGTCATCGGCGAATGTCGCCGTCGGCAGCGGCGGGTCGACCTCCGCCAGCTCCTCCCACCAGCTCTCCTGAATCCAGCCCGGTCGAGGCCCGCGATCGCCGGGCGCTCGCGCCGCTTTCGCCGCGGCGGCCTGCTCCATCTCGCTGCGGCAGTTCTCGTGCGCGACGATCTCCGCACCCTCGATGAACTGGTTACCGTTCGTGTGGTCGGCGTGCGAGTGGGTGTTCACCAGCTGCCGGAACGGCGCGTCGCTCACCTCGCGCATCGCGCCGACGAAGGAGCGCGCCATGCTCGGCACCATCAGCGCGTCGATCACGAGCAGCCCGTCGCCACCATCGACGAAGCCGGCGTTGCTGATCCCCCAGCCACCGTTCCATTGCAGGTACGCATAGAGGTTGTCGCCGAGCTGCTCGAGTCCGGTCTCGTAGGTCGGCATCTTGCGAGCGGGCATCTGGTCCTCCTGATCGGCAGAGCGATGGATGCAGATATAGCAGGCTTTCTCGCCCGGTACTATAGTCGGCGACGATCGCGCTGCGAGGGGATGTTGCGATGGCTGCCGACTACGTGCTCAGCCTCGACGAGCCGGCCGCACGCCAGGCGGCGGTCGCGGCCGGCTCGTCGTCGCCCCCGCAGGAGGCGGCAAGCAGGCCCAACGCCGCGATCGCGGCGACGAGGTAGCGCAGTCGGAGAGCAGGCATCGGTCATCCTCACCAGCGGGCACGTGGCGATGCTATTAGTACGTGCTAACAGCCGAATGGGATGTATGCGGGGCCACAGCGCGCATCAGCGCCGTAGCCGGCCGAACCGTAGAACGAAGCAGAGACGCCTGACGGCGTCTCTGCGATCTCGCACCTCGGTCGGTGGCTAGCCCCTCGGCAGGCCGAGCCCGCGGGTGGCGATGATGTTGCGCTGAATCTCGGACGTGCCGCCCGCGATCGTGGCGGAGACAGCCTGCAGATAGCCGCGTGCGGCGGCACCCTTCTGCGCCTCCTCACGTTGACGATCCATCATGTTGCCGTAGAGGCCAAAGAGCATGATGTTCAGCGCCGAGATGCGCTGGCCCATCTCCGTTGAGAAGAGCTTGGCCATCGACGCCTCGTGGTTCGGCACCTGAGCCTTCGACTGCATCGACATGATGCGCTGCGAGAAGAGCAGCGCGATCCCGGCGTCGATGAAGCGATCGGCGAAGGTCAGGCGCACGTTGTTGTTGCGCTGCAACATCGACTGATCCTGAGGCAGATCCTTGGCCGTCTTCAGCAGTCGGTTGAGCCGTCGCTGCGTGCCAACGGAGTTGCCGATGCCGGAGCGTTCGTAGTCCATCAGCGTGGCGCCGACGTACCAGCCGCGGTTCTCCTCGCCAACCATGTTCTGCGACGGGACACGCACGTCCTCGAAAAAGACCTCGTTGAAGCCGGCCTGCCCGGACATCTGCTCCAGCGGCTGCACGGTCACGCCGGGGGCCTTCATGTCGAGCAGGAAGAAGGAGATGCCGCGGTGCTTCGGTGCGTCCGGGTCGGTGCGCGCAAGCATGTACATGGAGTCGGCGAACTGCGCGCCGCTAGTCCAGATCTTCTGGCCGTTAATCACAAAGTCGTCACCATCCCGAATCGCCCGCGTCTGAAGCGATGCGAGGTCGGAGCCGGCGCCGGGCTCAGACCAGCCCTGGCACCAGTTCACCTCGCCCTTGAGGATTGCGGAGAGGTGTTCTTCCTTCTGCTCCTCAGTGCCGTGGATGATCAGCGTGGGGCCGAGCATCATCACGCCGAAGCCGCCAACGTTGAAGGTTCCGGACTCAGCGAACTCCTCATTGAGGATGAACTGTTCCTTCACGGTCAGGTCCGCACCGCCGTATTCCTTCTTCCAGTGCGGGGCGATCCAGCCGCGCTCAACCAGCGCGTCGCGCCAGCCATCGAAGGCCTTGCGAGCACCCTTCGAGAGGCGCCCGCCGCCAAAGCCGAGGCCTTCACCCCCATCGAGTTGTGGCGCGTTCTCCTCGATGAAGGTCTGCACCTCAGTGCGGAACGTCGCTTCTTCCTTCGTGTCAGTGAAGTCAACCATCGGAGATCCTGTCGTTACCGGGTTAACCGGTCGATGCAATCTGGCGACAGCATACCAGCGTTCTAGCTTCGAGAAACGCTATATCCTCCCCCGGAGGACGTAGCAGGAGAGACGCGAATGACGAACCAGCCCCCGGCAATGCAAGACCGCATGTCGAACTTCATGAACGACTGTCCGCGCGCTGGCGCGGAGTTCCCGGACATGACCGTGGGCCTGCTGGACGGCGAGACGCTTCAGCTCTCGTCGCTGCAGGGCCGGCAGGTCGTGCTGACCGCCGGCGCATACACCTGACCGCCCTATCGGGGGGAGGTTCCTCCCATGGAAGCGCTGGCCGCCGATTTCGGCGACACGGCATCGTTCTTCACGGTCTGGGTGCGCGAGCCGCACGCGGGCGGTGATTACCCGCAGCCGGAGAACATCCACACCCGGCAGCAGTACGCACAAGCATGTGTCGATGCGGACGGCCAGAAGATTCCGGTGATCGTGGACGACATGGAAGGCTCGCTGCACCAGCACCTGGGCTATTTCCCGAACTCCGTCTACGTGCTCGACGGTCGCGGCCGCGTCGCCTACCGCGCGATGTGGCTCGACCACCGCGAGATCCGACGCGTGCTCGAGCGGCTGCGCAAGGCCGACGAGCGGTACGCGAACAAGGTCTCCAGCGGCATGCCGCTGTGGAGCGAGGAGTTGGTGCGCAAGCTGCCGGACGACCCCGACCAGGATCTCGCCAACGCCTTCGCCGTCTGGGAAGAGGCGAAGAACTACGGCGAGCCGGAGCGCTTCTACGGCCCGGAGCGCGCCGCGGCGATGCGCCAGATGTACGAGGACGCGACCGGCAAGCAGACGATCCGCCCGGCGGAGGTTCCTGCCGGCGACGACTAGCGAGATCGAACGACCACGCGAGAAGGCCGCCATCGAGGCGGCCTTCTTCGATCGCGTCGTCACCGAGCCGACCCCGCCCGCCTGCGCGTTGGCGTCACGTCCTCGCCCGCGACCTTCTCCGAGGTAGGTGTCCGGGAAAGCGGGGCAGGCTCCGTACTGCCTAGGGCAACACGAGACCTCGGCCGACTGGTAAGCCGTGGATGGCGCAATGGTCGTTGCCTTGGGGATTTGTGAAGTCAAAACTCCGAAAGGCGAGGCATTTGAGTTCGAGTTCTGCCTCCTCTAGATATTTCATCATCGGGTGAGAATTCTCGCCGGCCCTGAGCAACTCGTAGATGCCCTCGGTGGAATAGAATCGCTCGGGGGGACTACCCGATAGGTCTTGCTCCGTCTTGATGTTGTTCAGTGTCAAGATTTGCGTCAGGGAGAGCCAGTCGGTCCTGTCGAGCGTTGCCATGTCACATATCAGGGCGTCACGAATCGGCATCATGTACGACGCGATCCGCGCATATTCACGGCCGTTATGGTCGTCGACCTCGGATGGAATATCCGCTAGTGTCCAGTCCTCCTGCAGCGGCCTGCCTTGTGGTGACTGAGTCGTGCCGTTTGTGGCCAATACGACGTTAAAACCGAAGTTAACAATGGCTTCATCGACACGATGTCCACAGGAATCATCCAACCCTTGGCTGTCGGTATCGGCATCGAGTGGCGTAGGGGCAGGAGAGGCCGTCGGACCCGGGGACAGTACGGCTTGCGTCGTTGCCGTCGGAGTGCCAGTCGCCTGAGGCGGTCGAGTGTCGGTCGGAGGTGCGCCTGCCTGAGGCGTGGCGGTCGAAGTCGCCGTTGACGGAGGCGATGCGGTCATGCCCGTAGTCGGGGCTCTCGAGTTGTTCCCACTCGCACACGCGACCGTGACAAGGAGAATCATGCTCAGGCAGAGTGAGGTTGCTCGCGTCACGGTTCGCCTGCCCTGAAGTCTCCACTCCCGACCATCCACATGTGGCACGTTCCGCGAGCGTAGTCAACCACAGTGAGATCGTCCTCCTGCGGCGCGGTGTGCCGATGGAGTGCCGTGGTGGCCGAGATCACGGACCTGCTTGCGTCCCCGAAGCGGTTTCCCAGGAACTCAGTAGGGCGGGCCGGGGTTCGGATGTCGACGGGTCTGAGGTCCCGGTGGATCAGGCTCTGTCCGTGCACAAACCCCAGCGCTCCGCAGACCGACTTCGCGATCTCCAGCGTCTGCTCGACCGGGGGTTGGCCGTCGGCCTCCTCAAGCACGTCCGCCAGCGAGCCTTGCACCATGTGGGACCTGCCCCCAGTCCTCATGCCACTTCCTATATTAGAGTCAGGATGGGTGCCGTCGTCCTCGCCAACGCCTTCGCCGTCTGGGAAGAGGCGAAGAACTACGGCGAGCCGGAGCGCTTCAACGGCCCGGAGCGCGCCGTGGCGATCCGCCAGATGTACGAGGACGCGACCGGCAAGCAGACGATCCGCCCGACGGAGGTTCCTGCCGGCGACGACGAGCGAGATCGAACGACCACGCGAGAAGGCCGCCATCGAGGCGGCCTTCTTCGATCGCGTCGTCATCGAGCCGACCCCGCCCGCCTGCG
>DASCRM010000121.1:0-6950 GCA_034406555.1 Dehalococcoidia bacterium | reverse complement strand
AGGAACTTGATTGCGCTGTCCTTGCCGCCTCGGTAGTCCTCGACTGCCTTCGGGTTCGCTTCCAGCACGCCGGCAGCGATGCCGTCGAGCGCGCTGTCGTCATCGACGCGACCGAGCCCGCGCGCCTCAACGATCGCGGAGGGTATCTCGCCGCTCTCGAAGGCGGCGTTGAGCACCTCCTTGGCACTGGCGGCGGTGATCGAGCCGTCCTCGATCAGGTCGACCAGCTCGGCGATGTGCTTCGGTGTGAGCTTCGTGTCCGCCAGCTCGGCGTCGGCACCGGCCTGGTTCAGTAGCGCGGCAACATCGCCGATCAGCCAGCGGGCGATCTCCCTCGCGCGACCCGGCGACGAGTGCCCGATCGTCTCCTCGAAGGCGTCGGCACGCGCCCGCGTCTCGGCCAGCATGTGCGCGTCCTCCGCGCTGAGGCTGTACTGCTGCTGGAAACGCTCCCGCTTGGCGTCCGGCAGCTCCGGCAATTCCGCGCGCAGCTCGTCGACGACGGAGGCCTCCGTCTGCAGGGGCGGGAGGTCGGGCTCCGGGAAGTAGCGGTAGTCGTGGGCCTCCTCCTTCGACCGTTGCGAGACGGTTTCGCCGGTGTCATCAGTGTAGCCGCGGGTCTCCTGAGCGATTGATTCGCCCGCGTCGAGCAGTGCGGTCTGGCGCACGATCTCGGTCTCCAACGCGCGCTGAATCGCGCGGAAGGAGTTCATGTTCTTGACCTCGACCTTGGCGCCGAGCTCTTCCTGCCCGCGCGGGCGCAGCGAGATGTTGGCGTCGCAGCGGAAGGAACCCTTCTCCATATCCGCGTCCGAGACGCCGAGGTAACGCAACGTCTGCCGCAGCTTGCGCAGGTAGGCGATCGCCTCGCCGCTGGAGTGCATGTCGGGCTGCGTCACGACCTCCATCAGCGGCACCCCGGCGCGATTCACGTCGAGCAGCGAGTAGCCCTCGCCGCTGCCGTCGTCGCGGTGCAGCAGCCGCGCGGTGTCCTCTTCGAGGTGGATGCGCTCCAGGTGTACGAAGCTCGTGACGCCGTCGGCCTCGATCTCCAGTCCGCCGTTGAGGCAGAGCGGCTGGTCGAACTGCGAGATCTGGTAGCCCTTCAGCAGGTCGGGGTACGGGTAGTTCTTGCGGTCGAACTTGGAGTGCAGCGGGATCTCGCAACCGAGCGCGAGGCCCGTGAGGATCGTGAAGGTCACGGCTTGGCCGTTGATCACCGGCAGCATCCCCGGCATCGCGAGGCAGACCGGGCAAGCGTGGGTGTTCGGCACGGTGTCGAAGTAGTACCGCTCGCAGGTGCAGAACATCTTGGAGCGGGTCTTGAGCTGGATGTGCGTCTCCAGCCCGATCACGACCTCGTAGTCAGTCTTTGTCATCATCGCCGCTCCCACTCGCGCTGTCCTCGATTGTAGCGAGTCTCGCGCTGAGGCTCCCTTACTCGCCGGGCGGGAACTGCTCGCAGAAACCAAAGGCGTGCGCGGACGCCCCGTGTTCGTCGATGTATTCGAGGCGCTCCCGCCCTCGTCGACGGTCGGTAGCATCCCTGCCGGAACCCACCACATCGCCACGTAGTTCGACCGTACGGCACGAACCACTCTCTGCGTCGGCGCATCACGTCCATGTGGCCGGACTGGAATGCGTACTCGCGCAGCGCCTCCATGGACTCCCAGACGGTGAGGTTCACGAACAGCCGCTTGTCCTCGTTGATCCGAATGCCAGTGGCGTTACCCTCCGGCGTCTGCAGCCGCCAGACGAAGCCACGGCTCCCGTCGGCCGGCGCGTTGAAGTCCTCGACCTGCGCGATGAACTCGGCGAGGTCGGGGCTATCGAAGGCCGCGTTCGCTCGCGCGGCGTTGATCTGTGCGAGGTGGTAGTACGCCATGCCCCATGCTGACGCGCGCCGCGCCTGCTGTCGACCTGCATCTCTGGCGGCACCACGCTCGGCTGTACCAACGGCGCGCCCTAGAATCGCCGAGGAGCCTGCGAGCCAGTTGCGATGCCACCTCAGTTTCCACGTCCGATCCTCATCGAGTCGACGAAGTACGACGGCTCGCCTCACTACAAGTTCGACGCGACGCTGCTCTCGCACGACGGCCCGCTGCTGACGGCTCTGGTCGAAGCGAGGACGGTGATGGACGGATACCGCGGCAATGTCACGATCCGGACCTCGTTCACCGCGCTCTTCTGGACGGACCGCCACTACAACGCGTACCAGAACTTCCGGCCCGTCGGCGGGAGGGGTGTCTTCGTCTACGCGAATGTCGGCACGCCGGCGCAGCTCGACGGTGACGTGATCCGCTGGGTCGATCTCGACCTCGATGTCTTCATCGACGGCAACCGCGAGGTCACGCTCGACGATGTCGGTGAGTTCGAGGAACATCGCGAGCGCTTCGGCTATCCCGATGACCTCGTGGCGGAGATCTGCGCTGCCCGGGACGAGTTGCTGAAGCTCGCCCATGCGGGCGAGTACCCGTTCGACCCGACTCCTCGCGAAGACTAGCGGTCGCTCAGCGCCTCGGTGGTGGCGGCCCGAGCAGCGACGAATCGACGCTGCCGCGGTAGCAGCCGAGCGAGTACGGGGATTCCTCGTTCAGGTGGTAGTGGAAGACCTCGACCGTCACGCCCGCGTCGTTGACAGCGGGGCCGATGTGCCCGTGGCAGACATCGAGGTCTGCGTTGGTGAGCAATAAGCCCCCCTCACCGCGTGGGCTGTAGAGGCCAAAGCCATCGAGCGCGAACCCGACCAGTGGTGAGTGCTGGCTGCGGTTGCCTGTGTCGAAGCACGGCGAGCCGTGGTGGTAGTGATACTGACCGGTCATCTGCGGGTGCCCTTCGCAGAGGTCAAAGATCTCATTGGCGACGGCCTCGCGATTGTCCCCATCGAGCGCGTTGAAGATCACGGCGCCGCTGAAGGTGACGGCGATCGGGCCGCCTCGGAGGCAGCCCGGCTGCGCGGCGAGCACCGGCTCGGCGGGCAGCACGAAGTCGAAACTCTGCGCCCGCATCCCGTTCGGGTTGCGGTCGAAGCTATACGCCTCGGACGAAGTCGGGATCGGGTAGCTGCCGGTGACGTGCGCGGGCAGCCCGTTGCTGAGGACATGGTGCTCGTCGGCGGAGAGCGGGACGGAGAATTCGCGCACCCACGAGACGCTGCCCGGGACGACCGGCTTCTCCGAGAAGTGGACCACGCTCGCGCTATCGACCCACGGGCGGTCGAGAGCGTTGCCCATCTGCGAGGCCTGGCACGAGTACAGCGTGTTGCGGGCGGGTGCCGCCAGCGAGCGGTTGTCGACCGCGCCGAGCGCAGTCGCGCCCTGATCGCGCAGGCTCCCACCGATCGGCCCACCAGGCTGCGAGGAGGCTGAAGTACGTTGCGGGGGAGGCGTTGACGTCGGGGCGAGTGTCGCCGTAGCGGTCGGAGTGGCCGTCGGCGCTGGCGTTGGAGTGGCTGTCGCCGTGGGAGAGGCGGGCGCTGTCACGGTTGCAGTCGCCGTAGCTGTTGGAGCGAGCGTCGGGGTTGCAGTGGCGGTGACGGTCGGCGAGGGGCTGGACGTCGCTTGCGTCGTCGCGGTCGCGGCTGCTTGCGGGCCTGCGTCCGCGGGGCTGTCGCCGTCATTACAGTCGGCCAGCAGGGCGAGCGCCAACATCGAGCCGGCCAGTAAGCCTCGCACCGGCTACCGCTCGCGCGCTTCGTTGCCGAGCTTGCCGGGCCGGTAGTAGCGCTGGCCCTCGGCGGAGGGCGGGCGATGTGTCTGCTCGGGCGGGACATTGCCGTCGTAGTCGTGCGCGTACTGGTAGCCCTTGCCGTAGCCGAGGTCGCGCATCAGGCCGGTATTCGCGTTGCGCAGGTGCAGCGGCACCGGGTCATTGCGTGTGCGTTCGACGTCCTTCACCGCTCGGCTGTACGCCGCATACGCGGAGTTTGACTTCGGCGCACGAGCGAGGTAGATCGTGACCTCCGAGAGCGGCAGACGCGCTTCCGGCATGCCGAGGAAATGCACCGCCTGCTGGCAGGCGACGGCGATCGGCAGCGCCTGTGGGTCGGCCAGTCCAACGTCCTCTGCAGCGAGGATCATCAGCCGCCGAGCGACGAAGAGCGGATCTTCCCCGGCCTCCAACATGCGTGCGAGCCAGTAGAGCGCGCCGTCCGGATCGGAGTCGCGCACCGTCTTGATGAAGGCTGAGATCGTGTCGTAGTGCGCGTCTGCCTGGCGGTCGTAGAGCAGCGTCGGATGTTGTGCTGACTCCTCGACGATCTCGCGCGTCACCACCGTTGGACCTTCGTCCTCGCCCTCACCGGAGGCGACCGAGGCGGCGAGTTCGAGGATGTTGAGCGCCGTGCGCGCGTCGCCCCCCGCGAGGTTCGCGATCGTCAGTAGCGTCTCGTCGTCGACCTCGATCTCCCCCGCGCCGAGTCCCCGCTCCTCGTCGTCGAGCGCCTGCTGGAGGATCGCGACGACCTCCTCCTGGGTGAGCAGGTCGAGCTTGAAGACGCGGGCGCGGGAGAGCAGTGGCGCAACGACGTAGAACGATGGGTTCTCCGTCGTCGCGCCGATCAGCGTGACGACGCCGTTCTCGACGTGCGGCAGCACGACGTCCTGCTGGGCGCGGTTGAAACGATGTAGCTCATCGATGAAGAGGATCGTACTGCGACGGGCGACGCGCCGTCGCTCCTGCGCGGAGGCGACCGCCTTGCGCAGGTCCGCGACACCCGAGGAGACGGCGGAGATCGGCTCGAAGTGCTGCTCCGTGCGGCGCGCGATGATCGAGGCGAGTGTGGTCTTGCCCGTGCCTGGCGGCCCCCAGAGCACGATCGATGGCACCTCGTCGCGGTCCACCATCACGCGCACCGGCTTGCCGTCGCCCACAATCTCCGACTGGCCGATGAACTCGTCGAGGCTGCGCGGACGCATACGAGCGGCGAGTGGACCGGCCTCCGAGGACTGATCCCACTGGCCGTCGCGGTCGTCGAAGAGGTCGCCCTGCACGCCGGGCGGAGCGTCGCTGCGTCGCCGAGGACTCATGGCGGGAGTGTATGGCATCGCTTGCCGGATCACCGCGTAGAATCGGCCAATGACCGATACAGGAGCTCCACGATTGAAGAGGCAACTCGGCCTCTGGGGGACGACCGGGTCGGGCATTGGCATCATCCTAGGCGCCGGGATCTACGTGATCATCGGCGAGGCGGCTGCGGATGGCGGGAGTGCGGTCTGGCTCTCGTTTCTTGCCGCTGCGGGACTGGCCGGCGCAACGGGGCTCTCATACGCGGAACTCTCGCTGATGTTCCCGGAAGCGGGCGCCAGCTCCGTCAACGTGCGAGAGGTGTTCGGGCGACGGGCGGGCTTCTTGATCGGCTGGCACGGATCTCGATCGCCATGATCGGCTCGGCGGCCGTGGACATCGGCTTCGGCGGATACATGCACGACCTGACCGGCGCCGGGGTGTAGCCGATGACGCTGCTGGTGATCGCGTTCTCGGCGGCGATCGTGATGGCCGGAACGCGAGAGACCGTAACTGTGGTGGTCGCGATGGCGGGGGCCGAGGCCGCTGGGCTCGTCTTCGTCATTGCCGTTGGCCTGCCGGACGTTGGCTCGCGCTCGCTATTCTATGCGCCGAACGGGGCCGCGGGGATCGTGGCCGGGGCGGCGCTCGTCTTCTTCGCGTTCGAGGGCTTCGAGCAGATCGCGACCCTCAGTGAGGAGGCGAAGAACCCGACGCGAACGATTCCCGCCGTGCTCTATGGGCTGGTCGCGGTCACCGCAGTCTCCGTGATCGCCTGGGAGAGCCTCGTGGGCTCCGAGTCTCCGCTCGCCGATGTGTGACGGCCGCCGTGGGTGAGCGCTTCGGCGACGTGCTGGCGACCGTGGCGTTGCTGGCGACCGGGAACACCCTACTGATGATGCTGGCGACGGGCGCGCGAATGACCTACGGGATGTCTACACGCGGGCTCCTGCCGCGTGTCTTCCGCACGGTCGGGGAGCGCCGCCGGACGCCCTGGGTCGCGGCGCTCACGATTGCGACGGGAGCAGGTGCGATCTCCCTGTTCGGCGACATCGGCTTCATCGCGCAGATCACGAACTTCGCCGTCTTCGCGGCCTTCATTGTGGTGAACGCCACGTTGATCCGGCTGCGGCGGACCCGACCCGACGCGCCGCGCCCATTCCGTATCCGATGGTTGCCGGGAAACGTCCCGGTGAGCGTGGTGTTGGGGGCGTTGGGGGCGGCGGCACTGTCGATCTCGATGGACCTCGAAGCGCTCGCCGGTGGTGCGGCCGTGGTGGCGATCGGCCTGGCCGTCTCGGTCGTCGCGATCGGGCAAGAGGAGGTCGGTGACGACGTCGCTGAGGGCGAGTCGGCGTAGCGGTCGGTCGATGCTCGCGGCGCGGTCGCGACCATCGGAGGGGCCCGAAGTTTGGCAACGCGTATGATGCCGCCACAGTTTGCCAAGCACGCCCCGGGTGGGGCGAGAGGAGCCACCATGCCCGCCGATCAGACACGCGAGAGCTGGAAGCCCGGCATGGACTTCGAGGCCGCCGTCGATGAAATCTCCTACGTCCGTACGCTCGCCGAGCAGATGGGCGGGCCGGAGCGGGTCAAGCGTCAGCACGATGGCGGTCGCTACACGATCCGTGAGCGCGTCGAGAAGATGCTCGACCCGGGCTCGTTCATCGAGGCTGGCCCGCTCGTTGGCGCCGCGGAATACGGCGATGGCAATCTGCGCGAGTTCACACCGGGCGCATACGTGATGGGGCTCGGCGAGATCGACGGCCGGCCGGTCGCAATCGGCGGCGATGACTTCACGATCTCCGGCGGGAGCCCGCACAACGTGCACAAGGGCGCGGGCCAGTTTACGCAGCCGCTCGCCAATCAGTACGGCATCCCCTACATTCAGCTGGTCGAGGGCGTCGGCCACAGCTCGAAGTCGGACGAGTCTGCTGGGCACATGG
>DASCRM010000120.1:0-21920 GCA_034406555.1 Dehalococcoidia bacterium | reverse complement strand
CGCCCCGGCCATGCCCAGCTCCACCTCGGTCGGATCACGGTCGAGCATATCGACCAGTCGCGCGTACTCAGCGCGGGACATCGCCACCATCTCAAGCGTGTGGTCGTCGACGGTCATCTCAGCGCGCTCCGCTCACCTTACTTGCTTCCCGAAAGGGAGCCTGCCAACAGATGCGAAGGGGAGAGAAACGCAGCGTATCAGCGCACGGCACGAAGCGCCCGCAACCGGGCGAGGCCCCGGCAGCCAGCGAAGCGAGGAGCGAAGCCCTAGCTCTAGAGGGGGCGCAGGGGGCGAAGCCCCCGCTTCTTACGGGCGGGTGGGCGGGCTCCATCCAGAACACACCACGCGGCAACGCTGCGTCCCAACCTCCAGCCGCGCGGCACCCCAACGAGGGTGGGCCTCAGTGCAGTGAGAAGGGCGGGTACTTGTCCGTCAGCAGCCACGCGTATGCGCTTACTCGCGCCGTCCATCGCCCGATACCAACGAGGAAGTCGAAGGCACCGCGAGGGTAGCTGCCGGTCACCAGCACCGCGAAGAACACGAAGAAGTAGACAACGAAGCCCGCGAAACCCAGCGCCGCCAGGATCACCACGTGCGGGAAGACCAGCAGCCACTTCACGAACGGCAGCCAGCGATTGTACGTCTCCTGCCGATCGACCTCGAACGTCACCGGCGGGTACTCGCCAGCAAGCGAGAACGGCGGGTAGCGATTGTGGAACATCAGATAGGCCGTCGCGTTGTACTGCCAGCGCAACGCCCCGGACATGAACCCGAAGATGCTCTCCGGGAACCGTGCCGTGAACAGCAGGATGAAGAGCATCAGCGTCAGCAGCACATCGGCGACCCACGTCAGCACGGACACCACGGCCATGTGTGGAATCACCAGTAGCCAACGGATCAGCAGCATCCAACGGTTCTCGCCTTCCGGGTAGGCGACATCGAACCGCACGGGGTAGTCAGAGACAGCGCCCCACATTCAGTCCTCCTAGACCTCAGCGCAAACGTAGCACGGACGTGGTTGCAGGCTAGGCGCTGGCTCCAACCGCCCCAAGCACCGACTCCCAGATCGCGTTGCCGTCCGTGCCGCCGAGCAGTGGGTCACAGGCACGCTCCGGGTGCGGCATCATACCGAGGACGTTGCCGCGCTCGTTGACGATGCCCGCGATGTTGCGCAGCGACCCGTTCGGATTCGCCTCGGGCGTCGCATTGCCGTCGTCGTCGCAGTAGCGGAAGGCGACGCGGCCCGCCGCTTCGAGGGCATCGAGCGTCGCGTTGTCGGCGTAGTAGTTGCCTTCGCCGTGGGAGACCGGCATGCGCAGGATGCTGCCAGCTGCGATCGCGCTGGTGAACGGGGATTCGTGCTGGGCGGGTGCGAGGTTGATGTCCTGGCAGCGGAACTGGAGCGAGTCGTTACGCATCAGCACACCGGGCAGCAGCCCGGCTTCGCACAGCACCTGGAAGCCGTTGCAGATCCCGATCACCAGCCCGCCCGCATCCGCGTGGGCGCGGACGGCCGCCATCACCGGCGAGAAGCGAGCCAGCGAGCCGCAGCGCAGGTAATCGCCATACGAGAATCCGCCGGGCAGCACGACCAGCTCGTCAGGCGCGATCTCCGTCTCGGTGTGCCAGACCCGCCGCGTCTCCACGCCGAGCCGACCGAGGGCATAGATGCAGTCGCCATCACTCCAGGTGCCGGGAAAGACGACCACCGCTGCGCGCATCGGCGACTCCAGAAGGGGGAGAGTCGAGCTCAGAGCCGAGTATAGCGAGCGGCCCGACTACCCTCGACCGGGGCCCTGGGCGAGGTGATCGCGAAGGCGAGCAAGGCGCGCGTCCCATGCCGCGCCTGCCCGATCCAACCACCGCGCGGCATCGGTCAGCACATCGGGACGAACGCCGTACAGCACCGCTCGCCCCTGCGGTTCGCTCTCCACCAGTCCGGCCTGACCTAGTACCACGATGTGCTTGGAGATGCCCTGCCGTGTGATCGGGAGGCGCTCGGCCAGCCCCGTTGCGGTGGAGCGCCCGCCCGTGCCGAGTAGCTCAAGCACCTTGAGTCGCGTGGGGTCACCCAGCGCTCGAAAGACCTCGCTCGCCTGCGCGGCGTTCACTGGCGAGCCACCCGCGCACCCTTCTTCAGGTAACATCGCAGGCGCGGGAGCGCATCGTCGTCCCAACCGAATTCGTTCTTGTACAGCGTCATCGCCGACAGCGCTTCTGGAAGTGCCGCGAATCCGGGCTCGCGCAGCTTGAGCAACATACCCATCGGATGGTCTTCCAGCCGGAACTCCACCTCGCTGGTCAGCTCGGGGACCGCGTCCGCACCCTCTTCGCGCTGGAACAGACGCCACGACATCACGAATCGCTGCTCCGGCTCCACCGCCTCGACGCGGGCCGGATGCAACCCGTGGCCACCCATGTCGAATGAAATCGCACCACCCGGGCGCAGATCGATCTCGACGCTCTCAGACCACCATCCAGAGAGCCCTTCCGCCGTCGTGAGCGCCTCCCAAGCCTCGGTCTTCGTCGATGGCAACACCATCTCGTGCTCGATCACATCACCGACGTTCATAGGGAGTCCATTTTTTTCGCAGCCATTTGATTGCATTAAGTATAGCAACCATATCGTTGCGTTGTAAGCGGCGTCCAGAACAGCCATCGCACCACCTGTCCGAGGCCCAGCCGTCGAACCCCGGCCGTCCGCAACACGCGCCGGCCTTCCGTCTCCATCCAGTCGAGGGGGGCGCAGGCGGGAAAAACCCCCGCTTCCTACGGGTGGGTGGGCGGGTTCCATCCAGAACACAGCGCGGTGCAGCCGCGTCCGAACCCGCTACGCGTCGTCCTCGGTGGCCTCTTCCGGCAGCACGCCGGCCGCGCTCGCCGTCGCGGACGGGATCGTGGTCTCCGGCATCGCCAGCGGCGGCCCCTCGGGCACATCGTCATCCTCGTCGTCGTCGCTCGATGTCGCCGTGCCGGCGGACCGCTCCGCGAGTTCGTGGTCCGTCGGATCCGGGTACTCCACCCGCGGGTGGTAGACCGCGTTGAGGGCCGAGCCGAACGAGTCGGCGATCACCCGCAGGTCGCGCAGCGAGAGGTCACACTCGTCGAACTGCCCCTCCTCCACGCGCTCGCGAATGATCTCCTCGATCACCTCGCTGATGTGCTCTGCGGAGCGATCGGGGTCGGCGCGCACCGCGGCCTCCGAGGAGTCGGCGAGCATCACGAGCGCCGTCTCGCGTGACTGCGGCTTCGGTCCGTCGTAGCGAAAGATCTCCGGGTCGATGTCCGCATCGCTCTCCGCCGCGCGGCGGTAGAAGTAGGTCATCAGCCGCGTGCCGTGGTGCTGCGCGATGAACTGTACGATCGCCTCGGGCAGCCCCTCGCGTCGCGCGATCTCGACGCCGCCGGTGACATGCTGATGGATCACGCGCGTGCTCTGCAGCGGGTCCAGCCCATCGTGCGGGTTGTCCGCGTCACCGAGGTTCTCGTAGAAGAACTCCGGCCCCACCAGCTTGCCCACGTCGTGGTAGTAGGCGCCGATACGCACGAGCAGCGGGTCGACCCCAATGTGGTCGGCGGCGCGCTCCGCGAGGTTGCCGACGAGAACCGAGTGCTGGAAGGTCCCCGGGGCCTCGTCCTGCAATCGCCGCAGCAGCCTGTGGTTGAGCTGCGCCAGCTCCATCAGCTCCACGCGCGTGATGATCCCGAAGGGGCGACTGAGCAGCACGAACGCACCGACCGCGATCATCGCCGCCAGGATGCCACCGGTCGCCGCCGCACCCCCCATCCAGATCAGGTCGACCGCCCGACGATCACCGTCGAGCAGCCAGAACAGCAGCAGAGCGGCGCCGATCGCCAGCGCGGACGCGAAGCCCGCAGCGAGGTAGCGCTGCAGCCGCTCCGCCTGCGCCGCGACAGCGATACCGGCGAACGACCCTGCGGTCACTGCGAGCCACATTCTGGCCGCTTCACCGCGCGCGAGGTCTGCGTCCGGTACGTAGAGCGTCACGAAGGCCGCAACCGTCGCAACCACCACTGTCACGAAAAGCGCCGAGGTGAGGTCCAGCAGTACCGCAGCCGCGATCGGGGCGGCCGCCATCGGCAGAGTGTACGCGAAGAAGTGGCGATCGAGGTCGGGCAGCAACAACGCAAAGCCGAACTTCGCCGCCGCCGCCGGTACGACAAGCATTAACCCGAGCAGCAACAGTCTGCGCGCGCTGCCGGCTGCCCGTGGCTGCGCGATGAAGAGGTACCCGCCACCCGCCGCCCCGACCATCGCGGCCAGCAGCGCCGTCGCAGCCACCAGCATCAACTCGATGTCACTCGACCGCAGATCAAAGGCATCGAGCTGTTCGATGTCCTCGGCGGTCAGCACATCGTCCTTCACCACGATCGGCTCGCCGCGCACCAGCGAGACCACGACCGGCGGCTGCGATGCGCGCGCCTTGTCACGTTCCGTCTGTGTGCGTTCGACATCGACCACCTGCGTCGCGACGATCAACGGGTCGGCGAGTTCGCCGAGCGCCAGCGCTTCATCGCTACTGAGCAGCGGCGTCAGCAGCTCACGCATCCGTTGCCGCGCAGCCGCGACACCATCCTCGGTAATCGCGATCGCGAGGGTGCGTTCGAGCTTCGACCTCAACTCGCCGGCGAGCGCGCTCCATCGCGAGTCGCTGACGCTGGCGATCACGGCCGCTGCACGATCCGAGAGCGAGAGACCATCGACCTCTAACAGCGCCGACTCACGCGCCGAGGCCGAAACCCCAACATCGCCGCGAATCGCCGCGATCGCATCAAGCTGTAGCTCCAGCTCGCTGAGGCGGCCGTCACCAATACTCGGGTCGTGAACCAGCACGTCCGGCACCGTGACCGCGCGCTGCTCGCGTCGGGCCTCGGTCTGTAGCGCCGACTCGTAGCTCCCGTCGTTCGGCGCGACGATCGTGCGCGATGCGGTTGAGCCGAGGTCGAGTCGGGCCTCTCGCGGGAACCATGGGAAGAGCGCGGCGAAAACTCCCAGCGCCAACAGCACGCCGAAGGTTGCGGCCACATTGCGTCCAAAACGCAGCGTGCCGCCGGGCTGATCGGGTGTTCGGGTAGCCATCAGAGCTGCTGCAGCCCGGTCACCGGACTAACCGGCGGCGAGCTGCTCGCGGACCAGTTCACTCACGCGCTTACCATCGGCGCGACCGGCGATGCGCTCCATCAGCGGCTTCATCACCTTGCCCACGTCGCCGGGATTCGCTGCGCCGACCTCCGCGATCACCTCACCGACAAGCGAGGCAACTTCATCCTCAGTCAGGCCGGCGGGCAGGAAGGTACTGATCACATCGAGCTCCTGCTGCTCGGCGGAAGCCAGGTCATCGCGGCCACCGTCCCGGTAGGCCTCGATCGAGTCGCGTCGCTGCTTCGCCTCTCGTTGCAGCGTCGTCACGGCCTCATCATCGCTCAGGTCGTGGCCGAGTTCGATACGCGCGTTGTTGAAGGAGGCGATCAGCAGTCGCATGGCGTCGCGACGGGTGGTGTCGCCCGACTTCATGGCCGCCGTCATCTCCGAGTGGATGGTCTCGACGATCGACACGCTTCGCCCTCTTCCGGAGTGATCGGCCTCAAGCACAAACCCCGGCGGAGCCGGGGTCTTCGCTAGCGTCGCACTCGCTGCTCAGCCTTGCGCTCAAGCTTCCGCAATTTCCGCTTGCGGGCCGCTTCCTTCTTCTTGCGACGCTCGGAAGGCTTCTCGTAGTATTCATGCCGCCGCGCGTCGGTCAGGAGGCCCTCGGCCTGCACACGCTTGTTGAAGCGCTTCAGTGCAGAGTCGAGCGATTCTCCTTCACCGACGTAGACTTCCGACACGGGTCCTCCAGAGGCATCTTCGAATGAGAAGCGCGCTCTCAGCGCGCGATTGGGATCGTAGGCGAGCGTTCGGGGGCCGTCAATCGGCGGGCTTCCCGCGTTGCTGTCGTCAGGCAAGCAATACGGCCGCAAATGCGGCCGTATGTTGATTCTCTGCGGTCGCAGAGGTTCCGAATCAGTTAGTCCGCGGAGGGCAGCACCTTGGGCTGCAATTCCTCCATCGGGCGCTCATCGACGTTCAGCTCGCAATCACCGGGCTTGATGCAGAGCACCTCGATGTTCGACTGCTCGTCCTTGTAGCGTTTGCCAAGTGCAACTGCCATTACCTGCCCCTTACAGCTGTTCGAGTTCTTCGCCGCCGCAGCGAAGGACACCTTCGCCGCCACGGGTCACGATGAACTCAGCGCCGCATGACGGACAGCGGTAACGCTTGCCGGTCTCTGCTGCCATAGCTTCTCTGTCCCTCCGAAATGCAACGACGAGCGCTGCCCCTGACGTTGATTGGTCCGTTAGTTGGCCGTGAAGGTCGTGGTCATGCCCAGCTGGTAGTGTCCCGGCAGGTTGCAGATCAGCAGGTAGTTCCCCGCAGCGAGGTTGAACGTCGCCTCGCGAGTCTCGCCGCCAGCGTACTGGTCGATGCGACCGACTACCTCCACCTGCGACTCATCGGCGACCCCGCCAGCCGTCGGCAACTCTGTCGCTCCGAGATCGCTTTTCACGACGACGAACTCGTGTGCAATCGCGCCGTCGTTCGCGACCCGGAAGGTGACGCCGTTCGCGTCGGCGCTGGCATCGGAGCTGATCGCCCACTCGCTCATCGCGGCCACCACGACCGGGCCGTCGGACGGTGCCGGTGCCTGGGTCGCTGCTGCGGTCGCCTCAGCCGTCGCTGCCGCCACAGGCGCTGCGTCGGAGAACGGGTCGCGGCTGCGGAATTCTTGCGCGGCCGCGCCGGCGTACTGCCCGCAGTTGGAGCTCGTGATCGCCAGCGTGGAGGGATCCGAGATCATAACCGCGCGGATCTCATCCTCGGTCAGGCCCGCGGCCTCATCAGCGTGGTGGGCCTCTTCTTCGACGAGATCCCAGCGGCCGTTCGTGATCATCGTGACGATGTTGCTGATCTGCTGGTCAGAGAGCGGACCACCGAAGCGCTCCGACCACTTGGGCATGAACGTGTCTCGGCGGCCGCAGGCGATCGTGTCGAAAAGGAAGTCCTGGATGCCCTTCGCCTCACCGAGCGCCGTCGCTTCAACGCCGAACTCGTTGTGGTCGGTCAGTATGAGGAAGGCGGTCGAGTTCAGCTTCGGCCCGACGCCGAAGGGGTCGCCTTCAGGCCCCAGCCCTTCGAGGCCATGGCAACCGCGGCAGTTCAGCACGTAGAGCTTCGCGCCACGCCCGGCGTTGCGCTCCGTGACCTCCTCGGTCGCTTCGTCCTGACGGTTGCCTTCGTTGATGGTGTAGGCGCCGAGGACCAGCAGCGTCAGGAAGAGCAGGCCGATCATTGCGTTGACCTGCTTGCCGGTATTCATGTCGTCACCAATCCGAGGCTAGAAGCGCTGCGCGCGCTGGGGGTTGTCTGGCCCCCCGGGCGTGCGGTCACCTGTTTGGACGGTGATGTTGCCGGAGGCATCGACATCGATTTTCATCGTGTCCAGCGAGCGAGGGGCCGGCCCAAAGACTCGGATACCGGCCTTCGTGAACGTCGATCCGTGGCAGGGGCAGCGGAACCAGCCCTCGTCGCTGTCATAAGTGAAGCCGGAGCGCCACGGGACGGTGCAGCCCAGGTGCGGGCAGCGATGCCACATCGCCATCAGCCCTTCACCGCCGCCGCTGCCGCCAACTCGGGTCTCGCCGGGATCGAGGTGGACCATCCAGAACTGGCCGATCGGGAAGTGCTTTGGCTCGCCACCAGCCGCGAAGTCGCTCAGCTTGCCTGCCGGTACCGGGCCGCCGAAGCCCTTCACGTTTCGCGGGTAGAGGAAGTCCAGCAGAATGCCAACGCCACCGAGCAGCGAGACGCCGAGGCCGGTCCAGAACGAGCCGAGGATGAAAGAACGTCGGGAGACGTCCTCCGGGATGCGGGTCGCCTGTGCGCCCGGAACGCCCTGGCCGTCACGCTGCAGCGTGCGGCGAGTGGTCAGTGCCTGACGCCACGCGTCGGAAGCTTCGGCGGGGCTCTGCCCCTCCGTCACCTCTGCCGGCTCGCTGGTTTCGCTCGTCACTCAGATGCTCCCTGCACCATGGTCAATTCGATCACCTCGATCGCCCACCCGGCAGAGTCCTAGGACTCTGCCGGAGTGACCTCCCAGAACCAGAACAGCTCCATGCCGAGGCCGCGGAAGAAAGTGCCGATAATCGTCAACGTCAGGAATACGGCGATGAATCCGGAGAACTGCACGATCATGTGGTCGCGCCGCGTCTTCGCGATGCCCATTCTCCAGAGCACCCCGGAGAGCAGCACGGGCAGTCCGATCATCAGCGATGTCGGGATGATCTGCTCTATCAGAACGGCGGGTAGGTTCACGTCGAGGTCGACTGCCGGCAACCCGATCAGGTCGGTGCGCAGCACCTTCGACCCCAGCGGAACGTCCAGCGTCCAGTCCGGCCAGTTGATGTCGTTCTGGAGCGCTCGCGCGCTGCGCAGCCAGTTCAGCTTCTCCGGCCAGTCCGAGACCTCGTTGCCGGTCAGCCGCGCCCACAGCACGACGTGCTTGCCACCGTCCCACAGGACCAGTAGCACTGTGCCGACGGTACCGACGATTGCGCCGATCCAGGTCATCGTCCACGCTCGAGGCGTCGAGAGCCACTCGCCCTGCGACTCGTTGTCGCTGTCGAAGTAAGGAATCGCGCCCAGCGCGATCAGGGCGATCGTCGGCACGATCACGCCGGCCAGTGCCGGGTGCATGTGCAGCAGTAGTTCCTGCAGGTTGAGGAAGTACCACGGTGCTTTCGACGGGTTCGGCGTGTTCGCCGGGTTCGCTCGATCCTGCAACGGCGCGTTGATCAGGATGCCGAGAATCGTGAAGGTGAGGCCGAAGACGAGCGCCGCGATGAACTCGATGAAGACGAGATCCGGCCAGACGAGCAGTTCTTCCTCGCGCTGACGGCGGGCCCGCTGACGGACGGTTGGCGACTGTGCGGCGGCCTGTGTGCCGGCGACCATATCTGTCCCTGCCCTACAGCGGTCGAGCCAGTCCGCCGTCACGGCGGATGCGCCAGAAGTGCACGGTCATGAAGATCGCCGCCATCAGCGGCAGTCCAATCACGTGCAGCGTGTAGAAGCGAATCAGGGCGGCGGCGCCGACATCGAAGCCACCGATCAGCACGAAACGGTTCGGCTCACCGAGGATCGGGGCGGAGCCGACCATGTTGGTACCGACGGTGATTGCCCAGAACGCCAGTTCATCCCACGGCAGCAGGTAGCCGGTGAAGGAGAGCAGCAGCGTCAGCACGAGTAGTACGACACCGACGGTCCAGTTGAACTCACGCGGCGGCTTGTACGCGCCGGTGTAGAAGACTCTCATCATGTGCATGAAGACGGTCAGCACCATGCCGTGCGCCATCCAACGATGAATGTTGCGCATCAGCATCCCGAAGCGCACATCGGTGTCCAGCGCCTGCATGTCCGAGTACGCACGCTCAATCGACGGCACATAGTAGAACATCAGCAACACGCCGGTGAGCGTTAGTCCGAGGAAGAGGAAGAAGGACAGTCCGCCCAGGCAGAAGGTGTGCGTGATGCGGACGTGTGTGCGATGAATGCGCGTCGGGTGCAGGTGCAGGAAGACGTTCGTCGCGACAGCCAGCATCTGGTTGCGCGGGGTGTTCGGGTACCCGGAACGGAAGATCGAACGCCAGAAATAGCTGTGGAAGACGGCGTCGTAGACGCGGTCGCTGACGCTACGGCCTCCCGGACGTTCACTCGTCGCCATGCATCTTCCTCAACTACGTCCAGAGGGATCCCGAGGGACCCGCAGCCCCTAGGTTTCCCACCACTTGCCAAGCATGACCATGATCGCCAGCGAACCGAAGAGGGTGACAAACACCCCGATCAGTTCCAGCGCTTCGCCGACTTCACCGAAGATCAAGAACGGAACCTCGCGAGCGGCAGCAATTCACAGGCTGGTGCGCGGACCGGGCGTGACCCCTGTCACAAGCGGGCCGATGCTAGCCCCGACCCATAGTAGCGTCAAGGAATCACGAACGTCTCACGGATGACGATCACGCCCCACCGCGCCCCGATGCCTCCGGCCCGCGCGCCACACGAGGCACCGAACCGGCGCGCAGGCGCCAGACGCCACGCAGATCATCGAGCACCGTGCTCACGATCGCGACGCTGCTGTCGGGGTCATCGACCCACCTCACCGGGACCTCGCGTAGCCGGTAGCCGTTGCGCTGAGCGACCCACAAGAGCTCCGTGTCAAAGAACCATTTCTTGTCGCGAACAAGCGGGATGATCGCCCTAGCCGCCTCGCGGCTGATCGCCTTGAACCCACACTGAGCATCGGAGACCCGCAGCCGCAGCACCGTGTTCAGGATCAGCACATATCCGCGCGAGAGTGTCTCGCGGAAAAGGCCGCGTTGCGTCTCCGACTGCGCCGCCAGTCGCGACCCGAACGAGAGGTCGGCCTCGCCCGCGGCAACCGGGTCAACGAGGTCAGGCAGGTGCGCGAGGTCCGAGGCGAGGTCGACGTCCATGTACGCGCTGACATCGGCCTCGGAGGTCAGCCACGCCGTCCGCAACGCGATCCCCCGACCCTTCACCGGCACGTCGAGCACGGCGACGCGGCCCGGCTGCTCTTGCTCGAGCCCACGAGCGAGCGCGAGCGTGCCGTCGGTGGAGGCGTTGTTCGCGACGAGGACGCGCCACTCGTGCTCTGGGTGCCCGTCGCACCACTCAAGCACGGTCGCGACCGACTGCGCGAGCACCTGCTCTTCGTTGTAGACGGGGATCACAAGATCAACCGTGGCCATGGAGTCAGCGTAACGCAGAGTCGCGCGGCAACGCGGGGCGTCACCCTAGTGGCGGAAGTGCCTCACGCCGGTGGTCAGCAGCGAGACCGATAGCCGATCGGCGGTCTCGATCGAGTTCTCGTCGCGGATCGACCCGCCGGTGTGCATCACGCAGGTCACGCCCACCTCCGCGCACACCTCGATCGTGTCGGGGAACGGGATGTAGGCATCGGTCGCCGCCACGGCACCACGGGCCGCCTCGCCAGCCACCTCGGCCGCGAGTCGTGCGCTGCCGACGCGATTCGGCTGCCCCGCGCCCATGCCGAGCAGCACGCCATCCTTCACGAAGGCCACCGCGTTCGACTTCACGTGCTTGCACACCACCCACGCGATGCGCAGGTCGGCCAGTTCCGCCGGGCTCGGCTGACGATCGCTCACCACCTCGAACGCCGTCTCGACGGAGAGGTCAGCATCCTGCACGGCCACCCCGCCGCGCACGGCGCGGAAGTCGAGGCGAGGCGAGAGCGGGTCGCCCACCGGAGCGGTGAGGATGCGCAGGTCCTTCGACTTCTTCTTCAGGTGCGCCAGCCCATCATCCGTCGCGCCCGGCGCGATCATGATGTCGAAGCGCATGCGCTGGCCGCCGTCCGGGTCGCGCACGTCACGCAGCGCCGTCGCGTAAGCCATGTCGATCGGCCGGTTCGAGGCCACGATGCCGCCGTACGCGGAGACGTTGTCGCCTGCGTTCAACGCACGTTCATAGAGTGCGGCGGTCTCCTCGTCCCCGGTCGCGAAGCAGGCGGGGTTCGTGTGCTTGATGATCGCCACCGCGGGCTCGTCGAACTCCGCGACGAGATCGAGCGCCGCGCCGGCATCGAGGATGTTCACGTACGAGAGCCCGAGCCCGTGATGCTGCTCGTAGGCACCGACGCCCTCGACCGGTGAATGCACGGCATCGAGCGTGTAGAACGCACCTCGCTGGTGCGGATTCTCTCCGTACCGCAGCTCCTCGCGGCGTGTCATGGCGAGCGTCAGTTGCTCCGGCAGCGCAGTCGCATCGCCGCGCAGATAGTCCGCCACCATCGAGTCGTAGCGCGCAGTGAGCGCGAAGGTCTTCGCCGCCAGCTCGCGTCGCGCTTCCTCGCTCAGTCCCCCACCCTGCAGCGCCGCGAGTACCGAGGCGTAGTCGGCCGGGGCGACCAGCGGGATCACAGCGCTATGGTTCTTCGCGGCGGCCCGTAGCAACGCGACGCCACCGATGTCGATCTGCTCCAGCGCGTCGGCCAGGGCAACGTTGTCGCCGGCGACGGTCTGCTCGAAGGGGTAAAGGTTGCAGGCCACGAGGTCGATCGTGGGCAGCTCGTGCGTCGCGACGTCACTCTCGTCCTCGGCGAGCCCGCGACGGAAGAGGATGCCGCCGTGCACGGTCGGGTGCAGCGTGCGCACGCGCCCGCCCAGCATCTCCGGGCTGCCCGTCAGCTCGGCCACGGAGGTCACCGGCAGCCCCGCCTCGGTCAGCGTGCGGTGCGTGCCGCTCGTCGCCAACAGCTCCCAGCCGAGCTCCAGCAGCCCGCGAGCGAAGTCGTCGAACTGCTCCGTATAACCGGCCAGCAGGGCATACATCGCTAGTCCTTGAGCCCCTGGACGACGGCTTCGTCGCCGGACCGCGGCACGACCTCGCCGATGCGCCACGCGCCGTCCAGCTCCGCCACCACGCTTTCGGCATCGGCCGCGTCGACGGCGAAGATCAGCCCCGCGCCCATGTTGAAAGCGCGCCACATCTCGCCGGCCGCCACATTGCCCGTGCGCTGGATCAGGTCGAACAGCGCCGGCACTTCCCACGTCGAGGGGTCGACAGTCGCGCCGAGGTCACCTTCGAAGATGCGCGAGAGATTACCGGGGATGCCGCCGCCCGTGATGTGCGCGATCGCGTGGATGCGCGACAACAGCGGCTTCAGTTGTTCGAGGAAGCAGCCGTGCACCGCCAGCAGGGCATCGCCCAGCGTCCCGCCCAGCTCCTCGTAGCTCGTCTCCAGTACCTGGCGGTTATGGTCCGCACCCAGCCCCTTGCCGATGCCCCAGACCTCGCGCACCAGCGAGTAGCCATTCGTCTGCAGGCCGGTCGATGGCAACGCGATCAGCGCGTCCCCCGCAGTGAGCTTCGCGTTGTCGATCGCCTCGTCACGCTCGACGACGCCGACGATGAAGCCAGCGAGGTCGAAGACGCCCGGGAGGTAGATGTCCGGCAAGTCTGCGGTCTCGCCACCGATCAGCGCGATGCCCAGCTCCTCGCAGGCCGCGCCGACGCCACCGACCACCTCCACGCGCGCGTCCTGCGAGAGGTCGGCGGTCGCGAGGTAGTCCATGAAGAAGAGCGGTTCAGCACCGGCAGGCAGAATGTCGTTAGCACAGTGGTTCACCAGGTCGCGCCCGACCGTGTCGTAGCGACCCAACGCCGCCCCGATCAGCAGCTTGGTGCCCACGCCGTCGGCGCTCGATGCCAGTACGGGGTCGCGGTAGCCGGCGAGCTTGAACAGCCCGGCGAATGGGCCGACGCCGGACAGCACCTCCGGCCTCGCTGTGCGCTTCGCGATGTCGCGGTAGCGCGCGACAGTTGCGTCGGCAGCGTCGATATCGACGCCGGAGTCGAGGTAGGTGACGGACCGGTCGCCTGAACGATCGCCCGTCATGACTGGGCCTGTGTATTCATCGTTGCCTCACGGCCGGGGGGAGTCGGGGCCTGCGTACCTTCGTCCCTCCTGCACCCCGCTGCAAGAGAGCCGTCCACCGGCTCAGGACCCTCCGAGGGCCGCTGGCACCGTCGCACGTTCGGGGGAGTCAACGGGTTCGAGCGAGAGCTTATCGAGCTCCAGCGGCACCGGGCCGGGATAGGAGCCCGAGAGGCAGCCAAAGCACATCGAGTCCTCGGGCCGCTTCGTCGCGGCGATCAGACCACCAATCGAGAGGTACCCGAGCGAGTCGGCGTCGATCTCCTGACGCACCTCGTCGACATGGCGACCCGCAGCGATCAGCTCGCTGCGGGTCGCCATGTCGATGCCGTAGAAGCAGGGGGATTGCACCTGCGGCGAGTGCACGCGTACATGCACCTCGGTCGCGCCCGCCTTGCGCAGCATCGCGACCACCTGCCGCTTCGTCGTGCCGCGCACGATCGAGTCCTCCACGACCACCAGGCGCTTGCCCTCCAGCAGCGCGCGCAGCGGGTTGAGCTTCATCCCCACGCCCAGTTCGCGCAGCCGCTGGTCCGGCTGAATGAAGGTGCGGCCGACGTAGCGATTCTGGATCAGGCCTTCCGCGTATGGGATGCCCGATTCCAGCGAGTAACCGATCGCGCCGCGTGTGCCGCCGTCCGGGACACCAATCACCAGGTCGGCCTCCGCCGGGTGCTCGCGCGCCAGCTCGCGGCCCATGCGCACGCGGGCGGTGTGCAGCAGCTCGCCGGAGAGCTCGCTGTCCGGTCGCGCGAAGTAAATGTACTCGAAGACGCACATCGCCGGTTGCTTCGGCTGTGTGCCCAGCGGGAAGGTCGGGGTCACGCCGGCATGGTCGAGCCGCACCACCTCGCCCGGTTCGATGTCGCGCACGTACTCCGCGCCAATGTGGTCGAGCGCGCAGGTCTCCGAGGCGACGACGTAGCCGCTGTCGAGCTTGCCAATGCAGAGCGGGCGGATGCCGCGCGGGTCGCGGACGGCGAACACCGCCTCGCGAGTGAGCACAGCCAGCGAGTATGCGCCCTCGGCGGCCCCCATCATCACGGTGAAACGCTCTTCCCACGTCTCTCCGGGCGCAGTGGCAATCAGCTGCGCCAGGACCTCGGAATCGGTCGTGGTCGTGAAGTCGATGCCCCGGCCGATCAACTCGTCGCGCAGTTCGCCAGCGTTCACGATGTTGCCGTTGTGCGCGAGCATCAGTTCGCCGGTGTTGTCACCACCCAGCGGTGGGCCGTTCACGAGCAGCGGCTGGCAGTTCTCCTCCACGCTCGAACCGGTGGTGGAGTAACGCGTATGCCCGATCGCGGACCGGCCGGGAAGGTTGAGCAGCACGTCCTCGGTGAAGACGGAAGTCACCAGCCCCATCTCGGCGTGCAGGTAGAGCTCTTCGCCGTCGGTCGTGGCGATACCCGCCGACTCCTGGCCACGGTGTTGGAGTGCAAACAGTCCAAAGAAGGTGAGGCGAGCTACGTCCTCAGTAGGGGCGTAGACGCCAAAGACGCCGCATTTTTCCCGGAGGCTCGGGGTCACCCGATTGGTCTCCCTCTATCGGGATCACACCCTTGTGAGGGTGCCAGAGGGCGAGTGTAGCACGGACATTCTTGAGGGCCAGACGGGGCCGGTTGCGGGCTATGCCTCCGCCAGCAGACGTCGATGCTCAATCTTTGTGCAGCGATCCATCACCACCTCAAGGCCCGCCTCGCGTGCCCGTTCGGCGGCCTCCTCGTTCACGATCCCGAGCTGCATCCAGACAACCTTCGCACCGGCCTCGATCGCGTCATCGACGACCGGAGACACGTGCTCGGATCTCCGGAACACGTCAACAATATCGACCGCTTCCGGCAATTCCTGAACGCTGTCGTAGACGCGCCGCCCCAGCACTTCCTGATCGAGGGTCGGATTCACGAGGTAGACCTCATAGCCCGCCTCGATCAGGTAACGCGCGACGTCGTGCGAGTCACGCGAGGGACTCTCTGAGACACCGACGACCGCGATCGTGCGCGCCTCACCCATCACCTCAACCGCGCGATCCATGACGTCCTCCTCCACTGCGTCCGCCCGACCCGGCACCGGACGGCGGTCCCCGCGCTCGACCCGCCGCCGAGGCGCGACGACGGCCGGCTCGGCCTCGATCGGTTCATCGTTCCCCTCGGAGACCGCTTCGACGGCGGTCGCTTCGGTCATCTCGGCAATGGCGCGAGCAAGCCGGTTTGCACGCTCCAGCCCCTCGCCGGCGAACTGGCGCAGCGAGGTGATGGTGCCGATCTCCATGACTTTCTCGTTGTCCTTCACGATCAGCAGATCCCAGTGCACGACGTCCTGCAGCTCACCGCTGCTCAACTCCTCGTCGGCGTCGCCCGCCACCTCGATCGAGCCGATACGTGAGAACGGCACCAGTTCGGCGGTGCCGATGCCGAGGCCGAGGAAGCCCTGCTGCAGCGTCACCGACTGCTTCGTGCGGTCGATGATCACGGCACTGCCCGCGAAGTTGTAGACGAACCCCAGCACCGCGACCGGCCCCAGCAGCATCGCCACGAGCAACGCCAGCATCATCACGATGATAGAGCCGTTGTTGTTCAGCAGCCAGATGATCAGCAGGACCGCGCCGCCGGTGATCGCTACCTGAATCATCGGCACGAAGAACCGGCCGGACGGCTTCACGACGATCATCTCGTCGCCCACCACCGCCACGGAACGCTGGAGCGGGATACGGTCGGTCACAGCAGTTTGCCTCGCGAGCCAATCTGAGAGAGTCTGAGTCTACTAGGCCGCTCCCTGCGGCGGGAGGAGACCCACATGCGACGCGACCTGATGGACATCCTCGCGTGCCCCGTCTGCAAGCACGAACTGACGCTCACCGTCGACCGCGAAGAGGACGACGAGGTGATCGAGGGCTCCCTGCACTGCGCCACATGCGACGAGACGTACCCAATCACCGACGGCATCCCGAACCTGCTACCTCCGGATCTGCGACGCGAGATGGAGACCGAGGCGGCGGACACCGCGTCATGAACGTCGATCAGTCTCGCCAGCTCGGTCAGGCGCTGATGGGCGGTGCCGGCCTCTCCGTCTTCCTCGTGCTGATCGGCATGGCCCGCCGCTCCTACATGGCGATCGCCGTCCCGGTCGCCGCCGGCCTCGGCATCGTCGCCGCGCTCGCCTTCTGGGTCGGCTACACGATGGCTACAACCGAGTGGGAAGAGGACCTGGACATCACCAGCGCAGAACCGCCGGCCGCACCACCCACTGAGACAGAGACTCCTACCAGCTAGCGCGCGAAGCGCACAGCGTCCAGCTCCAAATCCCAAGCCAACTCCAACGCCAGCTCCGATCCGACGATCAAAGCGAGGCTTCGAGGGGGGCAAGGGGCGAAGCCTCCGCTTCTTACGGGTGGGTGGGCGGATTCCATCCAGAAGAACAGCGCGGCGCTGTCGCACGCTACTCCCCGGCGCGCCACCACCCCGGCAGCTCGATCACCGCGATGTCGTCCCGATCGAGGGGGCCGAGTAGTTCCGAAGCCGTCCGCCCCAATCGCGGGTGCACGAACCGAGGCGCGATCTCCAGCAACGGCATCAGCACAAACGCCCGCTCGTGCATCCGCACATGCGGCACCTCAAGGTCGGGCGCTGTCAGCAGCTCACCCTCAATCGCGAGAATGTCGACATCCAGCGGCCTCGCACTATTGCGAGGGGCATCGAGGTTCCGGCCCGTCGCCACCTCGATCTGCTTCGCTAATCGCAGGAGCGCGTGGGGCGTCAGCCCCGTCGCGCCGCTCGCCGCGATGTTCGCGTAGCGCGGCTCGCCTTCGCCCGTAGGCCACGCGGGCGTGTCGTAGACGGACGAGACCGCATCGATCGCCACGCCGCCGGCGACAAGCCCATCGAGGCCGCCTCGGAGGTTCGCGACGCGGGCACCGAAGTTCGCGCCGAGCGCCAGCCAGACGCGGCGCTCGCCCGCGCCGGTCACAGCGTCTCGCCCGGCAGGCGTACCGCCGCATCGGGGAACCGGACAACCGCGACCATCTGCTCCACGTCATGCACGCGCACGATGTCGATGCCCGCCTCGACGGCCAGCGCGACCGTCGCTACCGTGCCCCACACCCGGTCGCCCTCCGGCCGGTTCAGCAGCGCGCCGATCGTCGACTTTCGCGAGGTCCCGATCAGTAGCGGTCGCCCGAGCCGCCGCAGCGCCCCCACGCGCGCCAGCAGTTCCAGGTTCTGCCCGACCTCCCAGCCGAAGCCAAGACCCGGGTCGAGGATCAGCAACTCGTGGTCGATGCCCGCCCGCTCCGCGATCCGCAGGCTCTCTTCCAGCCCTACACTGATGTCGGCGATCACGTCGCTCGAACTGCTTCGCCCACGCTGGTTGTGCATCAAGATCGCCGCACAACCGCGGCGGGCGATCACCGACGCCATCTGCGAATCCTCGCGCAGGCCATTGAAGTCGTTCACTGCGTCGGCGCCCGCATCGAGCGCACGCTCGGCGACCTGCGCCTTCACCGTGTCGACGCTCAGCGGCACATCAACGGCATCGCGCACGGCGCTCAGCGCCGGCCCGAGCCGCGCCCACTCTTCGCCAGCATCGACCGTGCCTGCGTCCGGCCGCATCGACTCCGCGCCAACATCAATCAGCTCCGCACCCGCCTCAACCATCACGCACACCCGCTCCGCGGCGAGAGCGGCATCGAGCAGTCCGTCGCCCGAGAAGGAGTCCGGCGCGGCGTTGATCACGCCCATCACGTACGTGCGCGTGCCCCACTTGAAGAGCGTCTTGCCGATGCGAAGCGACGCCGGCGGCGCGGTGGGAGCCATGCGACCAGCCTAGCAGCGAGGTCACGAGGGGCCGAGGTACTACGGGAAGTCGATCAGGTGCTAGACGACCTCTACCGCGACCTCTTCGAGGCAATCCAGGTAGGCGTCCGCGGGCACGATGTGGAAGGCGCGGACAACGCGATCGGGCGTCGTCTCGTCCGCCAGCGAGACGACGATGTAGAGCGTCTCCGGATACATCTGGTTGCCATTCGTCTCGCCCGGAGGCCAGAACGCCATATTCACGTCGGTCTGCGACGGCCGCGCCTCCGACGCCACGTGCGAGTGGTAGATCGCGAACAGCGTCTCGCCCTCGGTGTCGCGTCGCTCCTCGAGCTTCAACTGCTCCAGCGGCGCCATCTCATAGCGATACGGGCTCGCCGACGCGTTGGTCACGCGGTGCACGGAGGTCGCCACACCATCGACGGCATGCACCACGCCGCACGCCTCGTTCGGCAGGTCCGCACCCGAATGCGCGACCATCTCGTCCACCAGCGCGCGAGCAATCTCGACCATGCGCCCACCTTACCCCCGGGGGCCCCCACAGGGGGTTGCAAAGGGCAGGGCCTGACGCGGACAGCGCGGGCCGAAGGCGGAGCGTCGAGGGGGGTGCAGGGGGCTAAGCCCCCGCTTCTTACGGGCGGGTGGGCGGGTTCCATCCAGAGAGAACAGCGCGGCGAAGTCGCGTCCTATCCCTCCCACGCCTCCGTCTCGCCGTCGTCGATACAGGCGGCGGCCGTCTGTCGCATTTTCGGGTAGTTGCGCTGAACGGCACGACGATCAGATGGTCGACCCAGTGCTGCCACTCGTCCTCGGGCAGCCGATCGAGCAGATCCCGTACCGGTAGATGCACCTCGCTGCCGTCTGCGGAGATGCTGACGTCCAGCGACCGACGGCCGGGCAACGCGACGCGGCCGACCGTCCGCGTCCGCACGATCTGCGAACCGCCAAGCTCGCGGTAGCGCTGGATCACGGCCGCATCAAAGCGCAGATGCAGCCGCCCCGGGTCGCCGGCCTTCAGCGCGCGGCTGAGCACTTGCCGCTGGAGCGCGACCTCCAGGTCGAAGTTCGGCGAGGTCACTCGCCTACTTCTCGATCGGCACGTCGATCAGCGAGCCGTACTCGGTCCATGAGCCGTCGTAGTTCTTCACCTCGCCGTAGCCGAGCAGGTGCTTCAGCACGAACCAGGTGTGCGAGGAGCGCTCACCGATGCGGCAGTAGGCGATCGTCGAGCCATCGGCGAGCCCGGCGCTTCGGTAGAACTCCTTCAGCTCATCGACCGAACGGAACGTCCCGTCCTCGTTCACCGCGCGCGCCCATGGAATGTTCTTCGCACCCGGGATGTGTCCGCCACGCTGCGCGGTCTCGCTCATCCCCGGAGGTGCTATCACCTCGCCGCTGAACTCGGCGGGGCTACGCACATCGACGAATTGAGTGCCGCCGCCGACGGCGTGCAAAACGTCATCGCGCTTCGCGCGCAGCGAGAGGTCCGCGGCTTCAGCGCTGTACGAGATGGCCTCAACCAGGGGCTCTGCCTGCGTCGTCGGGCGCCTCTCGACCAGCCACTTCACGCGCCCCCCGTCCATCAGCGAGACGTTCTCGTGCCCGTAGAGTTCCAGCAGCCAGAGGGCATACGCGGCGAACCAGTTGTTGTTGTCGCCGTAGAGCACGACATGGGTGTCGTTGCCAATGCCGGAGGCGCTCAGCAACTCCTCCACGCCCTGCTTCGTCAAGATGTCGCGGCGCGTCTGGTCCTGGAGCTGGGTCGTCCAGTCCCAGCCGACCGCGCCCTCGATGTGGCGCTCACCGTAGGCGTCGATGTCGACGTCCACCTCAACCAGTCGCACGTTCTCATCGGCCCCGTGCTCGGCGACCCAGTCGACCGTGAGCAGCTTGTCAGCCATCGTTCTCTCCCCCTTCGACCGCGACTGCGGTCGCTCCCGTCACGTTGTGTCTTATGAGATTCGGCAGCGTGCGCGGCGTGCTACCACCACAGCTTCTCGCTTACCGATTCCTCGATCTCCTCATAGTCGCTCGTCCAGAGGCCAGTCGAGAGGTACTTCCACCCACCATCAGCGAGCAGGCAAACGACCTTGCCCTCATCCATCCGCTCGGCGACGCGCTGGGCGGCGCGGATCACCGCTCCGCTGGAGATCCCGGCGAAGATGCCCGCCCGTTCCGTCAGCTCTTGTGTCGCCCGGAATGAGCTGGCCGAGTCGACGACGATGCGGCCATCAAGCACCGTCTCGTCGAAGACCGGTGGGATGTAGCCCTCCTCGAGGCTGCGCAGCCCCTGTACGAGGTCGCCGGGGTGCGGCGCCGCCGCCACGATCCGCACGGCCGGGTTGTGCTCCTTCAGCCGCCGCCCGACACCGGTGAGGGTGCCGCCGGTGCCGAGGCCAGCGACGAAGACATCGACGTCCGGCAGGTCGGCGATGATCTCCTCGGCTGTCGTCTCGTAGTGGGCGCGCGGGTTGTCTTCGTTCTCGTACTGGAACGGCATGAACCAGTCCGGATGCTCCGCCGCGACCTCCCGTGCCATCGCCACGGAGCCGTTACTGCCCAACTCGCCGGGCGAGAAGATGATCTCCGCGCCGTATGCGCGCAGCAGTTCCGTGCGCTCCGCGCTCACCGCGTCCGGCATCACCACCGTCACCGGGTAGCCGCGCAGCCGCCCGATCAGCGCCAACGAGATGCCGGTGTTGCCGGAGGTCGGCTCCAGGATCATCTGCCCCGGCTTCAGCGCACCCTCGCGCTCTGCCCTCGCGATCATCTGGCGAGCAATGCGGTCCTTCACCGACCCGGTCGGGTTCTGGACCTCCAGCTTGGCGAAGATGCGCACCTCGGGCTTCGGCGAGAGCACGGCGATCTCCACGAGCGGGGTGTTCCCCACCAGCTCGAGCACGTTTTCGTACAACACGGTGCGCCCCGTCTCAGCAGCCGCGGCGGCTAGCCGCCGGCGAGGGCGGGCAGGATCGAGACCGCGTCGCCGTCGCTCAGTGCGGTCTGCGCACCGTCGAGGTAGCGAATGTCCTCGTCGTTGAGATAGATGTTGACGAAGCGGTGGAACTCGCCGGCGTCGTCCGTGATCTGCTCACGAAACCCCGGGTAGCGCTGTTCGATGTTCGTCATCAGCTCGGCGATCGTCTCGCCGTCAGCTTCGAACTCGCGTTGATCCTCAACCACTTTCTGAATCACGGACGTGACATGAACCTGAACAACCAACTGTCGTCCCTTTCGTCTCTCGCCCTCCCGCGGGGAGATGCGGTCTTGCGAGGGTTGCGGACCACGACGCCCGCGACCCTGTCCTGAAACTGTTCGTCTGCGCCTAGTCGTCGCCCGCCGAAGCGGCCTCCGCCATCAGCGCTTCCAACTCCTCGGTGATCGGCGGCGTGCCGCAGAACTGGTCGTAGTCGATCAGCTCGGTCACGGTCGGGTTCTCTCCGCAGAGCGGGCACGAGGGGTCCTGCCGCAGCTTCATCGTGCGAAACTCCATCGTCAGTGCGTCGATCAGCAGCAGACGCCCGACCAGCGGGTCGCCGATGTCGAGGATCTCCTTGAAGACCTCGGTCGACTGGAT
>DASCRM010000119.1:0-3072 GCA_034406555.1 Dehalococcoidia bacterium | reverse complement strand
AGCGTGCCGTCCTGAAACGGATCGTCCAGCACGGGCCCTCGTCCTCCACCCCTCGGCGCACCCGCTTCGACCGACTCCTTCATGTCCTCGCCCGCGCAGAAGCCACGATCCGTCCCCGTGAAGACAGCGACCTCAAGGTCGTCGCTGTCGCGGAACTCCGAGAACGCCTCGTCAAGGGCGATGCGGATGTCGCGCCCGAGCGCGTTCATCCGCTCTGGCCGGTTCATGCGGATCAGCATCACTTCGCCGTGACGCTCGGTTTCGGCGACTGCCATCGACTGCCCCCAGTGTGCGCCTCGCGCAGCGCGAGCATAGCGGAGGGCGTCGCGCTCTGCCGCGCGGGGCGACGCGGTACTCTACGCGCGAGGGGGGTATGACCTAGGAGGAGCAGATGCCCGACGAGCGATCAAACGGAAGTGCGGCGGTCGCCTCGAGTCAAGGAGTCCCGCCACCGCTGCTCTATTTGGCCGCGATCGCGATCGGCGTCGTTCTCGACCTCGCGTTCCCGCTGCCCGTGCTCCCGGCCGGTGCAGCACTGGCCACGGGTGCGGTAGTGCTCGCAGTGGGGCTCGCTCTGATGACGTGGGCGGAGCGCACGATGGAGCGGGACGGAGAAGGCGTGCGGCCGGATCGCAGTACGTCGGTGATCGTGGACGGCGGTCCGTATTACCTCTCGCGTAACCCGATCTACGTCGCGTTCACCTTGATCGCAGTCGGGGTAGCGCTGCTCGTGAACAGCGGCTGGGGGCTGGCATCCGCGGCGATCGCAGTCGCCACAGTGCACTTCGCGACGGTGCTGGTCGAGGAGCGCTACCTGCGCGCGCACATCGGCGACGAGTACGCTCGCTACACTGACCGCGTCCGCCGCTGGCTCTAAATCAATCGACGGCGGAAACGACGGAGGAGGCCGCAGATGCCCGACGACCGATCGACCGACGGAGAGGCCAGCAGCAACGGTGCCGTCGACCCGGGCCAGCGCCCTTCCGCGCTGCACGGCGTCCGCATCCTCGACTTCACCCGCGCACAGCAGGGCCCGTACGCAACACAATTGCTCACCGACATGGGCGCGAAGGTGCTGAAGGTGGAGCCGCCCGGCGGTGAGATAGGGCGCGCGACGGGGCTCGGCCCCGACGGCTTCTCTTCGTACTTCGAGGCGCACAATCGCGGCAAGCGCAGCATCACCCTCGACATGCGCAAGCCGGAGGCCGTCGAGGTCGTGCGCCGCCTCGTCCCGACTGTCGACGTGGTTGTCGAGAACTTCCGACCGGGCGTGATGGAACGCTGGGGGCTGGGCTACGAGGGGCTGAAGGAACTGCGCGAGGACATCATCCTCGCCTCCGCCTCGGCGTGGGGTCGCTCGGGCCCGTGGGCCAGCCGAGGCGGCTACGACCACGTCGCGCAGGCGCTGAGCGGCGTGATGTACGAACAGGGCGAGGGGCCGGGCGGTGAACCTCAGGCCCTGATTGGTGGCTTCGCGGACCAGATCGGCGCGATGCTGCTCGCCTTCGGGGTCTCGACCGCGCTGATGGTGCGGGAGCGCGATGGCATCGGCCAGCACGTCGATGGCTCGCTGATCGGCGGCATGATCGCAATGCAGGCGAAGCAGGTCTACGACTTCCTGCGCACGGGCAACCAGAGCGGCTTCGAGCGTCGACGGGCCGCGACGTACACGAACTACGAGTGCCAGGGCGGCGAACACATCGCGATCGCAGCCAACTCGCAGAAGTTCTGGGAGGCGATGTGCGACGCGATCGAGCACCCCGAGCTGAAGACGGACGAGCGCTTCGCCAGCCCATGGGGCCGCCGCGACAACAAGGACGAACTGGTCGAGGAGCTGGACCGCATGTTCCACGAGCGGCCGATGGAGCAGTGGCTGCCGGGGCTGGAGGCGCACGATGTGCCGCACGCGCCGGTGCTGGACTACGCCGGCGTCGCGGATCATCCGCAGTACTGGGCGAACGGCTACCTGCAGGAGATCGAGACGTCGCACCTGGGCACGATGCGTGTGCCGGGACTGCCGATCCAGATGAGCGAGACGCCACCGCGCATCCAGGGCCCGGGGCCGATGCTCGGCCAGCACACGGAGGAGATCCTGCTCGAGGCTGGCTTCACGTGGGACGAGATCGAGGAGCTCAGCAACAGCGGAGCGACCGCGAGTTCGCACGAGTCGAGTGTGCCGACGCAGGGTCAGCCCGCGAGCGGCTAACTGGCGCATCGAGCGGTGAGCACCACCAACGAGCTATAGTCCCGTCCACCCGGGTTCCTGAGATCAGGCGGAGGACGCTCGTGCTCATTGGCTACTTCACAGAACGTCCGTATCAGGATCCGTCCGCCGAGTGGTGGGGCCGCAGCGGACGTCAGCTCACTGACCTCGAAATGAGCAACGACAGCTACGATCCGGTGCTCGGGGGGCAGCTCTACAACCGCTACCTCGATGAGCAGCAGTTCGTCGAAGAGGTCGGCTTCGACGCAATCGCGCTCAATGAGCATCACAGCACACCGTTCTGCATGGGTGGTGTAATGAACGCAGAGGCATCGATCCTCGCTCGCATCACCGACCGCGCGAAGATCGTGCTGATAGGCAATGTCCTCCCGATCCACGACGACCCACTGTGGCTGGCCGAGGAGCTGGCGACGATCGACATGATCTCAGAAGGTCGCCTGGTCACCGGATGGGTGCGTGGCACCGGCCGCGAGAGCATCGCTCACAACTCGCAGCCGCCGTTCAACTGGGAGCGATTCCAGGAGGCCCACGACTTCATCATCAAGGCGTGGACCACGCCCGGCCCCTACCGCTGGGAGGGTGAGCACTACGACTTCCGATACGTGAACCCGTGGATGAAGCCGTACCAGTCGCCGCACCCGATGATCATGATCCCCGGTGTCGTCAGCAAGAACACCGTGAAGTGGGCCGCGGAACACCGCTACCCGTACCTGATGCTCGGCACCCGCCTCGAGCCGACGAAGCAGTCGTTCGACTACTACGCCGAGGCCGCGCAAGAGAACGGCTACGAAGCCGGCTCGCAGCACCGCGGCTACCTGATGAAGGTGCACGTCGAGGCGACCGAGGAG
>DASCRM010000118.1:0-3890 GCA_034406555.1 Dehalococcoidia bacterium | reverse complement strand
CCACCGGTGTTTCGTTGTGTAGCTCGGAGGGGCGCGGGAAGGGCGAAGCGGTGGCGACGACGGTGGGAATGACGGCGATGGGAGCGGTGAAGCGCGGCTTCGCGCAGTGCCCCGACGGCAACATCGAGTACCTCGAGGTCGGCTCCGGCGAGCCGCTGATCCTGCTGCACGCGACGCCCGCCTCGTGCCTCGCGTACCGGGACGTGGCGCCGCTGCTCGCCGACCGCTACCGCTGCATCGCCATGTCGACGATGGGCTACGGCCAGTCCGACCGGCCGAGCCGGCCCTACACCTCGCTCTCGCAGTTCGCGCGCGCCGTCACCTGGCTGATGGACGGCCTCGGCATCGAGCGCGCGCACCTCTACGGCAACAGCACCGGCTCGAACATCGCCGCGGTCGTCGCCGCCGAGCATTCCGAGCGTATCGACCGCCTGGTGCTCACCGAGATCTTCAACTGGGGCACGCCGTCGCGCCGCGAGCTGCACGAGGGGCTGCACCGCTACGTCCCGGAGCGGCCGGACGGCGGCCACCTGCTCGAGCTCTGGCGGCAGGCCGGCCGGCCCCCCGGCGAGCCGGAGAGCGAGGACCTCGACGTCACGACGCGCGAGTTTGTCCATCGCCTCATCGTGAACTCGAAGGAAGGCGCCGATGCCTACGGCGAAATGGGGTGGGAGGGCGCCGGCCCCTATGCGATGACCCGCACCGACATCTGGGAGGTCGTCGCCCGCATCATTGCGCCCACGCTCGTGATCCACGGGAGCACCAGCGACCTCGCGCGGCCTAACGAGCGCTTCGTGGAAGCGATCCCCGGCGCCCGCGGCATCGTGCTGCCGAGCCGCGGCGTCTTCTTCCCGCAGCACGCTCCTGATCAGTGGGCGCGCGTGGTCGGCGACTTCCTTGCTGCCGGGGACTTAGCCGCTATCAACTGATGAGGCGGCCTATTATTTTACCGATGCAAGGCGGTCAGCCTTGGCCTTCTTGATGATCACGCTAGGCAAGCTGTCGAGCCAGAGCCTAGCTGTCGTCACCCACCTGCCGTTGCAGGCGGCGCAGCATCGCCCGTCAGTTATCGGCTCGGCGTTGTGACCGCTGTCCCACCCGTTAGGGTCAGTCGCTATCGCTCCATTGCAGATCGAACAAGTCACTGGCATGTCCCTCTCCTAGTCCTTAGTAGATTCCGGGGCTGTGGTTCTGGGGCTTTCTCTTCCTAGGCGGGGCGGGTGGCTTGTACGAATCGGGTGGCTCGTACTCGACCTCGCGAAGCCGTGCACGCTCCACAGGAGACCACTCGGCAGCCCCGCTTGGCGTTTGCACCTGAGCGTCCAGGCTCGACGACGACTACCGTCGCTACGTGGACGGGAAGCCGAGCTACGGCGGCGTCGAAGACTTCCTCGCGTCACGCGGCATCGAACGGCTACGGAACGCGCGGAGGTTGCAGGCGATCGCCTGCCGGCTGGCGCAGCGGGCGGTCGAACCGGCCGCTGCTAGCCCCGCTTGCGCAGCCGCCGCTCGGTCGCGAGCCGCGAGGCCTGCGATCGCCGCTCCACGTGCAGCTTGGAGTAGATCTGCGAGACGTAGTTCTTAATGGTTTTCTCGGAGAGCTTCAGCTCGTTGGCGATCCCGCGGTTGGTGAGGCCCTCGCCGATCATCTCGAGGATGCGCTCCTCCTGCGGGGAGAGCGAGGCGAATGGGTCGTCGGCGGGGTGGCGCGCGTCGCCGCGGCGCAGCCGGTCGAGCACTTGCGTCGCCATCTGCGGATCGAGCAGCGAGCCGCCCGAGCCTACGGTCACGATCGCGTCCTGCAGCCGCGCGGGGTTCAGGTCCTTCAGCACGTAGCCCGCCGCGCCGGCCAGCACGGCGGAGAACAGCGCGTCCTCATCCGCGTGCGAAGTGAGGATCAGCACCTTCGCGCCCTCGATGCGGCTGCGGATCTCGCGGCAGGCCTCCACGCCCGAGCCGTCGGGGAGCCGCAGATCCATCACAATCACGTCGGGGCGCAGCTGCTCGGCGAGAGTGATGCTCTCGCGCACGGTGCCGGCCTCGCCGACGACGGCGATCTCGGGCCGCTCCTCGAGCACGGTGCGCAGGCCGCGCCGCACGATCTCGTGGTCGTCGACGAGCATGACGCGGTACTGCTCGGGCGCCACCATAGTCGCTCGCTCTCTTTGGCCGGTGCGCCGAGTAGCCATGCGGCCGATCGTACAACGCTCGCGGTCATCATACCGTTGGTATCGCGGCTCAGGCCGCTCGCCGAATCTGGCGGCGAGCACCGCGACGACTCGATCGCAGACCTGCGAAGCCCGGTGGTCTGAAATCTGGCAGAACCGTGCATCGCGCGCCCGGCGAGCCGCGAGCGCGGCACATCAGACTCGTCTAGGGGCGCAGGCCGTCTGTCGGCGTCGCCGCCGGCTCGTTCGCCGCGGATGCCCCCGCCTCCGCAGTCACGGTGGCGCCGGCGGAGGCTCCGTCACCCGGCACCTTCGAGCGGGCGGCTGCGGCATCGGTGAACCAGAGCGCGTTGATCTCGGTGAAGAAGGCCTGGTCGGCCGGCACCTCGTCCTCGGGGAAGATCGCGGCGACCGGGCAAACCGGCCGGCAGGCGCCGCAGTCGATGCACTCGTCGGGGTTGATGTAGAGCATTCGGTCGGCGCCCTCGTCGAAGTAGATGCAGAAGACCGGGCAGGCCTCCCAACAGGACTTGTTCATCGTGTCGATGCAGGGCTGCGTGATGACGAACGTCACTGCGAGAGGCCTCCGTCCGAGGCGCACAGAACCGACGCGCGGGGCGCGTAGTCAGTCTTCATGGGCACCCCGCATCGCGCGACACCGTCGACGCTAGACTTCTGATGCGGGATCGCGAAGGGAAGATGGTCCGTCGACTCGCGAGACCTGAGAGCCCGACTGACGAAGCATTCAAGATGTGACGAAAGTCCCGGCCCATCCGGGACTTGACGAAGGTCTCGGCCGACTGGCAGTCGGTGATGGTGTGTGCATCAAGACACAAGCGGCGGGTTCACTGCCCGCGTGAGGAGGTCCACGTGGCCGAGCAGCAGGAACCGCCGGAGCAGACCGGTGCGGTCAGCCGGCGAGACTTCCTGGCTGGCCTTGGCTACGCTACCGGCGGCGTCGTGGTCGTCGACATGGACGCGGTGAAGGAGCGCAACGCGCTCCTGGGTCCGGAGGAAGGCGAGCTGTGGGTGCTCTCCGGGCGGGTCAACCATCTCTGGCAGAGCCTCTACGACGACGAACGTAAGCCGCACCTGATCCAGCGCTACCCGGTGCCGTTCCTGGAGATCCACCCGGACGACGCGGGCCCACTTGGGATCGAAAGCGGCGACATGGTGGCGCTGGAGAGCGACCGCGTGCGCACGATGGACGGGCAGATCTCCTCGGGCGCCGTCACGCAGGTCGCCTACGTCACGGACCAGGTGCAGCCGGGCACGGTCTTCTCGATGTTCCACTACCCGGGCTCCCCCGCGAACGCGGTGGTCACGGGTGACGCGGCCAGCCAGCCGATCAACCCGCGGCAGCCGTTCAAGTTCGGCCGCGGCACGGTGACCCGCATCGGGCCGACGCAGCTCGCCGACGTGATGCCGTTCGTACCGCGGAACCTCGCGTGAGCGCGCCTCGCGCCGAGGCGCGCCGAGGTGGGGCGCGGCCGCCCGTGGTGCGGGTGATCGGTCCGGGGCGCAACGTCGGCAAGACCACGCTCGCAAGCGCGCTGATCGCGCTGCTCGCGGGGCGTGGGCTGCGCGTGGCGGCGGTGAAGCGCTCCCACCACACGCTGCCCGACGAGCGCCCCGGCTCCGACACCGATCGCTTCGCCGAGGCGGGCGCCGCCGCCGTCGCCTTCCACGCGCCGGACGGCGTGCTGCTGCGGCGCAGCGCCG
>DASCRM010000117.1:0-12128 GCA_034406555.1 Dehalococcoidia bacterium | reverse complement strand
CGCCCTTACTCTCTCGGGGGGCAAGCCCCCCGCACCCCCCGATCTGGAAGGGGGTGGGCTGGAAGTTGGAAAACCGCCGCCAATTGCTTCCAGTTCCGGCCACTCCAAACTGGGGAGCGCGAGGGGCTGAGCCCCTCGACAGAACGGGTGGGCGGGCGGGTATCTCTCACACGAAGGTCGCGGGCGAAGCAGCCCCTCCGACGCGACGACAGGCGGGGTCGTCCTTCGGGAGGCGCAAGAAGAACCGAGGAACGCTCGCACCTCGTCAACGGCAACCAGCGACAAGACCTACGCAGGGCCCCGCCGGCCTCGACCGAGGCGTTGAGGCCCGCCATCATCGCCCGATGGCAACGACCCGCATCCTGATCGTCGGCGACACCCACGTCTACACGTGGGAGGAAGTGCACCCCGCCATCCGCGAAGCCGTCGCCGAGGCGGACATCGCCATCCACTGCGGCGACATCGTGCGCATGGCCGTCGTTGAGGGCTTCCGCGAGACTGCCAAGCGCTCCTTCGTCGTCGCCGGCAACTCCGACCCGCCCTACCTCTGGAAAGCCCTACCCACGCACGAGATCTTCGAAGTCGATGGCCTGCATATCGGCGTCACGCACCCGATCTGGGGCCAGGAAGAGTTCGAACCGCCTCGGCTGCTGCCCGACTTCGTCGAGGACGGCGAGCACACCGCCGACGTGATCTGCTACGGCCACCTGCACGTGCCGGTGATCGCCACCTATGAAGGCGTGCTCTTCGTGAACGGCGGGCAGGGCTACCCCTCGTTCCTCGTCCCCGGCACCGTCGCCTGGCTCACGATCGAGGACGGTGTAGCGAGCGCGGAGATCGTCGAGTTCGCGCCCGCCGAGTAGCGGTCAGTCAGTAGCGGCGAGCCGCCTACCAGCCCGGCCCGGCGCCCAGCACCATCCGCCCGGCGGTCTCGTAGTGCTCCTGCGCGGCGGAGACGTGCTGCACACCGACGTGGATATCGCGGAAGAAGCGGCCGAGGCGATTGCTCTCGTAGACCGCGTTCGTCCCTGCGGCGTGGAAGATGATGTCCACCGCGCGCACCGACTCGCGGATCGCATGCACGATCGACAACCGCATATCGAGCAGCGCGTCCGTCGGATCCTCCTCGCGGATACGCTTCGACGCCTCGAAGGCCGCGCCCGTCGCGGTGACGAGCCAGGCACGCGCGCCGCGCACGATCGCCTCCGCCTCGCCGACGCGCGCCTGCACCTTCGGGCGGTCGCGCAGCAGGCTCATCGAACCCGTCGAGGCGGCGACACTCGCGAGCGCGGTCAGCTCGTCGATCGAGCCTCGTGCGATGCCCAGCGCGTTGGCGGCGGTCAGCACCCAGCCGAAGGTGATGTTCACCCTCGATCGGTACAGCGGCCCCTCGATCGCGGGCGGCTCGTCCCAGCGCGAGGTGCGCTCTTCCGCGACGAACAGGTTTTCGACGGCGAAGTCGTTGCTCCCGGTGCCGCGCATGCCGACCGTGTGCCAGGTGTCGATCACCTCGCCGTCGCGCACCGGCAGGTACATCGACCGCGTCACCGGCACGCCTTCCGCGCTGTGCCGCGGCTTCCCGTCGTCCAGCACCATGCAGTTGCCGACGACCCAGTTCGCGTGCGTGACACCGCTCTGGAAGTCCCACTGACCGTTCACGAGATAGCCGCCATCAACGGCCTGCGCCGTGCCCAGCACCCGCGCCGACCCGGCCGGGCGGAACGGCCCGGCGTCCTCCACCATCGCCCGCATCGCCGGCGGGGTGATCCAGCCAGAGAACGTGCTCACCGAAGAGCCAAGCATCGTCACCCAGCCCGCCGAACCATCGGCGCGACCTATCTCCTCGACGACCTGCAGCGCGGTCAGCGGGTGGATCTCCGCCCCGCCGTGCTCTTTCGAGACGTACATCGAGAAGAGCCCGGCATCGCCCATCGCGGCGGCGAGGTCGGGCGGGAGCCGCCGCAGCGACTCGATCTCATCGGCCGACGCACGCACGCGAACAGCGAGCGCGCGAGCACGCTCCAGGACAGCCTCGTCGACGCCCTCGTTCTCAGTCACGACCACGGCTGTGCCTCTCCCCCGCTAGGCGGGACGCGCGCAGCGTAGGCAATCCGCGGCCGATCGGCCAGCTAGGGTGCGCGCTAGTCTGCCGGGCGCGCGATGCCGAGGCCCGCGACCACGCTGAGGTTCGCGACCCCATCGAGCGCCGAGGGGGCGATGCGGATCTTCTGCGATCGACTGCCGCCGCCCAGCACGATCTCCGGCTCGGCCATCAGCGCATCGTCGATGTAGATCGGCAACTCGGGCGGCAGCGCGAAGACCGTGACGCCGCCGATCAGCATCCCCGTCAGCTCCGCGGTCTCCTCCGCCGGGGCGAACGAGGCCTTCTTCACGCCCATCAGCTCGCGCACCTTGCGGTTCACGTCCAGCCGCACCGTTGCCGCGACGACGCAGGCGGCGTACTGCTTCTCGCCTCGCTTGGAGGCGACGATGATCGTGTTCGCCGACTGCTCCGGCGGCACGCCGTAGCGCTCGCAGAACGCCGCCGTGTCGGCGAAGTCCGGGTCGCACTCCATCACCTCGTACGCCACGCCGAGCCCATCGAGGGCGTCGACGACCGCCTTGCCCGGGTCAGCGGCGACCTCCGCGGCTGTCGGCGTCACGAGGTCGCTCCGAGTTCGCCTTGCATCTGCGCGAGTCCCATCGGGCCGAGGTCGAACGCCTTCGCGTGCCACTGTTTGAGGTCGAAGTCGCCACCCTCTGCCTCGCGCGCCTGCGCCCGCGCCTCCAGCCAGTAACGTTCGCCGACCTTGTAGCTGATCGCCTGACCGGGCATCCCCAGGTAGCGATCGACCTCGCTGACGGTAAACGCGTGGTCGAAGGGCATCAGCGGGTCCATGAAGTCGATCGCCAGCTCCGGTGTCCACCGCTCGCCCGGATGGAAGTCGCCACCTTCCGGGATCGGCAGGTCGAGGTGCAGGCCGATGTCGACGACCACGCGACCGGCGCGGAACGCCTGCGAGGTGAGCATGCCGAGGTAGTAGTCGGGATTTTCGAGGTAGCCCAGCTCCGCCATCAGGCGTTCGGCGTACAGTCCCCAGCCTTCGACATAGCCGGATGTGCCGCCCATCAGCCGCTGAAAGCGCGAGAGCTCGTCGCCCAGGTCCATCGTCGTTGCGATCTGCAGGTGATGGCCGGGCACGCCCTCGTGGTAGGCGACGGAGACCTCCACCCACAGCGGGAAGCGCGTCTTCTCCCCGGTCGGGTACCAGGTGCGGACGGGGCGGCTGAAGTCTTCCGAGGGGCCCGTGTAGTACATCGCCAGCGCGCCACCGGGCGGCGCGATCATCGCCTCGATGCGTTGCACGCGCTCGGGGATGTCGAAGTGCGTGCCGTTCATCTCCGCGATCGTCGTCTCCTGCAGATCCTGCATCCACTCGCGGAACGGCTCGACGCCCTCGACGGCCCGCGCGGAGTCGCTGTTCAGCAGCGCTTCGGCCGCGGCCAGCCCCTCGCCCGGTGCGATCCACTCCGCCGTCTCGGCCATCTCGCGACGGATGCGGCCCAGCTCCTCCCAGCCCCAGCGGTAGGTCTCTTCGAGGTCCAGCTCGGCACCGAGGAAGGCGCGCACGCCGAAGTTGTAGCGCTCCGCGCCGACGGCGTCGCGCGGCTCGGCGGCGGGCTGGTACTGCCCGCTCAGGTACGTCCCCATCTCCGCGTACGCGGCGGTCGCGAGCTGCGCGCCCGCTTCGAGGTCGGAGCGCAGCGCCCCGTCATCGACCTGCAAGGCGTCGAAAGCCTCGATCAGGCTGTCAAAGAACGGAGGGCCATCGCCCTGCCCGCTCCAGATCGCGCACTGCTTCGCGCCCTCGTACGCCTGCCGCTGCGTGCTGCCGATGCCGGTCTCCAGCCCCTCGCGCAGCGTCGTGCGGTAGCCGCCGAGTGCCTCCGGTACCAGTCGCAGCCGCGCCGCGATGTTCGACCAGTGCTCTTCGCTCTCACGCGGCATCAGGTCAAAGGTGCTGCGGATGCTTTGCAGCGAACTGCCGAGGATCGCGAGATCGCGCAGGTGCTCGCCCGCGTCGTGCGCGTCGATGTCGAGGTCGAGCCGCTCCAGCATCGAGTCGCGGGCGATGCGATCACGCTCGCCGGCATCGCCGTCCTCGATGGTCGCCGCGCGCAGATCGTCGCGGGTCGCGCGGGCCAGTGCGTTCAGCGCAGCCGCGCCGTCCGGCGAGTAGTCGGGCATCTCCGCATCGTGGCCGGGCACGCCCATGCCGGTCGCGGCGACCGGGTGCAGCGCCGCAAAGCGCTCGACGTACTCGTCTGCAATCTCGTAGATGCGCGTCACTGAATACCTCTTCGCTACGTGTCACTCACTCACTCAGTCAGTCGTGCCTACGCGGGCGCCACGCCGCTGTCGTCATCGTCCGGCGGCGCTGTCGAGGTTGAGATTCCCGGCTCCGCCGCCGCAGACATCTGTGTGGGCCCGTCCCCGAAGCACGTGATCGGGATCGCAGGCAGCGTCGTGACGTGCGAGCCCGCGTTCACGCCCAGTTCGAGGGAGAAGCGCGCCATCGCGTCGTTGTCCGGCGCCTCCACCAGCGTGACGAAATCAGCGTCGCCGAGCACGCCGTAGAGCCCGAGTAGCTGCACGCCCGGAATCGAAATCGCCGCCTCCGCGCGCAACAGACTCTCCGGGTCAGAGAGCATCTTCTCTCGGCCCTCGGAGTCCAGCGTCAGCAGGAGGATGTACGTCGCCATCGTGCCGCGATGATAGCGCGCCACGCACCATCCGAGGGCTAGTCGAGCCCGTCGAGGACGTCCGAGATGTCGCCCAGGTCTTCCACCATCGCCGCGACGCGAGGAACGATCGAGGACACCAGTTCCTGGCCACGATCTGTTGAGACATCGACGGCCCCGAGGGCAATCGTCATCGTTACCGCGTGGTACAGCGTGCACACGGGAAAGTCGCGTTCGTACGCAATGATTGGATAGTCCGCGATCCCTCGCGCCTCCAACTCTGACACGTATGCCTTCGCCAGCCGCGGCGCGGCCGCTCGACGCTGCTCCGGAGAGAGATCCCCGCTCGTCGGATAGAAGACGTTCGCGGTGTGCGCGTCGCCATGACACAGCGTCCGGGGCGATTGGGCCTGGGCCATGGCTATCGACGCGACGCGGGGCTGTAGCCGCCGCAACGTCGCCGCGAAGTGAGCGCCTACGTGCGGTTCGCAAACCCTCAGGGCGCTGTCGAGCGCCTGATCGAACGACACCTGCAGCCGCTGACTCACCTGTGCCGCGTCCACAGTGAGCCAGTCAAACTGATCGAGCTCGGGCGCCTCCCACCAGCGTGCGTGAAACGCCGCGAGCCATCGCACAATCTGCTCTGCCTGGTCAGGTGTGGAACCCGCGGCGTGGTCGCCGATCTCACCGTCCATATCTTCGAGCAGCAGCATGTGCGCCACCGGGTCAGCCTCGTACGCTGCGTAGAAGCAGCCAGGCGTGGGCATTCCAGCACCCTGTCCATCGAGGCCCGCAACGTCTCGGTAGAACCCAACTTCGCGACCGTACAGGCCGAGCGTCCGGGCTATGCCCCGTATCGGTAGATGCGCCGACGAGAACTTCCTGATCACCGTCGCGGGCGCGCCCGCCGCGACAGCGCCTGTATCGAGGTGGATGCGCACAACGATGCCCGCGTAGCCATCGCCGATCGGCTCCCATGAGATATCTCAGACCGTGCCGCCGTCCGAGAGCGTGCCGGCTTCCCGCAGGGCGTCGGTCATCCACTCGGCGGTGAGATCGTCGGGACCTTCGAGGGCTGTGGGTTCGGGCATCGGCGACCTCCGGGCTGCCACTGGGAGGAGGCGCGCAGTATGGCGACTACCCAGCCGCCTGCCCGTCGAGTGCCGTCACTTGTGCGTGCAGCGAGTCGATACGAGGCGTGGGCACGCCAACGACGCGACCGAGTTCGGCGACCGCACCGGCGATCGCATCGATCTCCGTGCGCCTGCCTCGTTCGATGTCCTGCAACATCGAGGTCTTGTGCGCGCCGACGGCCGCCACGCCCTCGATGCGCTGATCGACGTCGATGCGGAACTCTTCGCCCAGCGCACCCGCGACCTCCTGCGCCTCGACCATCGCCTCGCGGGCGATCGCGCGCTGCTCGGGGTCGGTGCAGATCTCAGCCAGCGTCATGCCGGTGAGCGCGCTGATCGGGTTGAAGGCGACGTTGCCCCAGAGCTTCACCCACAGCTCGTTGCGAATGCGCATTCGCAACGGGGCCCGCAGCCCGGCCGCGCGAAACGCCGCGGCAAGGCGGCCAGCTCGCTCCGACTTCGACCCGTCCGGCTCGCCAAGTGAGAAGCGGTCACCCTCGATGTGCCGGACGACCCCAGGCTCCTCGATCTCCGTCGCCGGGTAGGCAATGCAGCCGATCACACGCTGCGGGTCAATCGCGTCCCAGACGCTGCCACCGGGATCGACCGATTTCAGCCGCCTGCCCTCCTGCGGGCCATCGAGGGCGTGGAAGTACCACCACGGCAGCCCGTTCTGCGTCGTCACCACCGTCGTCTCGTCCCCGATCAGCGAAGGGAGCCGCGCAGCGACCTCCGGCAGTTGGTGCGCCTTCAGCGTCAGCAGCACGTAGTCCTGCGGGCCAGCCTCCGCCGAGTCCTCGATGCAGCGAGGGTGCGAGACGCGTTCCTCGTCATCGACCTTCAGCCGCAGCCCTCGCTGCTGCATCGCCACGAGGTGCGGGCCACGGGCGATCAGCGTCACGTCCTCGCCGGCCAGCGCGAGATGCGCGCCGAGGTAGCCCCCGATCGCGCCGGCGCCATAGATCGCAATCTTCATCCGCCCACCTCAGCACCCGTCGACGGGCCCAGGGTGAGCGGGTTTCGAGCGAGTGAGGAGCGACCGCATCCTCGCCGTTGCCAGCTCCAGCCTCCACGCCCAGCTCCACTTCCACCTCCAAGCAGTCCAGATCGGGGAGCGCGAGGGGCTCCGCCCCTCGAAAGAATGGGCGGGTGGGTGGGTTCCATCTCACAAATGGTCGCGGGCGAAGCAAGTCGTCCGACGCGAAGACGGTCGGGGGCGCCCATCGACAAGCTCAGGGCTAGCGGTGGCAACCAGACGCCAGCCAGCGGACTAGCCGAGGCCCAGCTGCTCGTGCAGGCCGATACGCTGGAGCTTGCCGGTCGGCCCCTTCGGCACCTCATCGACGAGGACCCACTTGCGAGGCACCTTGAACGGCGCGAGCTGTTCGCCGGCGAAGTCACGCAATTCGCGATCCGTCACCTCCGCGCCCTCGACGAGCACGATCGCGGCCGCGACCTCCTCGCCCAGTCGGTCGTGCGGGACTGCGAACGCGACAGCCTGATCGACCGCCGGGTGCTTGAGCAGCACCTCATCAACCTCGCGCGGACTCACCTTCTCGCCACCGCGGTTAATGATCTCCTTCAGCCGCCCGGTCAGGAAGAGGTAGCCCTCCGGGTCGAGGTAGCCTTGGTCGCCGGTGCGGAACCAGCCGTCCGTGTATGCCTTGGCATTCGCCTCATCGTTGTTCTCGTAACCGGCGGTCACATTGCCGCCCTGGATCACCACTTCGCCGATCGTCCCCTGCGGCTGCAGCGCCCCGCCCTCGTCCATGATCGCCAGCTCGATGCCCGTGCCACGGCCGACGGAGCCCGGCTTGCGTTCGCCCGGCGGCAGCGGGTTGCAGGCCATCTGGTGCGAAGCCTCGGTCATGCCGTACGCCTCGATCATCGGCGCGCCGAAGGTCGATTCGAGGTCCGCCATCACCGAGGGTGGTAACGACGCCGAGGAGGAGCGCAGGAAGCGCAGCGGGTTCGCGGCGATCACGTCTACGTTGCGGCCCGCGCGACCAAGGATCAGCTGATGCATCGTCGGCACCGCCGTGTACCACGTCGGCTGCACCTCGCCGAACCACTCGAAGAAACGGAAGGCGTCGAAGCTGGGTGAGCAGACGACCGTCGCCCCGGCCGACAGCGAGCCGAGCACCGCCGACATCAGCCCGTGGATGTGGAACAGCGGCATCACGTTCAGGCAGCGGTCCGCCGGGGTCAGCGCCAGCGAGCGCATGATGTTGCCTGCTGAGGTGGTGAGGTTGCGCTGGCTCAGCGGCACGATCTTGGGCCGGGAGGTCGTGCCCGATGTGTGCAGCACGAGCCCGATGTCGTCCGGCTGCGCGAAGTCGATCTCCCCACCCGCCACCTCGACCGGCTCGCCGTCCAGCGTGAGGTTCAGTGCGCCCACGTCGCCCACCAGCGCCACGCGCTGCGTCTCGGCGGGCGCGGCAGCGTGTGCCTCGGCGGCCTCGCCGGGGCGCGTCACCAGCGCCTTCGCGTTGAGGTCGTCGAGGTAGAAGCGGAACTCCTCTTCGCGGTAGTCGGGGTTGAGCGGGGCAGCGGCAGCGCAGCTCGCCACGGCGATGAACATCACCGCCATCTCCGGCCCGTTTGGGAGCACGATGCCCACGCGGTCGTTGCGCTGGATGTCCAGCGTCCGCAATTGCCCCGCCAGCCGTGCGACCTCGGCACGCAGCGCCTCGTACGTCACGGGCTCGCGACCCGGTGCGCCGATCGCCGGCGCAGGGTCGTGGCCCGCGCTCAGCAGCTCGAAGATCGTATCTGGCATCGCTCGCCCCCTCGCGTCCGACAGCAAATCACGAAGTTTCCCCAATTGCCAACACCGGCTCACCGTCAAGACTTCACATCAGGCCCGAATCTGCTGCGAAGCGAGACCGCATGCCCCCCAGCTGACCGGCGATGCGCTTCATCTCCTCGAAGCGAGCGCCCATCTCCTCAGGCGTGCCCATGAACGGCTGCGGCGAGAGGTACGCGTATCCACCGAAGAGCCCGACGCGAAGCCCGGTGATCGGCATCGACATCTTCGCGATCGCGCGGCCTACGCCGACACCAAACGAGCGCTGAACCAGCGTCTGATCGAGCGGCGTGAGCGCGTTCGGCAGATGCATGCGGTCCTGCATCCAGAAGCCATGGCTCATCGCCGTCCAGCTCCCACTCAAATGCGAACTCGGGCGGAACGGGAAGTGAGCCGGGCTGTGTCATTTGGAACTCCTCAGGACAGCGCGAAGCATGTCAGGGTGTCCGTTTTGGCCGTGCCACGGTGGTCGCGGGGGTGAATCCTAGGCTGAATCGCGCAACTCGTCGAAAACCACGCCGTATTCGACTCATCGACGCTGTATAAACCCAGACGCCCCGCGATTGCGGGGCACCTGCTCGGTGTTGTTGCGCCGACTAGCGGGTGATCTTGTCGACCTCTGCCAGCTCTTCGGCGTCCAGCTTCCACGCACCGGCGGCGGCGTTCGCCTCCACCTGCTCGGGCTTCGTCGCTCCAGCGATCACGCTGCCGACGTGGGACTGCGAGACCAGCCAGCCGAAGGCCAGCTCAAGCAGCGTGTGGCCACGCCCCTGAGCGAACTCCTCCAGCTTCTCGACCTTGTCGAAGTTGCTGTCGCTGAGCATGCGCTCCGCCATCGGGCCCGCAGCGAGGCGGGTGCCCTCCGGGGCGTCCTGGCCGCGCTTGTACTTGCCGGTCAGCAGCCCACTGGCGAGCGGGAAGTACGGCAACACGCCAAGCCCGTACTCGTTGCAGGCCGGCACGACCTCACTCTCGATGGCGCGGTCCAGCAGGCTGTACTGCGGCTGCGCGGAGATGAACGGCGCCCAGCCGTTGTTCTTCGCAAGGTGGTGGCACTCCGCGATCTGCCAGCCCGCGAAGTTGGATCCGCCGACGTAGCGCACCCTGCCGGAGGTCACGAGGTCATCGAGCGCCCGCATCGTCTCCTCGAACGGCGTGTTCGCGTCCGGGCGATGCACCTGGTAGAGGTCGATGTAGTCGGTGCCGAGTCGGCGCAGCGAGTCCTCGACCGCGTTCATGATCCAGTGACGTGAGCCCCCGGACTGCATCGGCCCCTCGCCCATCTGCATCGCGAACTTCGTCGCGATCAGCACGTCCTGTCGTCGGCTGCCCAACGCCTTGCCGAGGAACTCCTCCGACTTACCCTGCCCGCCGTACACATCGGCGGTATCGAAGAGGTTGATGCCCTCGTCGATCGCCTTATCGACCACGATCTGGGTCGCGTCCTGATCCATGCGCATACCGAAGTTGTTCGTTCCGAGGCCGATCACCGAGACCTCAAGTCCGGAGCGTCCGAGGTGTCTGAGTTCCATCGCAGCTTCCTTCCGCCTGCGTGGACGCCCGCTCACGTTGGTGGAGGGTCGCCCGGCGCAAGGGAGTATAGCGGCCCGCCGCATAGAGGCATGGGCAGTCGGCGATAGACACCCGCGAGCCGGGTGCGTAGGCTGCGGTCGCTGCCAGTTCCCCGGCACGCGAGGAGGACGCGATCCTCGACGAAGTTATCGCTGCGCGCGTTGGCCAGGCTGAGCTCCGCGGCCAGATCCAGGCCAAGTACACCGACGTCGCGCTGAAGCCCGGGCAGGGCTTCCACTTTCACAACGGGCGGCCGCTCGCTGAGATGCTGGGCTACCAGTCCGCCGACGTCGACTGGCTGCCCGAGGCGACGGTCGACTCGTTCGCTGGCACAGGCAACCCGTTCACGCTCGGTCGACCGCACGAGGACGAGACCGTCCTCGACATCGGCTGCGGCCCGGGCTTCGACACGCTGCTCGCCGCTCGTCAGGTTGGCCCGGCCGGCACGGTAATCGCCGTCGACATGACGGAAGCGATGCTGGAGAAGACGCGCGCCGGAGCGGTCTCGCTCGGCCTCGACACCGTCGACGTGCGACAGGGGTCCGCCGAGGAACTCCCGGCCGACGACGTAGTGATCAGCAACGGCGTAATCAACCTCTGTCCGGACAAGATGGCGGTGATGGCAGACGTCTACCGCGTGCTACGCCCCGGCGGCCGCATCCAGATCGTCGACATCATGGTGCATAGCGAAGTACCGCAGGACGCGAAGGACGACATCGAGTAGGGCAACGAGGTCGATGTCTTCTCTGGCTCTCGTCATGAGTCGGATGCGGCCGAGTTCGAGACTCGTGGCAGCACCTGCGCGCAAGCCCTGACGGCCGCGCCTCGCGGCTACTGGCGCTTGCCTCGCAGGCGCGCGCGCAGGTGCTGCACCAGCTCAACCTTGCGAGGGCGGAGCGAGATCGGCGTGACCTCTAGGCACTCGTCGTCGCGCAGCATCTCCAGCGCCTGCTCGAGCGAGAACTCTTGCGAGGGGGTGAGCTTCTCAGTAGTGTCCGCCGCGGCGGCGCGCATGTTCGTCTGCTTCTTCTCACGCGTCACGTTGACGTCCATGTCCTCCGACCGCGCGTTCATCCCCACGATCATGCCCTCGTAGACCTCGATGCCGGGGCCGACGAAGAGCGTGCCGCGATCCTGCAGGTTCATCAGCGCGTAGGCGGTCGTCGGGCCTCGACGGTCCGCGACGAGGCTGCCGTTCGGGCGTGAGCGCACATCGCCGTGCCAGGGCTCGTATCCGTCGAAGACCTGGTGCAGCAATCCGGTGCCGCGAGTCTCCGTCTTGAATTCGGTGTGGAAGCCGATCAGCGCCCGCATCGGCACCCGGTAGTCCATGCGCACGCGGCCCGTACTGTGATTGACGGTGTGCACCGAGCGTCCCTTGCGGGCGGCGAGGAGCTGAGTGACGACACCGATGAACTCCTCCGGCACGTCGATGGAGAGCGCTTCGACCGGCTCGTGCAGCCGTCCGTCGATCTCACGAGTCACGACTTCCGGACGACCGACGGTCAGCTCGAAGCCCTCACGTCGTAGCGTCTCGACGAGCACGGCCAGCTGCAGTTCGCCCCGCCCCTGCACCGTCCACGCGTCCGGACGCTCTGAGGGCATCACGCGAATCGAGACGTTACCCACCTGCTCCGAGTCGAGCCGGTTCTTCAGCAGCCGCGCCGTCAGCAGCGTGCCCTCGCGCCCGGCGAGCGGCGAGGTGTTGATACCCACCGTGACGGAGAGGCTCGGCTCGTCGACGCTGATCACCGGCAGCGCGATCGGGTTATCGAGGTCGGCGAGCGTCTCGCCGATCGTCACTTCCTCGATGCCCGCCACGGCGATGATCTCGCCTGCGCCGGCCTCGTCCGCGTCGATTCGCTCCAGCGCCT
>DASCRM010000116.1:0-32326 GCA_034406555.1 Dehalococcoidia bacterium | reverse complement strand
GCTGGTGATCGTCGTAGCCTTCATGTTCCTGCTCGATGCGCAACTCGCCGTCGTCTCGCTCTCGACCGTCCCGATCCTCGTGCTGTTCATGGCTATCTGGCAGCGCTACGCGCAGCGCGCGTTCATCCGGGTGCGCCTGGCGATCGCGCAGGTGAACTCCAACATCAACCAGAACGTTTCCGGCATCCGCGTCGTGCAGTCGATGCGGCGTGAAGATGTGAACCTGAAGGAATTCGGGCAGCTGAACGAAGAGAACCGCCAGTCGAATCTCTACGCAATGCGGCTGCAGGCTTCCGTGATGCCAATGGTGGAGATCCTCTCCACGATTTCCACGGTGCTGGTGGTCGTCTTCATCGGCATCCGACTCTTCAACGGCACACTCGACCCCTCCTCCGCGGCTGCCTTCGCCCTCGCATTCGTGCTCTTCATCCAGCGGTTCTTCACCCCGATCCGCGACATCGTGCTGCAGTACACGATGCTCCAGCGCGCGATGGCCGGCGCCCACCGTGTCTTCGAGGTGCTGGACACCAAGCCCGAGATCGTCGACGCCGAAGACCCGATCGAGCTCGGTGACGTCGAAGGCCGCGTCGATTTCAACCACGTCAACTTTGAGTACCTGACAGATGTGCCGGTGCTGCGCGACTTCGACCTGCACGTCGCCCCGGGCGAAACGGTGGCGCTGGTCGGTCACACCGGCGCCGGTAAGACCTCCGTCACCGCACTGATCAACCGCTCATACGAGATCCAGGGCGGTACGATCGAGATCGATGGCAAGGACCTGACGAAGCTGGTCCGCAAGTCGCTGACGCGCCGCATGAGTGTCGTGCTCCAAGAGCCGTACCTCTTCTCCGGCCCGATTGCCGAGAACATTCGCTACGGCCGACTCGACGCCACCCGCGAAGAGATCGAGCAGGTGGCCGAGGCCGTCGGCGCTTCCGAGTTCATCGAACGCCTGCCGGATGGCTACGACGCTGAGCTGAAGGAGGGTGGCAAGAACCTCTCCATCGGCCAGCGGCAGTTGATTGCCTTCGCTCGCGCCGTCGTCGCTGAGCCGCGGATCATCATCCTCGACGAGGCGACGGCACACGTGGACACGCAGACGGAGCGCATCATTCAACGTGCGCTCAAGGTCGTGCTGGCGAATCGCACATCGTTCGTGATCGCGCACCGCCTCTCGACGATCCGCGACGCCGACCGCATCGTGATGATGCGCAACGGCGAGATCGTGGAGATCGGCACCCACGACGAGTTGATGGCGAACGAGGATGTCTACGCGGACTTCTACCGCATGACCTTCACCTCGCACGGCGATGTCGCGGACGAGGTCATGTTCGACCCGACCGCCACGACCTAGACAATCTTCGCAGCCCTCGCACGCCTGTACCCTCGGCTTGCCGCACCCGCATCGGAGGGGCCATGACCAGCGACGCCGAACGTGACCGCCTGCTTGCGCTGATCGCAGCTGTCGGCGTCGCCTACTGGCAGACGCTCGGCATCACGGTCGAGTCGGCCGAGGTCGGAGTGGTGCACCTACGCCTGCCGATGTCGCCCGCGCTGGGCACCCGACGGCCAGAGGTGATGCACGGCGGAGCGATCGCCTCGCTGATCGATGCGGCCGCTGGTGCATCGACGGCGACGTTGCGCCGCGAGGACGATGCGACATGGACCGGGCAGGCGACGCTCGACCTCAACGCGACCTTCCTCGCCGCGGCGACCAGCGACGTGATCGCGGAAGGCACCGTGCTGCGCAGCAGCCGCGCTCTTTCATTCGTCTCCGTAGATGTGCGCGACGAGGAAGGCACGCTGGTCGCGACCGGGCGCGCGACCTACACGATCATCCGCAAGCGGTAGCTCACGCCGCCCCGACAACAGCCTCGACTTCGACCTCGATCAGGTGCTCGGGCAGCATCAGGCGCGCCACCTGCACCATCCTCATCGCGGGGCGCGCACTGCCGAGGGGGTCGCGTAGCACCTCGGCCACGGCCTCCCACTGCTCGATGTCGGTGACGTAGGTGCGCGCAACGGCGACCTCCGCCAACGACGCGCCGGCCTCCGTCAGTGCCACCTCGATGGTGTCGAGCGCGAGGCCGGTCTGCGAGGTGACGTCAGGCGGGACAGTGCCGTTCGGCGAGGTGCCGGTCGTCCCTGCGACCCAGGTGTGGTCGCCGACGCGCACAGCGCGCGAGTAGCCGACGCGATCCTCCCACGGCCCGCCGGAGGAGACACGCTGACGAGCGGGCATCACGCCTCGGAGTCGTCGCTGAACATGTGGCCCTGCGCGGAGGCGGCATCCACCGGCGGATCGATGCCCAGATGTTCGTACGCGCTTGGCATCACGATGCGGCCGCGTGGCGTGCGCTGGAGGAAGCCGAGCTTCAGCAGGTATGGCTCGTAGACATCCATGATCGTGTCGGCCTCCTCGGAGATCGCAGCCGCGACGGTCTCCAGCCCGACCGGGCCGCCGCCGAAGCGCTCGATCACCGCGCGCAGCAGCTCGCGGTCCATCGCATCGAGCCCCAGCTCATCGGTCTGCAGCCGCCTGAGCGCGCCGTCAGCGAGGTCGCGCGTGACGGTGCCATCGCCCTCCACTTCCGCGAAGTCGCGGACGCGGCGCAGCAGTCGGTTGGCGATGCGCGCGGTGCCGCGAGCACGCTTGGCGACCTCCATCACGCCGTCCTCGTCGATCTGACAGCCGAGCACCGCAGCCGAGCGGCGCACGATCTGCGCCAGCGCGGCGGTGTCGTAGAAGTCGAGGCGGAAGGCGGAGCCGAAGCGGTCGCGTAGCGGCTGGGAGACGAGCGCGAAGCGGGTGGTCGCACCGACAAGCGTGAAGCGGTTCAGCTTCAGTCGCACGTCGCGCGCCTTCGGCCCTTTGCCGAGAATGATGTCGACGGAGAAGTCCTCCATCGCCGGGTAGAGCACCTCCTCGGCCGCAACCGGCAGCCGATGGATCTCGTCGATGAAGAGCACGTCGCCGGTCTGCAGGCTCGTCAGCAGCGAAGCGAGGTCGCCCGAGCGCTCGATCGCCGGGCCACTGGTGATGCGGATCGAGACGCCCATCTCCGACGCCACGATCATCGCCAGCGTCGTCTTGCCGAGGCCGGGCGGACCGTGGAAGAGCACATGATCCAGCGGCTCTCCGCGCTGCAACGCCGCCTTGATCGCAATGCCCAGGTTCTCCTTGACCGTCTCCTGACCGAAGTACTGGTCGAAGCGCCGCGGGCGCAGCCCTTCGGCGAGCGCCTCCGCCTGCGCGTCGTCGTCGGTCTGGGTGGGCGTCAGGGGGCCGTCGCGCTCGTCCGTCACCGCGCCTCCTCGGTACCTCGCCGTCGCAGTATACCGAACGAACGTTCGGGTAGCGAGCGAGGCCCCCTGAGCCCACTCGGCAGCCCGCTCGCTACGGCTTCGTCACGCCCACGACGAGCGCGTCGAGCGGGTTGCCGTCCGCGCCGAAGAGCGGGACGCCCGCGATCTCCCCGACCACCATCTGCGCCGCGGTGATCGAGGCGGAGACGGGCGTGCCGGCTACGGTGCCCGTCTGCGAGCCCGCATAACGTAGCGTCGCCGAGTGCGTGCCCGCGTCGAAGGCGATGATCTCCGCGCGATCGATCACAGCACGGCCTGCAACTCGGTCAGGCGAGCAAACTCGGCTGCCTCCGTCGCCCACGCCGTCGCGGCGGCCTGTTCCGCGTCGCGCAGCCTGCGACGCGCCTCGCGTTCCGCCACCCGGCGCACCGCCACCGGCAGGCCAGCATCGGCTGCAAGCTCGCTCAGCTCCGCCGGGGTTAGCACCATAGACCGTCACTCCCCTTCCGACGCAAGACCACACTGCCCGCGCCGCACAAGCAGGGAAGGTAGACGAACGACCAGCGAGGTCAGAGGGCCGAATGGCGCTCGCGCACTACCCGCTCGCGGCGGGCTGCTCCACGACCGCGAAGCGCAGGCTGGCGACATCACGACCATCGATCGCGATGTGGATCGCGTAGTCGCCATAGCGAGGGAAGGTGAGGCCGTTGAGCGCGACGATCACGCGCGCCGAGGCGGCGGCAGCGCCCTGCGGCACCGCAAACGTCACCTGCGAATCGATCGGCGGCATCACGTTGCCACCGTCTGCATCGACGACGCGGATGGCGAGCGTCTTCGGCCCCACCTCTGCGACGGAGTAGCGCACCTGGGTGACGGCGGCCAGCGCCGGCATGGAGACCGGCACCTCTGCGGCAATCAGCGTGTCGATGCCGATGCCGAGCGCGTACAGCTTCCCGCCACCCTCCTGTGCGGTATCAGCCAGAAACGCAAAGTCGACGTCCACGCTCGCCTCCGCCGCGCACGATACGCCGCCCCGCCGCACACACCAACAGGGGCCCCGCGACGGAGGGGCCCCTGTTCTTCCCGCCGCCGGTCGTGCCGGGTTAGACGGCTCGCGCCCGCTCTTCGAGGCCCGCGACGATCTTCTTCGCCGTCGACATGCCCGCTGTCGTCCGGCCGCTACGGGCGGGCGCGCCGGCGGGGAAGCCGCTGCTCGTCTGCTTCTCGCCGGTCAGCCGCTCTCGGATCTGCGCCACCCCACGACGCGCCGCGTCCAGCGAGCCATCGACCTCATCCAGCGTCTCGCCGGCCACCAGCTCCGGCGGAAGACCGGACTCGGCTGCCAGTGCATTGCCGCCGTCGCCGAGCGCGGCTTCCAGTTCGGAGTCGAGCTGTTGTTCGAACGGCTCCTACGTCACGTCGATCTTCCCGTGTTCGCTGCTAGTTTCGAGTACATACAGCGCGAGAATAGAACATTTATTTCTATTGTCGAGCAGCCGATGGCGCTCGCATCCTGCTCTCCGGGCGGTACGCTGCGGGCGTGGCGATCACCGAGCGCACCCGCATCCTCCTGCGCGAAATGGTCCGCGTCGATCTGCGGCGCGTGCGTCGCATCGAGCGTGCCGCCTACGAGGATGCGTGGCCACGCACGACCTTCGAGGGCGAACTGCGCAACCGTCTCGCCCAGTACGTCGTCGCCATCGAGCGCCCGCAGCAGAGCGACCCGCCGCCGCCCCTCGGCCGCCTCGCGGCGATCAGGCAGCGGCTGGGGATCGGCGGGCCGGTCGACGACCTCGTCGGCTACTTCGGCGCGTGGTTCACCGCCGACCAGCTGCACCTCGTCACGCTCGCTGTTGCGCCCGGCCACCAAGGGCGGGGCATCGGCCAGCGACTGCTGATCGACTGCCTCACGCTCGCATCGGACGCCGAGCTGCGCACCGTCGCGCTCGAGGTCCGTGCCAGCAACGAGCGCGCGATCGAACTGTACGAGCGATACGGCCTCACCCACGCCGGACGGGTGCCGAAGTACTACGCGAACAACGGCGAAGACGCGCTCGTCATGATCACGCCCGACTACGAACCCACGGAGTTCGCCGCCCACATCGACGGCCTGCGCGCGGAGCACCGATCGAGATACGGCGAGATGTTCGAGTAGGGCTCGGGAGCCCTCCATATCCAGCTCTGTTTCTACAGAAAAGGGTGCGGGGCGGAGCCCCACGTTCTAAGGGCAGGTGGGCGGGTCCCATCCAGAAGACACAGCGCGCGAAGCGCGTCCGAACTCCGGCTGCCCCGCGCCTCCCTCACCGGCCACGCCAGCCACCTGCCGAGGCCCGCGCACCCGCAGCAGATAGACCGCAATCCCCGACAGCGGGAACAGCGCGCAGAGCGCGAAGCCGACCGAATACGACGTCACCTCGATCAGCAGCCCCAGCAGCACGCCGCCCAGCACCGCGCCGACATCCCACGCCATCGTGTACGTCGCCATGCCCGCGCCCAGCGACTCCGGCGGTGTGCGGTCGACCACGATTGCCACCACCGTCACCTGCACCGCCGCGAAACAGACGCCATAGAGCACCGCCACCGCGAGAAACACCCCCTGCGACTGCGCCAACGAGAGCACGAGCATCACCGCCACCCCCATCGCCAGCGATGGCAGCACCACCTGCCCTCGCCCGATGCGGTCGGAGAGCGCCCCGGAGAGCGAACGCGCACCGAGCAGCGAGAACCCGTAGACCGAGTAAAAGAGACCAACGTTGCCGAAGTCGCGTTCCAGCGCGAAGGCTGGGAGGAACGCCTGCACCGCCCCGAACGTCGTCGTCATCGCAAGGAAGACGATCGACGGCGCGAGCCCACTGCGAGAGATCCACTCGCGCCGCCGCCATGGCGTCGAGACGGCGGACGGGCGCTCTCGCTCCACGATGAACATCCCGAAGAGGCCGGCCATCAACGACGCGCCCGCCCCCACCATAAAGACGAACTCGAACGACGTCAGCCCCGTCAACGCCACCGCCATCGTCGCCGCGTAGAGCTGCGCGACTGCATTCGCCGACTGATAGACGCCAACGCCCAGCCCTCGGCTGCGCTCCGGCAACATCGCCGTCACCATCGCCAGCAGCGAGGTGGTGAAGATGCCCATCGCTACGCCATGCAGCAGCCGGAATCCCAACACCACCCACGGATCCGGGCTCAGCGCATAGCCGACAAACGTCAGCACCGTCGCTGCCGCACCCACGCGCAGCCAGCGCTGCCGCCCGCCGCCATCGACCAGCACCCCGGCCAGCGGCCGCGCGGCCATTCCGGAGAGCCCCAGCCCGCCGACCACCAGCCCGATCAGCCAGTCCGACTCGCCTTCCAGCACGCGCGGAATCTGCACCAGCGAGATGAAGTACGAGACGAAGTAGAAGTGGACCGCACCGAGTGCGAGATAGAAGTAGAGGTCTGCGAATCCGCGGCTGCGCGAGGGCGATGTCACGCGGACGGCGAGGCTACTCGGCCGCGCCTTCCTCGGCGTCATCCGCCTCGGCGGCGGGGTCATGGATGTAGAGCAAGAAGCGCTCGTCGCGCTCCACCAGCAGCACCGTCATGCCCCCGGCCTCCTGCTCGCGCACGAAGTTGGAGAGCACGGGCCCTCGGCCAGCGATCAGCACCGTCTGCGACGCGTAGGCAAACCGACGACCATCAACGTCCACGTAGAACGGCGGCACCTCGACGAACTTGTTCCAGTTCAGGACGAAGAGATCGACGCCATCTTCGGACAACACCGTCATGTCGTCGAAGGTGACCTCAACCTCTGTCGAGGCGGATCCGGTCGTGCTTCCCACCATCATGCCACCACCATCACGCAGTCTCCGGGATGCGCGCGAGATCATACGTCGAGGCTCGACGAGCGGCCACCCACCGGGCACCAGACACGAAGGCCCGCCCGCGATGTTCGACTGATCGCACGCTGCGGGCTACCGGTGCCCGGCACCTCGGATCTTCGGCTCGGGCGAGCGGTTGTTGTTCGTCGTCACGAAGTCGCGTAGCAGCGCTTCCTCGACCCCGGCAGTCCCATCGATCGCGAGCACGCGCCCCCACGAGACCGCATAGATCGGCAGCCCATTCTGCGGCCGTGGCGAGAGAATCACGTCCCGCCGGCGGTCATTCGCAATCTCTTCAAGCGTCGCGAGCATCTCGGCCGTGACGAGTTCGGGGTTGTAGCTGATCCAGACCATCCCGTGCTCCAGCGAGTGCACCGCGTTGCCATCGTTCACCGGGAAGTCGTAGATGCCGTACGGCGCAGGCCCGCAGTGGTTGCCGAAGCTCGGCGGGACGCACTCCGGACCGCCGAAGTGGGGCCCGATCGCTGGCGGCTCGCCCGGACGGCCGACCATGTCGGCCGCGTTCGTCGTGTGCGCCTCCTGCGAGACGCCGGCGGGCACATCGCGCGCGTCCCCTAGCAGCGGGGAGGTCGATGCGAGCGGGTTCTGGATGATCAGGTAGATGATGATCAGCACCGTGCCACCGACGGCGCCGATCGTGAGGAAGCCACCGAACGAGTCGATGGTCTCGCGGATGCCCGTGATCATGCTCTGGCCGGGTGGGGCGCTCTCCACCACCTCCTGCAGCGCTGGTGGCCGTGAGTCCGCCTGCGCCTCGCGCTCGCGACGGCGTTGCTGTCGACGCCGCCGCCGGTTCGAATCCTGTGACACTGGACCTCCTGGCAGCGAGTGTGGGAGCGCGCCCATTATCTCGCGGCCTCCGCCTCAGGCAACTCCGGGCCTGCTCACGCGTTCACTGATCCGTACGCACTGCGCTGTATCAAACGCTGGATTTGGAACGGAGGCTCACGCCGTGTCGCAAACAGACTCGTCAGCCGCCGTCCCCGGATTCTCCGCGACGCGCACGATCCGGCTGCTCTACGGCTATCACGCCACCTCGCAGCTCCAGCCGCACCTCGCCCTCTGGATCGTCTACCTGCTCGACTTCCGAGGGCTGACACTCACCGAGGTCGGCATCATGGAGGGCTTCTTCTGGGGCGTCAGCCTGCTGATGGAGCTCCCGACCGGGGCCTTCTCCGACCGCTTCGGCCGCCGCCTGACCGCGATCCTCGCCTCGCTGGTCGAAGCCTTCGGCATCGTCGCCTTCGCCCTCGCCGGCAGCTTCGAGGCGCTGCTCTTCGCCTACGTCTTCTGGTCCGGTGGCATCGCCTTCCGCAGCGGCAACAGCGACGCGATGCTCTACGACGCGCTGCGCAGCGCAGGCCGCTCGGCGCAGTTCTCGAGGTTCCAGGGCCGCACAGAAGCGATCGGGACGATCTCGATCATGGCCGGGGGCGTCGTCGGTGCCGTGCTCGCCGCCGCGACCAACCTCCAGTTGCCGATCATCCTCGGTGCGATCCCCAGCGTCGCCTCCGCGATCGTCGCGCTCTGGATACGCGAGCCGCCCCGTCACGCACCGCGTAGAGCGCTCTCGTACCTGGGCACGCTGTCCGAGGCGATACAGGCGCTGAGGCGCGACGCCGCTGTGCGCTTCATCATCCTCGTTCGCGTCTTGATGGCGACCTCATTCGTCACCGAGTTCATGCTGCTGCAGCCGTTTCTGCTCAGACACGATGTGCAACTGGCGCTGTTCGGGCTCTTCCTCGTTCCGACCAGGCTGCTGGGCGCGGGCGCGGCGGTGATCGGATGGCGCGTCCCGCAGCTGCTAGGCGGCCTTCGACGGGCGGTCGGTGTCAGCCTGCTGGCGGTCGTCGTCGGGCTGGCATTGCTCGGCATCGTCGACCACATCGCGGCCTATGCCGGCTTCGTGCTCATGCAGGTGGCCGTCTACGGGATCAGCCCATCCGTCAGTGCGTACATCAACGACCGCACCGACCCTGGCGTGCGAGCGACGGTGCTCTCCGTTGATCCGCTGGGCGTGGCATTCGTCTTCGCCCTCAGCGGCGTCTTCGCGGGCGTCGTCGGCGACAGCTCGCTGCACCTGGCGTTCGGCAGCTTCGCCGCCGGCATCTTCGTGCTCGCCGGGGCGTTCTACCTGCTCTGGCTGCATGCCGATCGCTGCTCCGAGAGCGACTCGCCAGCCTAGCTGCTGACCGTCACCTCGCTGCGCGCGCCTTCGCGGGTAAAGGTGTAGTCGCCGTCCTCGTCAGCATCGACGACCACGCAGTCGCCTTCGTCGAACTCGCCGCCGAGTACCCGCTTCGCGAGTTCGTTCTCGATCCGCCGCTCGATGATCCGCCGCATCGGCCGCGCGCCGAAGTCGGGGTCGTAGCCCTCCTTCAGCAACGCCCCGCGGGCGGCGTCGGTGACGTGGAAGTCGACCTGCCGTTCGGAGAGCCGCTCCCGCACCTCATCGAAGATCAGGTCCGCGATCTGCGCGATCTCGGCCTCCGTCAGCGGCTCGAAGACGATGATGTCGTCAAGCCGGTTGAGGAACTCCGGTCGGAAGGTCTTCTTTAGTCCCTCCTCCACGCGCTTGCGCAGCTGCTCGCGCTCCGACTCATCGCTCGTGCGTACGAAGCCGAGTGGGCCCTGCCGTTCGCCGCTGCCGATGTTCGAGGTGAGGATCACCACGGTGTTGCGGAAATCGACGTGGCGGCCGTGGGCGTCGGTTAGCCGGCCGTCGTCCATGATCTGGAGCAGCGTGTTGAAGACGTCCGGATGCGCCTTCTCGATCTCATCGAAGAGCACAACCTGGTATGGGCGCCTGCGGACGGCCTCCGTCAGCTCGCCCGCCTGGTCGTAGCCCACGTACCCGGGCGGCGCGCCCATCAGCCGCGAGACGGTGTGCTTCTCGCCGTACTCCGACATGTCGAGGCGCAGCACCGCGTCTTCGTCGTCGAAGAGGTACTCCGCCAGCGCCTTCGCGAGGTAGGTCTTGCCGACGCCGGTCGGCCCGACGAAGACGAAGGAGCCGATCGGCCGCTTCGGATCGCCGAGACCACTGCGAGCACGTCGGATCGCATCGGAGAGCGTCTCGATCGCGGCGTCCTGCCCGATCACCCGCGCGTGCAGCGCCTCTTCCATCTTCAACAGACGTTCGCCTTCGCCCTTCAGCATGCGGTCCACGGGGATGCCGGTGATCTGCGCGATCAGCGCGGCGATGTCCGCCTCCGTGACGTCCTCTGTCACGCCGTGTTCCGCGCGCCACGCCGACTCGCGGCCGCTGTACTCGGTCTGTATCGCCCGCACTTCCTGCTTCACGCGCGCCGCTTCCTCGAAGTCCTCGCGTGCTGCGGCGGAGTCGATACGTGCGGAAGCTTCCCGCAGCCGCCCGCGCAGGTCGACGAGCTCCGGCGTGAGCGATTCCGACTCGATCACGTGCCGCGAGGCGGCCTCATCGATCAGGTCGATCGCCTTGTCGGGCAGTTGCCGCTCCGTCAGGTAGCGGGCGCTCAGCCGCGCCGCCGCATCCAGCGCCTCATCGGTGATGCTCAGGCCGTGGTGCTCCTCATAGCGAGGCCGCAGCCCGCGCAGGATCGCCACGGTGTCGTCGACGCTCGGCTCGTCGACGTAGACCGGCGAGAAGCGTCGCTCGAGCGCCGGATCCGCCTCGATGTGCTTGCGGTATTCGTCCAGCGTCGTCGCGCCGATCACGTGCACTTCGCCGCGTGCGAGCGCGGGCTTCATCAGGTTGGAGGCGTCGATCGCGCCTTCCGCACCGCCCGCACCGACGACCTGGTGCAGCTCGTCGATGAACAGAATCACCTCGCCGGCCGACTCCCGCACCTCGCGCATCACGGCCTGCAAGCGCTCCTCGAACTCGCCTCGAAACTTCGACCCGGCGACGAGCGCGCCCATGTCGAGCGAGATCACCCGCTTGTCGCGCAGTCGCTCCGGCACGTCGTTGTCCGCGACGCGCTGTGCGAGGCCCTCGATGATCGCCGTCTTGCCGACGCCCGCCTCGCCGATCACCACGGGGTTGTTCTTCGTGCGCCGGTTCAGCACCTGCATCACGCGTGCGATCTCGACATCCCGCCCGATCGTCGGGTCGAGCTTGCCCGCGCGCCCCAGATCGGTCAGGTCCTGCCCGAAGCGTTCGAGCGACTGGTACTGCGACTCCGCCGTCGGCGAGTCGACGCGCGCGCTGCCGCGGATCTCCCGCAGCGCCGTGTAGATGCGTTCCTTCGTGATCTCGAAATCGGTGAGGATCTTCGCGGACTCGCCCTCGCGATCATCAGCGATCGCGATCAGCAGGTGTTCGACACCGACAAACTCGTCCTTCAGCCGTTCCGCCTCGGCGTTCGCACCCTCGAGCATGCGCACGATGCGAGGGGTGGTGTAGATCTGCACCACGTCGTAGCCGAGCTTGGGCGACTCCTGCAGGTGGTTCGCGATGCGGGTGGAGAGCGCTTCAACATCCACGCCCATTCCGGTCAGCACTTCACGCGCCAACCCGTCCTTGAGTTGCACGAGCGCGAGGAAGACGTGTTCGACGTCCCACTGCGAATGCCGCTGGTCGCGAACGACCTGCTGCGACTGCTGCAGCACCGTCTGCGCCTGATCCGTAAACCGGTCGTTTCTCATCATGGTCGTTCACCCCCGCCAAGGGTCTGTCTCGTGCAGTGCTTGACTCGTTCGATCGTCCGGCTTCTCGCTCCGGAAGCGACCCGCGTCCTAATCACCGCGAGCCTCGCCCTCGACGGCCGGGCTGCGGCGCAGCTGCTCCACCATTGCGCGCGTCTCCGCGAGCTCTTGCTGGAGCTCCTCGATCTGCTGCTTCATGTTCAGAATCGTCTGGGCGGCGCCGACGTTCACCCCGAGCTGCTTCATCAGCAACAGCACATGCTGAATGTGCTCAACGTCGCGCGTCGAGTAGAGCCGCGTGTTGCCCGGTGACCGAGCGGGACGGACAAGGCCGATGCGTTCGTACGAGCGCAACGTCTGCTGGTGGACGCCGATCATGCGTGAGACAACGGAGATCGCGAAGACCGGTTCGTCTTGCGGAATATTCGTCATGTGGTCTCCTCCGGTCCTGCATCCGCTGCACTCGCCCGTAACTGCTCAAAGAGCGCGCGCTGCGCCTCCGTAACGGGCTCCGGCAGCATCAGTTCCACGCGCACGTGCAGGTCGCCGTAGCCGCCGCTGCGACGCGGCATGCCCTGCCCGGCCAGGCGAAACACCTCGCCGCTCTGCGTCCCCGCGGGGATGCGCAATGCCAGCGCCTTGCCCTTCATCGAGGGTACCCGCACCTCCGAGCCAAGCGCCGCATCAGCGACATCGACTGCGACATCGGTATGCAGATCGTCGGCACGCCGCTCGAACGTCGCATGCGGGCGCAGATACACCTTCAGAAAGAGGTCACCGGAGGGGCCACCGTTCGAACCGCTCCCACCGCGGCCGGCGACGCGGATGCGGGTGGCGTCCGTGACGCCAGCGGGGATCGTCACCTCGATGCGGCGCACCGGCGCGGCCTTGCCACTGCCCCGGCAGGCATGGCAGATCGCGCCCGCCAGTTCGCCCACGCCGGAGCAGATGCGGCAGACCTCGTTGCCCTCACGCACTTCGATAGTGCGGGTCGTGCCGCGGTACGCCTCGTCCAGCGTGGCACGCACCTCGTGCTCGACGTCTTCGCCTCGCTGGCGGCCGGCCGCGCGACGCAGCAGCGAGTCGAAGATTCCGCCGGCCCCCCCGCGACCGCCTTGCTGCCCGCCCCCGCCGAAGACGTCACCGAGGTCGCCGAAGTCGAACCCGCCACGCCCGCCGGTCGGGCCACCCTGCCGGCGCATCTGCTCGATCTGGTCGGCGTGCTGCCACTGGTCGCCGTAGCGGTCATAGCGCTTGCGGTTGTCCTTGTCGGAGAGCACCTCGTAGGCGGCGTTGATCGCCTTGAACCGCTCCTCGGCCTCGGCATTACCCGGGTTCACATCGGGGTGGTACTGGCGGGCCAGCCGTCGGTATGAGGAGCGCAGCTCCTTCTCGGACGCATCGCGCCCGACTTCGAGTACGTTATAGAAATCTTGTGCCATGCAGAGAGTATAGCATCCTGCTCGTGTATCGAGAGCTTTATCTTAGTACTATCGACTCATATTTTATTGACATTATCATTACATATTCAGTACAGTGTGTGAGGCAGACAGCGGATTCAGCAGTATCAGGTCACCCGCCGTCTCAGGCACACGGCCTACACCACCCAACCGACCACGAGAGGAAATACCAGTGGCATTGATCGTTCGACGCAACCAGAGGCCCGGCCGCGAATTCGGTTCGCTCCGTCGCGCCATGGACCGCTTCTTCGACGACTCGTTCTTCACGGCGCGAGCCGGTCGGGGCAGCCGAGCGACAGACTACTCGACGCTCCCGATCGACATCTCAGAGCGCGACGGCGATTTCGTCGTCCGCGCCTCAGTACCGGGCTTCGCCAAGGACGAGCTCGAGGTGCAAGTCAACGACGGCGTACTCTCCATCGACGCCTCGCACGGCGAGGAGACTGCGGACGGCGAGTCAGACGAGCACTACTACCGCCGCGAGCTTCGCTCCGGCACGCTCAGCCGCCGCATCACCCTCCCTCGCAAGGTGCGTGACGCGGAGGTCGACGCGGAGCTCGTCGATGGCGTGCTGACGCTGACCATCCCCACCCCGGAAGAGGCCAAGCCGAAGCAGATCGAGATCAAGACCAGCGAGTAGGGCACGAACCCGGACAACAGACCACACCGCACCCCTCGCGGTACAAGAGAAGAGCCCCGGCAATCGCCGGGGCTCTTCCGTATCCAGCGGGATCTGCCGCTAGCTCTTGACCACGATCCGCTTCGCGCCGTTCAGGCTCAGCCCACCGAGGCGAGCGCGCGAGGACTCCATCGTGGAGAGCAGCGCCAGCGCCTTGCGTGTGTCGGAGGCGACCCTGGCGGGCTCGCCCATGCGGAAGCGGTACTTCGAACACCAGTACGTGAACGCCTGCCACTCAGACAGACTCATGCGCTCCCCGGCCGGCGCTTCGATCTCGGCGCCGTACATCCCGATCAGCTCCTCGTAGGGCCGGCCGTAGACGCGCTCGTAGGCCTCGACATCTGCCAGCGCGCCGTTCGATCCGCTGAGCGCGCCGGCTTTGTTGAGGGCGTTCTCGGCGGTCAGCAGCAGCGCCTCTTCGACGATCACGCCGTACTGGAAATTGAGGTGCGCGCGATGCTTCTCGACGCCCAGCGCGCGGGCAAACTCGTCGTCGTCGGCACCCTCCGGCATCACACCGAAGAGCAGCAGGCGTTCCGCTTCGTCCTTCGGGATCAGCTTGCCGGCGCTCTCGATCAGGCGCTGCGCGAGTCGCAACCAGTCGAAGGCCTCACCCGCGATCAGGTAGACCCAGCGAGTGCGGTCCACCATCTCCTCGGCGACGGCCCAGCGCCCGATCACCTCCAGCATCGCCGGGTACCACGGCTCGTCATCGGCCAGCGCGGCATGGAAAGACGCGAGGCCCTCCTCCGAGCCCAGCGGCCCGGTCGGAAGCGCCCTTGCCCTCGTCGCACGCGGTTTCGAGGACGCCGTCGCGCGCTTGCGCGACCCGGAAGGGGCCCGCTTCACGGGTTTGGCTTTGGGGGAGCGCGCAAAAGCCATCAAGACATCATAAGCGCGGTACCCCCCAACGGGAGAGCCCGGAAGCCGGAGCGCTACGCAAGCAGCGTGCGATCGAGGTCCGCCAGAATCGCCGCCACCGTCTGCTCAGCAGTCTGCGAGGAGCTATCAATCCACAGCCCCTGCCCAGTAAGTTGCTCACGCAGCACGCCATCGAGGTGACTGAAGTCAGGAGCGACCTTCTCACACTGCTCGTTGCGGTCGGCGGCCACCTCCGCGCTCGGCGCGAGCACGACGAGCCGCAGCCGTCCGCCTGCGAGGTAGCCCGTGTAGGCATCGAGGTGGTGCTGCATCACGATCACGCCATCGAGGATCGGCAGGAACCCTGCCTCCGAGAAGGAGCGAGCAAGCAGGCACTGGTTGCGGATCGCCAGCTCGAACTGTCGCTCGGCCTCGCCCTCGAGTTCCCGCCCCTCGGGCCACGCGATGCCGTTGACGACTAACCGCCGCAGCACATCGCCCTCGACATACGCGGCGCGTTCGAAGTTCTCGGCGAGCAACCGGGCGACGGTCGACTTCCCCGCGCCGGGGATGCCGGTGATCAGCCAGATCTCAGAAACCTCATTCATGGGGCCGGCTCAACTTCCAGGCTTCCAACTGCTCTGCCCAACCGGCGCAGGGGCGAAGCCCTTAAGCAGCCGCTCCGTGGCAACGCTTGTACTTCTTCCCGGAGCCGCACGGGCAGGCCTCGTTGCGACCGACCTTCTTCACCGTCCGCTGCCGGGTCGCCGGGGGCGCCGTCGCGGTGGCCGCGCCGCCATCGGCACCGACGCCGCCAGCGGCTGACTCCTCGCCGGGACCGCTCTCATGCACGTTCACCGGCGCGACAGCCTTCGCACGCAGTCGAGGCGTCGCGACCGGCCGCGCGTGGAAAATCTGGCGCACGACCATCGATCGGATGTTCTCCAGCAGCTGACCCCACATGTCGTGGGCTTCCCGCTTGTACGCGACCAGCGGGTCGGTCTGCGCGTACGCACGGAGGCCGATGCCTTGCCGCATCTCGTTCATCGCGGTGAGGTGCTGCACCCAGAGCGAATCGATCGTGGAGAGCAGGATGTAGCGCTCGATCTGGCGCTGCGTCTCCTCGCCTGTGCTCTCTTCCATGCTGTCGTAGCGTCGCTCGGCGAGTGTGATCAGCGCGTCCGAGGCCTCGTCGCCGCTCATCACCTCGAACTCGTCGATCGGCAGATCACCGCTGACCGGCATGATCGCGTCGACCGCCTTGCCGAACGCAGCGACGTCGTGGTCCTGGCCGAGGTGCAGGGCGATGTTCGCCTCCAGCTCCTCCTCGATCATCGTCTGCACGGTGTCGCGCATCTCGTCGCCATCGAGCACGCGGTCGCGCTCCTTGTAGATCACGTCGCGGTGGGTGTTCATCACGTCGTCGTACTCGACCACGTTCTTGCGGATGTCGAAGTTGTAGGCCTCCACCTTGCCCTGCGCCGTCTCGATGGCGCGGGTCACCATCTTCGACTCCAGCGCCTCGTCTTCCATGCCCAGCTTCTCCATCATCCCGGGCAACCACTCCGGCGCGAACCGCCGCATCAGGTCGTCCTCGAAGGAGACGAAGAAGCGCGATGAGCCGGGGTCGCCCTGGCGGCCAGAGCGACCGCGAAGCTGGTTGTCAATGCGCCGCGACTCGTGGCGCTCCGTGCCGATCACGTGCAGCCCACCAGCGTCCGCCACGCCCTCACCGAGTTTGATGTCGGTGCCGCGGCCCGCCATGTTCGTCGCGATCGTGATCGCACCCGGCTGACCGGCGCGGGCGATGATCGACGCCTCCCGCGTGTGCTGCTTCGCGTTCAGCACGTCATGATCGACGCGCCGCTGATCCAGTAGCTCCGAGAGATGCTCCGAGGTCTCGATCGCCACGGTGCCGACGAGCACCGGACGCCCGTCCTCGTGCTTCGTGACGATGTCTTCGATCACCGCTGCGAACTTCGCGCTCTGGTTGCGGTAGACGAGGTCCGACATGTCGTCGCGCGCGATCCCGACGTTGGTCGGGATCACCACCACCTCAAGCTCGTAGATCTCGTTCAGCTCCTCCGCCTCGGTCACGGCGGTACCGGTCATTCCGGCCAGCTTCTCGTACATGCGGAAGAAGTTCTGGAGCGTGATCGTCGCGTACGTCACGGACTCGTTCTGAATCTTCACGCCCTCCTTGGCCTCGACCGCCTGGTGCAGGCCATCGGACCAGCGGCGCCCCTCCATCAGGCGGCCGGTGAAGTCGTCGACGATCACGACGTTGCCGTCGTTCACGACGTAGTCGCGGTCGCGCTGGTAGATGATCTCGGCCTTCAGGGCCGCCTCCATGTAGCGCGTGAGCTGGAAGTTCTCCAGCGAGAAGATGTTCTCGACGCCGAGCCCCTCCTCGAGCACCCCGATGCCGTCCTCCGTGAGGTGTACCGAGCGGGTGCGCTCATCCACCGTGTAGTCGCGCTCGCGCTGCAGCCGAGGCACGAGCCGGGCGAAGCGCGGGTAGATCGCCGTGTCCTGCTGCGAGGGGCCGGAGATGATCAGCGGCGTGCGGGCCTCGTCGATCAGCACGCTGTCGGCCTCATCGACGATCGCGTAATGGCGTGACCGCTGCACGCGCAGCTCCGGGGCCTGCGCCATGTTGTCGCGCAGATAGTCGAACCCGAACTCGTTGTTCGTGCCGTAGGTGACGTCCGCCGCATACGCCTCCGCGCGTGAGACAGGGATCAGATGCTCCATCCCGCGCTGCTCCGACGCTTCCTCCTCGGCGTAGGAGTACGCCTGGTCGTGCTGCAGCACGCCGACCGTGAGGTCGAGCCGGGCGAGCGCCTCCGCGTACCATTGCGCGTCGCGGGCAGCGAGGTAGTCGTTGACCGTGACCACGTGCGCGCCCTCGCCATCGAGCGCGTTCAGGTACAGGGCCAGCGTGGAGACCAGCGTCTTGCCCTCGCCGGTCGCCATCTCCGCGATCATGCCGCGATGCAGCGCGATCGCACCGAGCACCTGCACGTCATACGCCCGCTCGCCGGTGACGCGGGCGATGCCCGTGCGGGCTACGGCGAAGGCCTCCGGCAGCAGGTCGTCCAGCGTCTCGCCGGCCGCGAGGCGGTCGCGGAACAGCCTGGTCTGCGCTCGCAGCTCGTCGTCGCTGAGCGCCTCGAACCGGTCCGCCTGCGCGTTCACCAGCTCGACGATTTCGCGTAGGGGCTTGAGCGCGCGGTCGTTCGGGTTCCCGAACACCTTGCGGAAGACTCCGACCACGGCTACCAGCCAATCAACGGTGGGGGTGCACTAATTATTGTACGGGAGCGTGGAACGGGCACACCGCCGGGGGCCTGGCCCCCTCATGCCCTAGCCGAAGAGGGCGCTGACCGATCCGCCTGTGTGGATGCGGTGCATCGCGTCGCCGAAGAGCGGGGCGAGCGAGATCACCTCCGTCGGCACCGTGGAGAACGCGTCCGCTGCGACCGGCACCGTGTCCGTGTAGACCAGTCCCGCGATCTCCTTGGTGTCGAGCCGCTCGAAGGCCGGGCCGCGGAAGTACCCGTGGATGCAGGCGAGGTAGACGGAACGCGCGCCCTGCTGCTTCAGCATCTCGATCGCCACCTGCATCGTGCCGCCGGTGAGAATTTCGTCGTCGTAGAGGATCGTGTCGCGCCCGCGCACGTCAGGGCCGACGATCGTCGTCGCCGAAGCGCGCTCGTCGTTGCCCTCGCGTCGCTTGTCCACGAATGCGACGTCGCCGTCCAGCTTGGCTGCAAGGTTGCTCGACTCCTTCGCTCGCCCCGCGTCGGGGGCGACGATGATCGGGTTGTCGAGCTTCAGCGAGAGCGAGAGGAAGTACTCGGCGATCAGCGGCATCGCGTGCAGCTCATCCACGGGGACGTTGAAGAAGCCCTGGATCTGCCCGGCATGCAGATTCGCGGTCAGCACACGGTCGGCACCGGCGACCTCGATGAAGTTCGCCAGCAGACGGGCCGTGATCGAGATGTGCGGCTGGTCCTTTTTGTCGGAGCGGCCGTATGCAAAATAGGGGATCACGGCGGTTATGCGGCCGGCGGAGGCCCGCTTCGCCGCGTCGATCATGATCAGCAACTCCATGATCGCGGTGTTCACGTCACCGATCAGCGGCTGCACGATGAAGACATCGCGTTCGCGCATGTTCTGGAGGAACCGGACGAAGGTGTTCTCGTTCGAGAACTGGAAGACCTCAGCCTCACCGAGCGGCAGTTCGAGGTGCTTGCAGATCGCCTCAGCCAGCGCCGGGTGGGCGTTACCGGTGAAGACCGCCATCTCCTGCACCACGAATACTCCCTGGGCCTCGCGAGAGGTAGCAGTCACTCGGTCGCCGCATCTGCGATGGTACCACCGGCGCCAGTCTGACCCGAGTGGGCGGGCGACACCCCCTCACACGCGAAGCGCACAGCGTCTACAATGTGTCCCCGCGCCGACCCTGCCGATGATGGCGAGAGCGGCGACGCGCACAGTCGGAGGTTCCCATGGACTGGAAATTCACACCCGAAGAAGAGGCATTCCGCGCGGAGATGCAGGCCTTCCTCGCGGAAGCGCTACCCGCCGACTGGAAGGACTCCAGCTTCAAGCTGCCCGCCGACGCCACAGAGCGCGACGACCTGGCCGCCTCCGTCACCCGCAAGCTCGCGGAAAAGGACTGGCTCGCGATGGCGTGGCCGAAGGAGAGCGGCGGGCTGGACGCCAGCCACATGCAGCAGATGATCTATAACGAGGAAGCCGCCTACAACGCGATGCCCGGCGGCGGCGGCATGGGCGTAGCCTGGGTCGGCCCCGCGATCATGCTCTACGGCACGGACGAGCAGAAGGAGTACTTCCTCCCCCGGATCACCAACGCCGACGACATCTGGTGCACCCTCTACTCCGAGCCGACTGCTGGCTCCGACCTCGCCGCGCTTCAGACGCGCGCGATCCGCGACGGCGACGAGTACGTGCTCAACGGCCAGAAGATCTGGACCAGCGGTGGGCACACCGCGAACATGGGCTGGCTCGCCGCCCGCACCGACCCCGCCGCCCCCAAGCACCGCGGCATCTCCACCTTCGTGATCCCGATGGACGCGCCCGGCATCACGGTCCGGCCGCTCGTCAACCTCGCCAACGAGCACAGCTTCAACGAGGTCTTCTTCGAGGACGTGCGCATCCCCGCCGAGAACCTCGTCGGGCAAGAGAACCGCGGCTGGTACCAAGTCGCGACCGCGCTCGACTTCGAGCGCTCCGGCGTCGGCGCCTACGCGGGCGGCAAGCGCAACGTCGAGCGCCTCGTCGAGTTGGCGAAGCGCGACCCGAGCCTGATCGTTGACCGCCAGCAGGTGCGATACGAACTCGCCGACCGCTGGCTGGAGATCGAAGTGGGCTTCAACATCGCCTATCGCATCCCGTGGATGCAGTCGCAGGGCATGGTGCCGAACGCCGAGGCGTCGATCTCCAAGCTCTACGGCTCGGAGTTGAGCCAGCGCATCGCCGGCACCGGCATCAAGATGCTGGGCCTGGCAGGCAACCTGACCTCCGACACCGACGGGACGGCACTGGGCGGCGGGATCGCCCGCTCCTACCTCGGCAGCGTCTCAAGCACGATCGCAGCCGGCACCTCCGAGGTGCAGCGCAACATCATCGCGCAGCGCGGGCTCGGCCTGCCGAGGGGCTAGCCGCCCTCGACGACGATGCGGCACGGACGCGCGGCCCTCGCTCTCGCGGTGGCGGTGCGGTTCGCCACCGCGAGAGCGAGGGCCGCTTTCCTCTGGCCGAGCAGCTCACGCACGTTCGACCTCGCCCCGGGCACTGTCACGAGCTACAACCTCCATGACGGCGTACCCGTAGTTTCGCTCGACGGAAGCCTAGTCTCGAACCGGGTCTTTCACATCGTCCGTCTGCCGGACGGCGAGATCAGAGCGCTCTCATCGAAGGATCCGCACCTCGGCTGTGCCGTGCCATGGCGACCAGATTTCGAATTCGTGAACGAGACCGGCTTCTTTCGCGACCCCTGCCACCTTGAGACGTTCGACATGGCGGGCGACCGCGTCTATGGCCCCGCAACTCGCGGACTCGACCGCTTCGCGGTGACGATCGAGAACGACCGCGTCGTCGTCGATCTCAGCGACATGACGCTCGGATCTCGCAGCCCTGCGCCGCCGCTCTCCGGCGCGACTGCGACACCACAGGCAACCGCACCTGCGGCGACCGCGACGACCGAGCCGTTCCCGCCGGCGATTGCGCCCGACGGGCGAACGCCGGACGCCGCGCTGAACACGCTGATCGAGGGCTTGCTCTCTGACGACGCGGGCACTCTCGAAGGGCGCTTCGCGGATGTCGAGGCAAGCGACTCCGGCGGCGAAGTGACAGAGAATCGCGCCGTCCCCACGAGCGAGTGGACGGCGCACCTCGCAGGTGCGCAACGCTCGCTCTACACCGTCACCACGGGGCACCCTCGGGCGAGCCCGCCGCGCGACGTTGATGTGATGCTCTCCGTCAGCATCGATGGCAAGCGCGAGGGCTGGCGCTTCAGCATCGACAGTTGCCAGTTGATCAGAGTCGTGATGCTCGACCGGCCCTCGGCCGTGGGAGTCGCGAAGTCCTTCGAGCGCTTCATCGTGCTGTCACCGCTGGAGGATCTCGCGCAGCCGACGCCCGGCTACAAGCTGCGGGCTGTACGTCCTCGGACAGGCGACGCGGACGTCGACCAGCTCCTCGCTTCACTCTGGGCGCGCGATCGCCGTGGTGCGTGGGGGGGGGGTACCTGCCGACCGCGAGCCACCTGCTGGTCGTCGTACGCGAGCCCTCGCCGTACGACTTCGAGTTGATGGGCCTGCTTGAAGCCGACGGGAGCATCGTGGGCCTGCTCACCAGCTGTGTGAGCCTGCCACCGCGTGCCCTCCTCGTTGCCCGCCACCCGGCGGTGTCGAGGCCCTCGACGTCGACCGCCGCTCGGGGCTCGACCCGTTCGACGGCGTGCTGGATGCGATGGCAGCGACCGCCCACGCTGCATTGCTCAGCTTGATCGACTTCACGGAGATCGGCTGCGTGACCGAGCAGGACCGGATCGGGGCACCGCCGCTGTGCCGGCCTGACGAGGCCGACGGGACGCTGCTCGACGTGCTGCCGCACGGTAGTTGCGAGGGCAGGTACGCACGCCGCGGCGAGCTCGACTGGGTGTTCGACATGCTGCTCGGCCTCGACTGGCGGCTCTACGGGGTAGTCGACAACGGGGAACCGGCCCCCGACGCGAGCCTGTTCGGAAGTGGCCCCGTCTGGATGGTGCTCGCCTCCGAAGATCGCGCGGTCAGCCTGAACGTCACGGAGGATGGGATCGCCAGCATGCGGACGGGCTGCGGCCTGCAATCAGCCGAAGCGATGCTGCTGAACGCAGGCGGCAGCAACCGGGCCTTCCTGCTCCAGCCGCCAGAGACGCCCCGGGCGCAGGGACTGCCAAAGCGTGATGGTGGGGAGGCGGCTACGACCCGCCCAGCTCGGCGATCGCCAGCCTGAGGTGCATGTCCTCGACGAACGGTGCGTCCTGCGCCTCGCGTAGTGCGTTGGCGCGCTTCAGCACCTCAGCACGCGACATGCCCTCGGGCGGCTCAGTCGTCCATGCGGTCAGCAGGATCAGCAGGCCGTTGCCGTCTTCCATGAAGACCAGCCGCTCGTAGCCGCGCCGGATCTCCTCGCTGGCGTGCGCGCCGGAGCCGGAGAGTTCGAAGAAGGCGCTGTCCATCACATCGCCTGAGACCTGCAGCGTGAGGTACTGCATTGACCCGACGCCCAGGCTCGCCTCCGCCAGCTTCAGGTTCGGGTCGATCGGACCGATCAGCATTACGTAGCTGTCGTTGCCCGCGTGCAGCAGCGTCTGCACCGATTCCGGGTCATCGCGGTTCGGCTCCGTGTAGAGCCGTTCCATGCCGAGTTTGCTCACGAAGAAGTCGACCGACTCCTCCACGTTGCGAACGATGATCGCGGGATAGCCGAGGCCGTTGAGCTGCACCTATCCTCCTCGCCCTCGCATCTGTCGAAGGGCGAGCCTACGCCCTGCGCGAGCCGCACGAAAGACGGTGAGCGGCCGGCGATCCCGCAAACGGGACAGAGTGCGTAGAATCCGCGCCACCGACTCGAACCCTGCGGAGGACTGTCATGCCCGTTGTACTCGTCCACGGAAACCCCGAGACCGATGCGATCTGGGACGAGCTGCGCACACACCTCGGTCGCGACGACGTGATAGCGCTCTCCCCTCCCGGCTTCGGCGCGCCGGTGCCCGATGGCTTCGGCGGGACCAGCGACGACTATCTCGCGTGGCTGGTCAGCGAGGTCGAGGCGATCGAGGGGCCGGTCGATCTGATCGGCCACGACTGGGGCGGTGGCCACGTCGCACGGCTCGCCAGCGAGCGCCCCGACCTGATCCGCTCGTGGGCGACCGACATCGCCGGGTGCTTCGACCCGGACTACGTCTGGCACGACATGGCGCAGGCGTGGCAGACGCCGGAGGTCGGCGAACAGGCGGTCGCTCAAATGGCCGCCGCTCCCCTCGAAGCCCGTAGCGCGCAGTTCGAGAGCCTGGGCATGAGCGCCGGCGTCGCCCGCCGCGTCGCGGAGGCCAGCAACGAGGAGATGGGGCGCAACATCCTCGCCCTCTATCGCTCCGCCGCCCAGCCCGCGATGGCGGAGCTGGGCAAGGACTTCCCGAAGGCGGCGGCGAAGCCGGGCCTCGTGATCATCCCGACGGAGGACGGCTTCACCGGCGGTGAGGCGATGGCCCGCCGCTCCGCCGAGCGAGCGAGCGCGCAGGTGGCGGTGCTCGATGGGCTCGGCCACTGGTGGATGTGCGAAGACCCGAAGCGTGGCGCCGAGGTGATCAGCAACTTCCTCGACTCGCTCGACTGAGCAGTGCGGCGATGGCCGACCGGGCGACGCCCGAGCAACAGTCTCAGCAGTAGTCCAAACAGCACTTTACGGCGCGCCTCTACCGCCTCGGCACCGACTTCTGCGTCGATGTGCCCGCGGAGGTGAGCGCGGTCCTCGGCGGCGGCAAATACATCGCGGCCACGGGTACGGCCGGCACGCAACCGCTGCGCACGAGGCTGGTACCGAGAGGTGGCGGCGAACCTCGGCTCTTCCTCAACGGCGCGATCCGGCGTGCGGCCGGCCTCGGCGAGGGCGATGAGGTCACCGTCACGCTCACGCCCAACGACGACCGCCGCGAGCCTCCGTTGCCCGACGACCTCGCCGCCGCGCTCGCGGAGTATCGAGGCGCGGGCGAGACGTTCGAGGGCCTCAGCACCACGATGCGCACGGAGATGCTCACCTGGCTCGCCGCGACGCGGGCGACACGCATCGAGCGAATCGTCACAGAGATGCACGACCGCGCGTGGTAGTCGCGCGATTGACCTGCCATCCGTCGCCGCCTACGATCGCCACGATGTCACACGCACCGGCAACGGACAACGTAGTAGTACCCACAGGCGGCTAGTCCTTCCCTCGAAGGGCCGGTCGCCTGACGCCCCGCAGTGCGGGGCTTTTTCGTGCCACCGACCCACGTAGAGACACAGATTGAGACGGCGATGAGGGCAACACCCGACGCAGCGGCCCGCGAGATGGCGACGGCCTACGACCCTTCCGCGGTCGAGCAGCAGCTCTATGCGTGGTGGGAGGGGCAGGGCTTCTTCCGCCCCTCGGGCGAGGGCGAGCCGTTCACGATCGTCATGCCGCCGCCCAACCTCACCGGTGAGCTACACGTCGGCTCCGCGATGTTCGTCACCGTCGAGGACATCCTGATCCGCTGGCATCGCATGCTGGGCCACGACACGCTCTGGCAGCCCGGCGTCGACCACGCCGCGATCGCCGTCAACGCGATCGTCGAGGGCCTGATCGCGAAAGAGGGGCTCAGCCGCCACGACCTCGGCCGCGAGCAGTTCCTCGAACGCGTCTGGGAGTTCGTCGGTCGCTCGCGCCATTACATCTCGCAGCAATTCCGCCGCCTCGGTGCCTCGGCCGACTGGGAGCGCGAGGTCTTCACGATGGACGAGGGGCCGCAGCTGGCGGTCCGCACGACCTTCAAGAACCTCTACGACGACGGCTTGATTTACCGCGGCGAGTACCTGATCAACTGGTGCCCGGCCTGCGAGACCGCGATCTCCGACCTGGAAGTCGAACACGAGGACGAGGACGGTTCCTTCTGGCACGTCCGCTATCCCATCGTCGATGAGCAGGGTGAGCCGACCGACCAGCAGATCGTGATCGCGACCACGAGGCCGGAGACGATCCCGGCCGACACCGCGATCGCCGTCCACCCGGAGGACGACCGCTACCGCGGTCTGATCGGCCGCCACGTGCAGGTGCCGACGACCGGCCGCACGGTGCCCGTGATCGCCGACGAGGCGGTCTCGATCGAGGGTGGCTCCGGCGTGCTGAAGGTGACGCCGGGTCACGACCCGGTGGACTTCGAGATCGGTCAGCGCCACGATCTGCCGATCCTCAGCATCATCGCTACCGACGGCACGATGAACGACGAGGCGGGCGCGTACACCGGCCTCGACCGCTTCGTCGCGCGCGAGAAGATCGTGGAGGACATCGCGGAACAGGGGCTGCTCGAACGCATCGAGCCCTACACCCACCCCGTCGGGCACTGCCAGCGTTCGGGCGACATCGTCGAGCCGTTGGTCTCGGAGCAGTGGTTCGTGCGCATGGAGCCGCTCGCGAAGCGCGGCATCGAGGCGGTGGAGCAGGGCGACCTGCACTTCGTCCCGCAACGCTTCGAGCGCACCTATATGCAGTGGCTGGAGAACATCCGCGACTGGTGCATCTCCCGCCAGATCTGGTGGGGCCACCGCATCCCCGCCTGGTACTGCGAGGACTGCGAAGAGGTCACCGTCGCAACCGACGACCCCACCGAGTGCGCGTCATGTGGCAGCGCAAAGCTGCGACAGGACGAAGACACGCTGGACACCTGGTTCTCGTCCGGCCTCTGGCCACACTCCACGCTCGGCTGGCCCAAAGAGACGCCGGAGTTCGATCGCTACTACTCGACACAGGTGATGGAGACCGGCTACGACATCATCTTCTTCTGGGTCGCGCGCATGGTGATGCTCTCGCTCTATAACACGGACAAGGTGCCGTTCGAGACCGTCTATCTCCACGGAATGGTGCGCGCCGCCGATGGTCAGAAGATGTCGAAGTCGAAGGGCAACGTGACCGATCCGATCGAGGCGATCGACGAGTTTGGCACCGACGCCCTGCGCTACACGCTCGTCGCCGGCTCATCGCCGGGCAACGACCAGCGCATCTCCGACCAGCGGTTGGATGCCAGCCGCAACTTCGCGAACAAGCTCTGGAACGCCTCGCGCTTCGTGCTCAGCTCTGTCGAGGACGGCGACGACCTCGCTGCCCCGACCGCCGAGGGGCTGACCACTGTCGAGGACCGCTGGATCCTCTCACGCACCGAACGCCTCGTTGCCGACTACGACGACTTGATGGGCCGCTTCGAGCTGGCTGCCGCGGCCGGACGGGTGCGCGACTTCTTCTGGGACGAATACGCGGACTGGTACATCGAGTTGGCGAAGGTGCGGCTGCGCGCCGGCGACCGCACCCCGATCCCCGTGCTGCTGCACGTCGTCGACCGCGTGCTGCGGCTGCTACACCCGGTGATGCCGTACGTCACGGAGGAGATCTGGCAGCGGCTGACCGCGGTGCGCCCCGACCCGGACGACGCACCGGCGCTGATCGTCGCCCCGTTCCCCCGCGCCGACGCGAGCTTCGAGGACGCCGAGGCCGAACGCGAGCTGGACGCGGTGCAGGACTTCGTGCGGGCGATCCGCAACATCCGCGCGGAGAAGAACGTCGACGCGGGGCACTGGGCGGAGGCCTACATCGTCGGCGACTCAGCGGCGGAGAGCGCCCGCGCGACGGCCGACGCAATCGAGGCGATGGCCCGCGCCCGCCCACTGCACATCGTCGACAGCGCCGACGACGCTCCCTCGGACGGTGCGGTCACGTCAGTCTTGCCGGTCGGCCGCGTCGTCTTGCCGATGGCCGGGCTCTTCGACGCCGACGCGGAGCGCGAGCGGCTGGGCAAGCAGATCGAGGAGGCGAAGGCCGACGTCGAGCGCATCGGCAAGAAGCTCGGCAACAGGCAGTTCGTCTCGCGCGCTCCGGACAACGTCGTACAGACCGAACGCGACCGCCTCGCCACTGCGGAGGGCCGCCTCGCCGGTCTGGAGCAGAGCCTGACGGAGATAGGCTAGGCGACCGTGCTCTTCAAGCGCAGCTTCCACGCCGGATTACGCGATGGCTCGACCACCCTCACCTTCCGACGCTGGAAACGACCGCAGATGAAGGTCGGCGGCCACTACCACTTCAGCGGCGACGACGCGCTGGAGATGACCACTCTCGATCGGGTGGCGGCGAAGGCGATCTCCGACGGCGATGCACGGCGGTCAGGCTTCGCCGATGCCTCCGCGCTGCTCGCCGAGCTGGCGCGAGCCGGCGGCGAGGCGCCAAGCCCCTCGGACGAAGTCTTTCGCGTCGAGTTTCACCATGTGCGGGAGACCGACGACCGAAACGCCCTTGCCGCCAGCGACGAGTTGACCGCCGCCGACCGCGACGGCATCGCACTGCGGCTCGCGCGCATGGACGGCCGCAGCAAGCGAGGGCCGTGGACGGAACAAACGCTGGCGCTGATCCGCAAATCGCCTCGCTGCGCTGCGTCCCGGCTCGCACCGCAGCTCGATATGGAGACCGCGCCGTTCAAGGTCAACGTGCGCAAGCTAAAGTCGATGGGGCTGACGATCAGTCACGCCCTCGGCACGAGCTCTCGCCTCGTGGCCTCGCGTACGTGGCGTTGCGAGGGTCCTGACGGGGGTGTGAACGGGCGGGCGCGACCCGTTCTCGTTGACACTGTGATAGGCCACTGCTAGGTTCGCAATGCTCTACGGCGACCGGGATTTCTAGCGGGAGGACGCCGAACTTGGACGCACTGTTCGGCAACTACCTCGCCGTCCTGATCGCCAGCATCGTGGGCTTCATTATGGTGATCTCCGCCGTGCTTGGTTCGCGTCTGCTGGCACCCTTCTCTCGGGAGAGCCAGAAGGGCACGACGTACGAGTGTGGGATGCTGCCGATCCGCCGCTCCTCCACCAACGTGGGGATGCGCTTCTACCTCTACGCAATCCTGTTCATCATCTTTGACGTGGAGGCCGTCTTCATCTTTCCGTGGGCGCTCTCGTTCGTCGACATCACGCCGACGGGGATGGCGTACTGGGAGATGGTCGGCTTCATCGGCATCCTCGGTGCCGGCCTCGCGTACGCATGGAAGAAGGGGGCGCTGCAATGGCGGTAGGGCCCACCGGCACGACGCAGATGACCGAGACGCCCGCGTCCGCGACGACGCCGAGTGTCACACCCTCGCCGTTGCCGCTCGTCCCCTTCGAGCACCCCGCCGAGGCGCCGCGCCTGACTCCGGTCACGCCGAACACCGGCAGCGCGCTCTACAAGACCGCGCTCCCCGGCGTGATGCAGGTCCCGCTCGACCTCGTACTCGCCGCCTCCCGCAAGTCCTCGCTCTGGCCGATGACCTTCGGCCTCGCGTGCTGCGCGATCGAGATGATCGCCACCTACATGTCGCACTACGACCTCGACCGCTTCGGCATCGTGCCGTGGCCCTCGCCTCGTCAGTCGGACGTGATGATCGTGGCCGGCACGGTGACCAAGAAGATGGCCCCTTCCGTGAAGCTGCTCTACGAGCAGATGCCGAACCCCAAGTGGGTGATTTCGATGGGTGCCTGCGCCACCAACGGCGGCCCGTACACGCGCTACGACCGCGTGCTTCAGGGCGTCGACCAGATCATCCCCGTCGATGTCTACGTGCCCGGCTGTCCGCCGCGGCCTGAGGCGCTGATCGACGGCTTCATCGCCCTCCAGGAACTAATCATGGAGGAGCGGAAGGCCACCGGCGCATGACGAACGACGCCAACGGAGACGACTCCGCCACCGCGGCAGCCGAGCGCGACGCGGCTCTTGCCGCGACGAACTGGGCCGAGGTTGATCGCGCCCTCTCTGGAATCAACGCGTCCGCCGAGCCCGGTGCCGCCGACCTGCTGGTCACGATCCGGCGGGATCAGGTGATTCGCGCACTGCACGTGCTCAAGGCCGACGAGGAGTTGAGCTTCGACTACCTCCGCGACCTCACCGCCGTCGACTACGAGGACGATGGCATCGAGGTCGTCTACCACCTCTACTCCACTGCCAAAAAGCACAACGTCACGATCAAGACGGTGCTGCCGAACGACGATCTGACTCTCGACACGGCCACCACCGTCTGGAAGGCGGCGAACTGGCTGGAGCGCGAAACGGCAGAGATGTTCGGCGTGCGCTTCGCCGGTCACCCCGACCCTCGCACGCTACTGATGCCGGAAGACATGACCGATACCTTCCCCCTGCGCAAGGACCACCCGCTCGCGGAGGTCGAAGCGCTGCAGGGCGAAGGCATGGCCTACGCGGTGGAGGACGCATGACCACCGAAGCAACCTCAGAGGTGACCCCCGAGATGACGCACGAGCGCGAATACGAGACTCAAGACATCATGCTCAACATGGGGCCGCAGCACCCCTCTACGCACGGCGTCTTCCGCATGGTGCTGACGATCGACGGCGAAGTCGTCCGCGATGTCGTCCCCTACGTCGGCTATCTGCACCGAGGCGCGGAGAAGCTCTGCGAGACGATGGACTACCGCCAGGGCATCGGCTTCATGGACCGCACCGAGTATCTGGCGAGCTTCAACGCCGAACTCTCCTACGTGCAGGCGATCGAGACGCTCGGTGGCTTCGAGGTACCCGACCGCGCGCAGTGGATTCGCATGACCCTCTGCGAGCTGAACCGCATCTCCAGCCATTTCATGTTCGCCGGTGCCTTCGGAACGGATGTCGGCATCTTCGCCACCGCCTTCACCTACGCCTTCCGTCAGCGCGAGCCGATCCATGACCTTTTCGAGGAGATCACCGGCGACCGCATGATGTACGCCTACTTCCGCCCCGGCGGCCTCGCCTGGGAAGTGACCGACAACTTCGTCGAGCGCGTCCACGAAGTGCTGGCCGAAGTCCGCCAGGGCATCAGCGACATGGACGGCCTGCTCACCGAGAATGAGATCTTCACCGCCCGTACCAAGAACATCGGCGTGATTTCCGGCGCCGAGGCGATCGAGTGGGGCATGAGCGGCCCGTCGCTGCGCGCCTCCGGCGTGCCAATGGACATCCGCAAGGACGAGCCCTACCTGAAGTACGACGAGATCGACTTCGATGTCGTCACCGGCGAGAACGGCGATGTCTTCGACCGCTACCAGTGCCGGATCGACGAGATGCGGCAGTCGATCCGCATCATCGAGCAGTGCCTCAAGCGGCTCGAGGACGGCCCGATCCTGCCCGACCGCATGCCCCGCCTGCTGCGGCTGCCGGAGGGCGAGGTCTACGCCCGCACCGAGGCGCCGCGAGGCGAGTACGGCATCTACCTGGTGAGCAAGGGTGGCAACCGCCCGCACCGCCTGAAGATTCGCAGCGCATGCCTCTCCAACCTGCAGGCACTGCGCGACATGGTGATCGGCAGCTACGTCGCCGACGCCGTGATCATCCTCGGCTCCATCGACATCGTCCTCGGAGAGGTCGACCGATGAACCACGACCTCTTCGGGTTCGAGATCAACATGTGGTTCGACGCCGCCGCACGGATGGGCCTGATCACCGGCCTAATGACCGTGGTCGTCATGGGGCTGATCTACCTGGAACGGAAGGTCACCGCACGTTTCCAGATGCGACTGGGCCCGACACGCACCGGGCCGATGGGCATGCTGCAGTCACTTGCCGACGCGTTGAAGCTTGTCGGCAAGGAGGATCTGCGGCCGGCCAACGCAGACCCGTGGGTCTTTGAGCTGGCCGTCTACTTCGTCTTCATCCCGATCTTCATGATGTTCGTCGCCATCCCATTCGCCTTCGGCTGGGAAGTGCGCGTGCTTGAGCTCGGGCTCTTCTACGTGATTGCGATCTCGTCGGTCAACCTCGTCGGCTGGGTGATGGCCGGATGGGGCTCGGACAATCGCTACGCGATGCTCGGTGCGCTGCGCGCCACCGCACAGGCGATCTCCTACGAGATTCCGCTCGTGCTCTCGCTGATCGCGGTGGCGATGGTCGCGAACTCGTTGAACATCTCAGAGATCATCGCCGGGCAGGGCCGCGTCCCGCTGATCGTCTGGCAGCCGCTGGCCTTCGCGATCTTCTTCATCGCGGTACTGGCCGAACTGAACCGCACGCCCTTCGACATCGCGCTCGGCGAGTCTGAGACCGCCGGCGGGCCGCACATCGAATACAGCGGCATCCGCTGGTCGATATTCTTCCTGGCGGAGTACGCGGCGCTCTTCCTGTTCGCGCTGATCGGCTCCGCGATCTTCCTCGGTGGGTGGGCCTGGCCGCTGGGGAGCGGGGCCTACGAACTGAACCTGCTCGGCTTCCTCGACTGGGCCGGGATCGATGCGGTCAACATCACACTCGGAACGTGGTGGGGCATCGCGCTGACGGCGACAAAGACGATGCTGCTGATTCTCGCCATCTTCTGGGTGCGTGTGACGCTGCCGCGGCTGCGCATCGACCAGCTGATGTCCTTCTCGTGGAAGGTGCTGATGCCGCTGGCCTTCGCACAGATCCTGGTGAACGGCCTGATCCTCGTCTACGAGTGGCATGACATCTTCCTGCTGCTGACCAGTGGTGCGGGCGTCGTGGTGCTGTACTTCGTCATCGAACGAGGCGTGCGCAGGCCGCGCCCGCAACCGGCTGCGTTGTCCGTGGCCGCCGAGGGGGAGGCCGTCGCATGAGGGGGATTCTGAAGAGCCTGTTGACCACCGGCTCCACCTTCCTGCGCAAGCCGGTCACCCGGGAGTACCCGGAGAGTCACCGCGAGATCCCGCAGCGCGACCGCGCCTTCCCGCTGCTGCTCTGGGACCGCGAGGTGGACGAGCCCTTCTGCACCGGCTGCCACGCCTGCGAGCGTGCGTGCCCGGTGGAGTGCATGACGGTGCTGATGAAGGACAACCCGAATCACACCTCACAGGGGGGAACCTCAAGCCGTCGAAAGATCATCGACAAGTTCTGGATCGACTACGGACGTTGCATGCGATGCAACATCTGTGTGGAGGTCTGCAACTTCGACGCGATCGCGATGAACAACACCTGGCAGGGTCATGAGATTTCCGTGCACGACCGCGGTGATCTGGTGATGGACCTGCCGCAGTTGCTGGCCCAGCACCATCAGGGCGCGATCGACGAGTGGGTGCCCCAGTAGGGGCGACCCTCCACGAACTCTGACCCGCCGCTCGACACCGAGCAGCAGTTCAGGTAGTTATTCCTGAGATGCTGAACCGTCTCCCGCTTCCGCCCCAACTCGACCGCACGATCACCATCGGCGGCACGTTGGCGATCCTCGCGGCCCTGCCCGTGCTGGTGGTGCTGG
>DASCRM010000115.1:0-21238 GCA_034406555.1 Dehalococcoidia bacterium | reverse complement strand
CGGCAGGCGCTGATCGAGCACGGTGGCTTCGACTACATGGAGCACCGCGACGAGGCCTCGCTGCGGGCGGTGGCGGCCGAGCGGAAGATCGCGATCGAGGGGCCGGCATCGTGGGGCACGGTGCTCGACCGACTGTGGTCGGTGCTCGCAGAACCGCACTTGATTCAGCCGACGTTCGTCTTCGATTACCCGGTCGAGATATCGCCGCTCGCGAAGCGGAAGCTCGACGAGCCGGACGTGGTCGAGCGCTTCGAGCTGTTCGCGCTCGGCTTCGAGCTTGCGAACGCCTACTCCGAGCTGAACGACCCGGTTGAGCAGCGCGAACGCCTCGCGCAGCAGACGGCGATGGCGGTGGACGGTGATGGCGAGGTCGAGCTGGCGGATGAGGACTTCCTGCTGGCGCTCGAACACGGCATGCCCCCGGCCGGTGGGCTGGGCATGGGCCTCGAACGGCTGATGATGCTGCTGACCGGCGAGCAGTCGATCCGCGAGGTGATCCTGTTTCCCGCGCTACGCGACCGGCAGGACGGCAGTTGACGGCTCACCAGCGCGCCGACGAAGCGGCGGCGGTGAGACTGCTGCGCGAGGACGTACACATCCACGCTACCCCGCAGGCGGTCTTCGCCCGGCTGCGAGCGCCCGAGGTGGGCGGCTGGTTCGGTGAAGCGTTCGGCGGGCCGCAGCTTGTGGTCACGGACGAGGAGGTCCCCTCGCTGCTGGTGATGGCTGCGGAGGCTGACGGCGGTGAGCTCGCGTCGTTGAGCTGGGCGTTGCACGCAGAGGCGACCGGCGAGGTGCATCTCACCATGGAAGCCGCGTACCGCCCGGCCGGCGGACTACGCGCACTGCTTCAGCCGTTGCTCTACGTGCCGCGCCGCAAACAGGCCTGTCGCGACGCCCTCTGGCGGCTGAAGCAACTCGTCGAGGGCGGCGAGGCGGCCGAGGCGTGAGCGGGCCAACCGGCGAGATCGCAGCAGTCGTCTTCGACATGGATGGCGTACTCGTCGATACGGAGCCGCTGCACATGGCGGCGACGCAGGCGCTGATCGCGCCGGCCGAGCTTACGATGGAGCAGTACGAGCAGTTCATCGGCCGCGGGGGCTTCAAGGAGTGGCTGGCTGAGACGTACCCGATCACGATGGAGGAGATCGACGCCGGGTACAGCGACGCCTTCCGCGCGGAGCTCGCGAGCGAGCCTCTGGAGCCGCTCGACGGCGTGGTGGAGCTGCTGGAGGCGATCGGCGAACGCGGGCTACTGCTGGCCGTGGCATCGCAGTCGTCGCGGGCGTGGGTGGACGCGACGCTGGCGGCGGCATCGCTCGATCGGTACTTCCCGCAGATCGCGACCGCTGGCGAGGCGGGTGCCGACAAGCCTGAGCCGGACGTCTATCTGCTGGCCGCCGAGAAGCTGGGGCAGGTGCCGGGTGCCTGCATCGCCGTCGAGGACTCGATCTTCGGCATCGCCTCGGCCAGCGCGGCCGGGATGTGGGTGGTGCAGTCGACGCGGGCGAGCCACACACCGTCGCCGCAACCGAACGTGGATGCCGTGGTGGCGTCGCTGCGTGATTTCGACCTCGACTGGTTGGACGGGGCCTGAGCTACTTCCGCTGCCTCCGAGCCGCTGATAGGCTCGGCAGATGAAGCGACATTTCACCGTCAGCGGGTTCGTCTCGGATGGTCAGAGCACTGCGCTGCACTGGCATCGCATCGGCAAGTGGCTGCCCGCGGGTGGCCATGTCGAGGCGAATGAGGACCCGATCGAGGCGGTGCTGCGCGAGGTGAAGGAAGAGACCGGCATCGAGGTAGAGGTGGTGGCGACGGTCGAGCCTTACGGGCACGAGCAGCCGCCGCAGCTCCCGCCGCCCGTGACGATCGGCATCTACGACCTGGGCCCGGACGGGCACTCCGATGTGGAGCATCAGCACATCGACTTCGTCTACTTCACGCGGCCGGCCAACGGCGCTTCGTTGGCGCTGCCCGACGACGAGCACGCGTGGGTGTGGGTGCATGAGGCGACGTTGCGTGACCACCCGCAGCTGCCGTTCGCATCATGCGGCGCGGAGATGCCGATCGAGGACGACGTGCGACGGCTGGCGCTCGCCTCGATCGTTGCGGCGCGCGACGCGGTCGCTGTAGAGGGCGCCTGATGCTCTCGATACAGGTGTTGCGCGAACAGACGGACGAGGTACGGACCGCGTGCGCCGCTCGCGGCGTCGACGCGCCGATCGACCGCATCCTGGAATTGGACGAACAGCGGCGTGCGCTGCTCGGTGACGTCGAACGGATGCGGGCGGACCGCAACCAGGCCGGCAAGCTGATCGGCGCGGCAAAGGATGACGCGGAGCGCCAACGGCTGATCGAGGAACAGCGAGCCGTCGCCGGTGAGCTGGACGGGCTGGAAGAGCGGTTGCGGCAGACGGACGAAGAGCTCACCGACCTGCTGCTGACGGTGCCGAACCTCTACCACCCGAGCCTGCCGGAGGGCGAGTACGAGGACAGCGTGATCGTGATCGAGGGCGACGGATCGACCGGCGAGGAGCAGCGCGTCGTCCCACCTCGCAGCCTGCGTGGCGAAGGGGAGCCGGAGCAGGCGACCGGCAAGCCGCACTGGGAGCTGGGCGAAGAGCTGGGGATCATCGACTTCGAGCGCGCCACGAAGGTCTCCGGCGCGCACTTCTACATCCTGCGCAACGAGGGCGCGCGGCTACAGCGTGCGCTGATCTCGTGGATGCTTGACGTGCATCGCGAGCAGGGCTACAGGGAGGTCTATCCGCCGGTGATCGTCAGCTCGGACGCGCTCGTCGGGACCGGCAACCTGCCAAAGTTCGGCGAGACGATGTTCAAGCTGGAGGACACCGACCTCTGGCTGATCCCGACTGCAGAGGTGCCGGTCACGAACATGTACCGCGATGAAATTATCGATGTGCCGGAGCTGCCAATTCACCACACCGCGTACAGCGCGAGCTTCCGCCGTGAGCAGTTCAGCGCTGGCCGCGAGAACCGCGGCATCAAGCGTGTGTACCAGTTCGACAAGGTCGAGATGGTGCGCTTCGTGGAGCCGGAGACATCGTGGGATGCGCTGGACCAGCTGCTGGAGGACTCGCTCGCGATCGTCCGTGCGCTCGGCTTCCGGTACCGCGTGATCCGGCTGGCGACGGGGGACCTCACGTTCTCGTCGGCGATGACCTACGACATCGAGGTGTGGGCGCCGGGAGCGGCCGAGTGGCTGGAGGTCGCATCGATCTCCAACTTCGCGGACTTTCAGGCGCGGCGGGCGAGCCTGCGCTACCGCGACAGCAAGGGCCAGGCACACCACCTGCACACGCTGAACGGCTCCGGCCTCGCGCTGCCCCGCACCTTCGCCGCGCTGCTGGAGCAGAACCAGCGCGAAGACGGCTCGGTCGAGGTGCCGGAGGTGTTGCACTCCTACCTCGGCGGACTCGAGCTGATCGAGGCGCAAAGCTAGCAATTTCGTCGCCCGCTCAGGTGGCGCTTGACGTGTTGCGAACGCCTGTTCTATACTTTCGAACGTCCTACGCACAAACGTTCTGTTGCTGCCTGTGGTTGGGGCGACAACCGCAAGGCGGAGGCCTTCATGTTGTTCACGCTCGCGATTGGTGTCTTGTTCGGTGGGGCGGCGGCGACGCTGCTACGACAGTGGCGCGATGGGGCTCTCGTCCCCTCGCACGCCGGGCGGTTGCCGGGTCGACGAACCCTCGACGCTGAGGTCTCACGCAGCGGTCGCGTCTTCGTGCCGCACCGGCAGGGGCGTCGCGCAGCCTGACCGGCCAGGCCTGACTGGGTGGGTCTGACTGGGCGGGGCTGGATAGCCTGCCCGGGAGGTTACTCCCGACGGCGGGGTTGCCGCGTAGACTGGCCCAATGGCCACGCCGCTGATCTCCCGACTGCTGATCGACGCACAGACGGAGTTCGCCCGCGCGATCGAGCATGTGCCCGGGCCGGCGCGGGGCCGCGCGATCGGGCGGCTGAACACCGCGACCTGGGCGATCGCACACACGACCGAATTTCTCGACTACTGGATCAACGTCGACGCTGGCGGCGGGGATCGCGATCCGCGGCAGGCGGCGTGGGGCGAGGCGCAGGACGCGCTGCCGAAGGGCGACGCGCTGCCCACGAGCTACGACGAGGCGGCGCAGACGTTCGCCCGTGTCGCGGAACGAGCGACGGTGCACCTCGAGAGCTGGGACGAAGCGGATCTTCGCGAGGTCGTCCACGAGTTCGCCGGCTCCTCGTGGGAAGGCACGACGAGGGGCTACCTGGTCGCGCGCTCGGTCGCGCACCTCTTCGCGCACGCAGGGGAGCTGTCGGTGATTGCCTCGCTGGTGCTCTGGGACGAACGCGATCTCGGGCTGCCCGGTGAACTCGAATGGTCGCTTGGCGCCGGGAGCGAAGCTGTCGACGCCGGTGACCTCCAGCCAGCCGTCGTGCGGTTGCTGCTCGATGCGCGCGAGCAGTTCGTGCGCGTCGCCGACGCGCTGCCGGTACCGGCGCAGGCGGGTGCCTTCGATCGGCTGAACGCAGGCAGCTGGATCGTGGCGCACATCGCGGAGCAGGACGACCAGTACTGGAGCGTGCACGCGCGGCAGTTGGACGCCGACCCGTGGCTCGCCGGGGCGAGTGTGAAGTTCGGCGACCCGGAGTCGCGGCCCGACTACGCGGAGGCTCGCGCGGCCCTCGATCGGTCCTTTGAGCGCAGCCAGTCGTACATCGAGGGGCTCGACGGCACGCAGTTCGACACGGTGTTGCGCAGGTCGCGGATCCCTGAGCGAGGCGACCAGACGGCCGCCGACCTCGTGGTCTTGCAGGCGGCGCACCTGTTCGCCCTCGCAGGCGAGCTGGCGGCGATAGGTTCGCTCGCCGGAGCGGACGACCCGGGACTGCCGGGCCGACTGGCGCATGTGACGCTGGGCAACGCGTCGGCAGGCTGCGACGGAGCAGGCGGCGACGGGGCGTGAGTTCCTTCGCAGAGGACGAACTGAAGATCGCGCTGGGGTCGGTCTACGACCCGCCAGATGATCCGTATCGCCGACTGCTGATCATGCGGCGCTGGCCGCGTGGCGTTTCGAAGGACGCGGTCGACGACTGGGAGCGCAATCTTGGCCCGAGCAACGATCTGCTCGATGCCTACAACGCGGACGCGATCGAGTGGGGCGCTTTCGCCCAGCGCTATCGCGAGGAGATGACGACGCGGCCGGAGATGCTGGACTGGGTGGCGGGGCAGGCGAGGCGAGCAGGCGTGACGCTGCTCTGCGGCTCGCACCCGGAGGAGCAGTGCCACCGCTCGTTGCTTGCCTCACTGATTCGTGATCGGGCAGAGATCTAGGGACGCGGCGTTGCCGCGGCTGTGTTGTCCCCTTCGGAGGTGGCCCCCCCCCGTTCTTCGGTAGGGGTTGCACCCCCACTCCCCCCGGCGGTTGCCGTACCTCGATGCTGCTTTGCCTCGCCGACCGCTGGCCGAAGTGGGCCTCAGTGGTTGCCGTACGCCGATCCCTCGTTAGGCACTCGGTTGGTGGCCGGGCGGCGCGCTTCGCGCGTCGGCACACGCGCTCACAGTGCGCGAAACGAAGCAGGCCGCAGAGCGTGGATGCGCCAGTCAGTAAGCCCGGCTCCAGCCAGCGGCCCTAGACTTCGCGGACTGTTACGCCGTCCGGGTGGTGGCGGAAGGTGCGGAAGCGGACGTGCTTCAGGCCTGCGGCGCGCGCGTAGTCCTTCGCACGATGTGCGAGGCCCGCGGGGACGTAGATGTCGATCGGGGCGTCGGACATTTCGAGGCGCTTCCAGACGTGCTCGACCTGATCGCGGGTGAGCGTCTCCTCGGTCTCGACCTGCGCGGCCATCACCGGATAGTTGCCGGGCTGCTCCGTGACGAGGATGTCGGGGAAGGCCTGATCGATGCCCGCGCCGCCGAATTCGAGAGCCATCGATGGCTCGGGCACGTTGATGTAGGTCTTGTAGTTCGGGAAGCGGTCGTTGGGGAACTGGAAGCGGGTCTCGGCGATCGCGTTGATGGCGCGAGCAAGCTCGTGCCGGCGAGTCTCCTCGCTGCGACGCCAGTCGGAGTTCACGTCGCGCCACGCCGCGGTGCTCCGGGGGTCTTTCGCGGCGAATCGGGAGAGGTCGCTCCACTGGCTGCGCAGCAGCAGCAAGAGCGAGATCAGCGCGGGGATGATTGCGACGCCGACGCCGACCTGCGACGGGCCACGCAGGCCGAGGAAGTCGCCCCAGCGCGGGTCAGGCCCGATCCACATGAAGAAAAACGAGGCTACGAGGCCGACCATCGCCACGAGCGCGACCGGTGAGGGCTGCTTGTAGTCGGGCGTGACAATGCCTCCGGGCGCGTGGCCGTTGATGGCCTCGACCTGCGTCGGCGTGGTCGCCACGGTGGGCTCGGGCGTTGCTGCCTCGGCTGGGGTTGCTTCCTCGGTCGTCTCGGCAGCGGCGGCGTCGGGCGCTTCCGCCTCGGCTGCTGGTGTGGCCTCGGCCACGGGCGCTGCGGCGGGTGTCGGGGCGGCGCCACCACTGACGAGTGTGCGGGCGGCGTCGCGGTCCTGGAACCAGAGCGCGTTGATCTCGGTGAAGTGGGCCTGGTCGGCTGGGACGGTATCATCGGTGTAAATCGCGTCGACTGGGCAGACCGGCTCACAGGCTCCGCAGTCGATGCATTCGATCGGATCGATGAAGAGCATCGTGTCGATGCCTTCTTCGAACTGGATGCAGTCGACCGGACAGACCTCGACGCAGGACTGATCCTGCTCGTCGATGCAAGTCGTTGTGATGACGAACGTCACGGCCCCTCCGGGATTCGTAGCGGGAGCGGCCGAAGCGCCCCCGGATTGGGCGCGGCAATCGTATCCGTGCGCCGGTCGAGCGTCCATTGGGCACCGGACGGGCGGCTTGAATCGCTGAGGTGGGATGACGCGACTGAGACAGTCGAACGGCAGAGGGGGAGCATGGCGGCAGCACAGCTGGTGACGACCGAGGAGGGTGTCGCGTTCGGCACAGGAGGGGGCCGCGATTTGCTCTGCGACCTCTACACGCCGGAGTCGGCGTGCTGCTGCTCTATGGTGGCGGCTGGTCGCGCGGCGACCGTGCGCGCATGCACGACCAGGGGATGGCGCTTGCGGGCGCGGGCTGTACCTGGGTCGCGAGCGAGTATCGCCTGACGGGCGAGTCGGCGTGGCCGGCGCAGATCAACGACGTGAAGGCCGCGATCCGTTGGATGTGCTCGAACAGCGAGCGGCTGGGCATCGACTCCGGTAAGATCGCGCTGGACGGCAATTCCGCGGGCGCACACCTGGCACTGCTCGCTGCGGGTACGCCGAACCTCGATGGGTTCGAGGGCGACGGTGGCAACGAGGGCGTGAACACCGAGATTGCGGCGGCGGTCGCGTACTACCCTCCGACAAGCTTCTTCACCAGCGATGAGCGTCCGAGCGGCGGTACACCGGCGACGGCGTTGATGCTCGACGCCGCGACCGACGCGCTTGCGGAGGCAGCGAGCCCGATCAGTTATGTCTCGGCGGACTTCCCGCCGATCTTCATGCTGCACGGCACGACGGACACGACGGTGCCGGTGACCGCGAGCCTGCGCATGTACGAGGCGCTGATCGAGGCCGGCGCGGACGCGGAGATGCACATCTACGGCGGCCTGCCGCACGGCTTCACGCGGCTGCCGAGCGTGCTGCCAACGGCGTCCACCGAGATCGTGCTCTTCCTCGATCGTCATCTCGTCGACCCGGACCGCTACTCGAAGGAAGCGGCCGACGCGCAGGCGCAGATCGCGGCACAGCGCGCGGCGGAGCCGGCGGCGCAGCCCGCGCCCGCCGGCGACTGGCCGAGGCGGGGAGCAGCGATGTCTGGGTTGCAGTTCGGCGTCTTCGACCATATCGAGAACCTCGATCTGCCGCTGGACCAGATCTATCGCGACCGGCTTGTTCAGATCGAGTGGCTGGATACGGCCGGGTTCTACGCCTATCACCTCGCTGAGCACCACACGCCGGTGGTGCACAGCATGGCGCCCTCGCAGAACGTCTTTCTCTCGGCGGTGGCGCAACGCACGGAGCGACTGCGCTTCGGGCCGTGCGTCTACGTGCTGCCGCTGCACCACCCGCTACGGCTGATCGAAGAGATCAGCATGCTCGACAGCCTGGCCGAGGGGCGACTGGAGATCGGCGTTGGATGCGGAGGCGTGCTGGAGGCCTTTTTCTGGGGGCAGGACTCCGAGCCGGAGGCGAACCAGGCGCGCTACGACGAGACGCTGGCGATCGTGCTTGAAAGCCTCAGCCATGATGAGCTGACGTACGAGGGACGGTTCCACTCCTTCGAGCAGGTGCCGATGCGACTGCGTCCGATGCAGCAGCCTCATCCTCCGCTCTGGTACATGCGCAACCCGGAGACGGCGGCGCGGCGTGGGATGAACTGTGTCGTCGTTGGCTCACTCGACAGCCTGGAGGCGAACGTGCAGCGCTACCGCCGCATCTGGGCGGAGACACACGGCGAGGGTGCGCTCACGCTGCAGGGCACGGAGCCGAAGATTGGGCTCGTCAACCGCATCATCCTCGCCGAGACGGAGCAGGAGGCGATCGACGCCGCGAAGCCTCCCTGGGAGGCCTACCGCTGGAACCTCTCGACGCCTCGATGACTCGAAGCCGAGCGCCGGCAGCTCACGCAGTTCATCGGACGTCGCGACAGCGGCGATGGCGCGGCGAACTCGCCGGGACGCCGGAGACGATTCGCGAGTACATGGACGAGTACGTGAGCACGGGCGTGAATTACTTCGTCGCCTCGTTCTAGTGGGGCAGCCTCAGCCACGAGCAGGCGATGCGCTCCGTCGAGCTGTTCGCGACCGAGGTGATGCCGCGTTACGTGGCCGGGCTTGGTGCGGTCGGCGCGGATTAGCGTCGCGGCTGCGCCGGGCTGTGCTTTCTGGAGGGGACCCACCCGCCCGCCCGTAAGAAGCGGGGGCTTCGCCCCCTGCACCCCCGGATCTAGATGGGCCGGAGCACCTGCGAGCGTGCGACGGGTGCAAACTCCTCTGTACCGGAGGCCCCAACCTCAGCCGCCTAGCGCCTTCTTCACGACCGGCATCACCTCGCGGGCGACGATCTCCATGTAGGTTGGCTCGCCGCCGTCGTCCGGCAGTGGCGGATTCGGCATCGGGTGCGGGACCACGATCTGGAAGTCGTCGAGGCTGAGCGCCTGCGCGAGCTGGTCGGCGACCTGCTCGGCGTTGCCGTGGGCGCTGAAGGCGTCCGCCGCCGCGGCGGGCAGGAAGTCGACGAGCCCGCCCGAGTGATCGAGGTCGAGCGCGTGATGGAAGTCCGGCACGACCTGCTGCTTCAGCTCCTCGATCGGTGGACCGTCCCAGCCCAGGCTCGGCGCGTCGAAGAGCGTCGGCGAGTACTCGTAGTAGCCCGCGGCCATCGACTTGCTGATGCGGACCGCCCGCTCTGTGTCGTCCATGAGCACGGTGTGGACGATCAGGCCGAGGCGCACCGAGGCGGGGTCGCGCCCGGCGTCGCTCGCGCCGGAGCGGATCAGGTCGATTGCCTTGCGCAGATTGGCCTCGTGCGTGCCGGCGCGGATGAAGACGCCGTCCGCGACGGCCCCCGCCATGCGCAGTGTGCGAGGCCCCCCGGCGGCAATCCACACGGGCACCGGGCGGGCGAACGGCAGCCGGGCCGGATGCTGCGCGCCGACCTCGTACTCCTCGCCGGCGAGGAGCGCGCGAATCATGTGCGTCGCCTCCTTCAGCTCGGCCACGCGCGCGGGGCGCTGCCCCGATAGCCGGACGGCGGTGTCGCCGACCCCCATCGCGAGCAGCATGCGGCCGGGAGCGAGCTCGTCGACGGTAGCGATCGAGGAGGCTGTGACGCTGGCGTGGCGGTTGACGGGGTTGGCGAGCAGGATGCCGAGGCCGATGCGCGAAGTCTGCTGCGCGGCGGCGGCGATCATCACGTAGGTGTCGCGCCGCCTGAGCTGCGAATCGGGGATCAGCGCGTGATCCCAGCCCAGGTCCTGCGCTCGCTGCACGTCCGTGGCGAAGAGGTCGAGCGAGCGCCAGTCGAAGCGGTTGAGGCCGAATTCAGGTACGAGCATGGGCACAACCTGCCGCGAGCAGGCCGGATCGCGCAAGCGGCCCGCTTGACCACCGTTTCGCCATCGCTCCATAACGGGGCGGCACGAAGGCAGGGATCACTATGGCTGGTAACGGAATTGTCGCGGGCGTCTCGACGGAGCGCCTCGCGCGCATCGATGAGCACCTCCAGCAAAAGTACATCGAACCTCGCGAGATCGCCGGCGCACTGACGCTGGTCGCGCGGCACGGAGAGGTGGTGCACCACTCGCCCGTCGGGATGATGGACATCGAGCGTGAGAAGCCGATGCAGGAAGACACGATCTTCCGCATCTACTCGATGACGAAGCCAATCACCTCGATCGCGATGATGATGCTGTATGAGGAAGGTCGCTTTCAGATCAGCGACCCGCTGCATGACTTCATCCCGGAGTGGCGAAACCAGCGTGTCTTCGTCTCCGGCAACCACCCGAACTACATGACCACGCCGGTCGAACGACCGATGATGGTGCGCGATCTGCTCTCGCACCAGTCGGGCCTCACCGCCGGGTTCATAAATCGCACAAACGTCGACGCCGCGTATCGCACGGTCGGTCTCGGTTCGGCGACGCTGGGCGCGGCGCGCCCGCGTGAGTTCACACTTGCGGAGATGGTCAAGGCGCTGGCGGAGGTCCCGCTGGAGTTCTCGCCAGGCACGGCCTGGAACTACGGGATCTCGACGGATGTCGTCGGACACCTGATCGAGGTGATCTCGAGTCAGAGCTTCGACGACTTCCTGCGCGAGCGAATCTTTGAGCCGCTGGGCATGGTCGATACCGGCTTCAGCGTGCCGGAGGAGAAAGTTGATCGCTTCGCGGCGAACTACAACCGAGGCGCGGACGGGAAGCTGCAGCTGATGGACGACCCGGCCGAGAGCAAGTACCTGAAGCCCCCGGTCATGCCGTCGGGTGGTGGCGGCCTGACGGGCACGTCCGATGACTACTGGCGGTTCTGCCAGATGCTGCTCAACGGCGGCGAGTTCAACGGCGAGCGCATCGTCGGCCCGAAAACGATCGAGCTGATGACGATGAACCATCTGCCGGGCGGGCAGGGCTTGAGCGCCATGGCGAAGGGCTTGTTCAGCGAGACCACCAGCGATGGTGTCGGCTTCGGCCTCGGCTTCGCGGTCGTCAAGGATGTCGCTCGGACCCAGGTCAGCGGCTCGGTCGGGTCGTACTACTGGGGAGGCGCGGCTAGCACCGCCTTCTGGGTCGATCCGGAGGAAGATCTGACCGTGGTCTTCATGACGCAGTTCATGCCCTCCGGTACGCAGCCCTTCCGAGGCGAGCTCAGGCAGCTCGCCTACTCCTCGATCGTCGACTGAGTCGGGAACGCGCGACTGGTGGCCTACAACGAAGAGCGGTTCGGGCGCATGCGCGAGGCGCTGAGCGATCATGAGGTGCGCGAACAGAAGATGTTCGGCGGCGTCGCGTTCATGTTGCGGGGCAACATGTGCGTCGGGGTGACGGAAGACAACATGATGGTGCGGCTCGGGCCGGATAACTACGAGGACGCCTTCGCTCAGCCACACGCTCGCGAGATGGACTTCACGGGCCGCGCGATGAAGGGCTGGGTGTTCGTCTCGGAAGAGGGCTGGGCGGACGACGCCAGGCTGGAGGCGTGGGTGCAACGTGGCGTGGACTTCGTACTCACGCTCCCGGCAAAGTAACGAGCGCGACGTGGGGACGGTACGAGGGTGACAAGTTCAACCAGCGAGGTGGTGATCTGCGGCGGCGGCGTGATCGGCGCGGCGATCGCCTACTACCTCTGCAAGCGCGGCGTCCACGTAACGATCATCGAGGCGGATGCGGTCGCCTCCGGTGCCAGCGGCGCGGCGGCCGGCCTGCTCTCGCCTCCGCCGGTCGGGGGCATCGGTGCGCCGCCTGCCGAGCTACAGGCGCGTGGGTCGGCGATGCACGACGACCTCGCGAAGACGCTGCCTGACGAGGCGGGCGTCGCGTATGGCTTCACGCGCACGCGTCGAGTGTTGCTCGCGGCGACCGACGAGGAGGAGCAGATGTTGCGCTCGCTGGTCGAGCGCGCGCAGGCCGCGGGGCAGGAGGCGCAGTGGCTCGCGCCCGCCGAGGTGACGGCGCTCTGCCCGTGGATCGACCGCCCGGGCCTCGGTGGGATGGTGCGACCAGAGACGGTCGGACAGCTCGACCCCTACAAGTACACGCTGGCGCTGATCGCCGCCGCCGAGCGCATGGGCGCGACGGTGCGCAGCGGGCGCGTGACGGAGCTGGTGCGCTCGGGCGGGCGCGCGACCGGGGTGCGGATCGGCGAGACCACGATCGAGGCGGACGCGGTCGTCGTGGCCATGGGCCCGTGGTCGATCGAGGCCGGTGAGTGGCTGGGCATGGCCGTGCCTGTGGAACCGCTGAAGGGCCAGATCGTGAAGGTGCGACCGCCCGGGGAGCTGTCCCCGTTCGGTTTCACGAACGCCGGCAATTACGCAACGACGAAGGACGACGGCATCGTCTTCCTCGGCACGACCGAGGAGGAGGCTGGCTTCGACAACTCGATCACGGATGAGTCCCGCGACATGATTCTCGAGTTCGGGATGGGGTTCTCATCGGTGCTGGAGCAGGCGGAGCTGGTGGAGCAGACGGCGTGCCTACGCCCGCTCTCGACGGACGGCCTGCCGATCATGGGGCGGGTGCCGGGCCTCGATGGTGCGTACCTCGCGACCGGTCACGGGCGGCAGGGGATTCTGATGTCGCCGGCCAGCGGGCAGGCGATGGCGGACCTGATTCTCGATGGCTCGACGGACTGCATCGACCTCGCTCCGTTCGACCCTGCGAGGTTTGTTACCGGGTAGCCGTCGCGGCTGGAGATGGGGCGCGGCTGCGCCGCGCCGAGTCTTTTCGATGGAACCCGCCCACCCGCCCGTTCTTTCTGCGGGGGTTTCACCCCCACGCCCCCTCGCGGTTGCCGTCCGCGTCGATGTTTTGCCGAGCGGCAGAGCGTCGCTTAGGCGACGACTCCAGCCGCGCGTAGTTCGGCGATCTCCGCGTCGCTGACGCCGCCTTCGCGCAGTACGTCGGCGGTGTGGCCGCCGAGGATGGGGGCGGGGAGCAGGGCGACGGGCGGGGTCTTCGACATGCGTAGGAGGGGGCCGACGAGGCGTTGTGGGCCGGTGATCTCGTGCTCGAGTTCGGCGACCATGCCCAGCGCCTTCACCTGCGGGTCGTCTGCCATCTGTTCCGGGAAGTGCACGACGGTCGCCGGCACGCCCGCGGCATCGAGGGCGGCGACCCACTCCTCGGAGGTGCGCGTGAGCATCGTCGCGTCGATGCGGGCTTTCCACTCGATCGAGCCCTGCACGCTCTCGGGGTCGGCGGCGTTGAAGCCGGGGTCGTCGCTCGGTTCGCCGACGGTGCCCAGCACCTCGCGGGCGGCGGCGCGGTTGAAGCGGGTGACGCAGCCGATCACGATCGCGCCGTTTTTCGTGTTGTAGCCGCCGTAGTAGAGGCGGTGCGAGGTGAACTGGGCCATCTGGCCTCGGCGTTCCTCCAGCATGTCCGTGTAGGAGACGCCGGCGGCTTGCATCGCTTCGAGCCGCTCCACCATCGGGTCGCGCGTGATCGCGTCGTGCACCGGTTCCCGTCCCACCTGCCGCGCGAGCAGTTCGAGCGCAGTCTGGAGCAGCGAGATCTGGATCAGCTGGCCCTCGCCGGTGCGTTCACGGTGGTAGAGCGCGGCGCTGACGCCCATCCCAACAGCGATGCCGGAGGCGCGGTCGGCGTAGGGCGCGGACTGGATCAACTGGGGGGCACCCATCTCGTCGATCTTGCCCTCGGAGGCCATCATCCCGGAGTAGCCCTGCGCGACGACGTCGGTGCCGGGCCGCCCGGCCTCCGGTCCTTCGTCGCCGAAGCCGGTGATTTCGACGTAGATCAGGCCGGGGCAGAGTTCCGAGAGCGTGTCGTAGTCGATGCGCAGCCGCTGCGAGACGCCGATGCGGTAGTTGATGGTGACTACATCGAAGCCCGGGATGATGCGGTGGATCAGCTCCGACCCGCCCGGCTTCTGGAGGTCGACGACGAGGCTGCGCTTACCCCGGTTCAGCGTCTGGAAATACTTGCCTTCGTTCGGTACGACCGCGCCCATGTTACGGCGCGCCTCGCCGCTGGGCGGCTCGACCTTGACGACGTCCGCACCGAGGTCGGAGAGGTAGATGCCGGCGACCGGCCCGGCGACGATCTGCGAGAACTCGAGCACGCGGATGCCGCGCAGCGGACCGGTGACCTCGCCTGTCGGTGCCTTGTCGCTCTGGGCCAACTCGCACCTCCGCCGCATCGACCGTCGCGCCATCTTAGGGCGCTTCGCGACTCTGACGGCGAAGCTGCGCGCTTGCAAGCGCGCAGCGGCCCGCTATCGTTGCTTCGCGCCGCCTACCGCATCTGTAGTGCGGCGGGGCGTGCACCGAGGGGGCGACGATGGACTGGAGCGACACGCAGGAGCAGGCGGGGTTCCGCGACGAGGTGCGCTCGATGATCGCCGAGCGGTTGCCGCAGCGATACCAGTCGCTCGCCCAGCAGATGCACGGGGGCGAGCGCGTCTGGCAGTTCGACCGCAGCTCCGACGACGACAATGTCCGCACTGCCGCGCTCGACTGGGCGGCGGCGCTCTCGGAGCGCGGCTGGGTCGCGCCGCACTGGCCGGAGGAGTACGGCGGCGCTGGCCTGGGCGCGATGGAGCAGTTCATCTTCAACCAGGAGATGGCGGAAGTCGGCGCGCCGGGCGTCGGCGGGTCGGGCGTCTCGCTGCTCGGTCCCACGCTGATCGTGCACGGGACGGACGAGCAGAAGGCGGAGCATCTGCCGAAGATCCTCTCCGGCGAGGTGGCGTGGGCGCAGGGGTACTCCGAGCCGGCGGCCGGCTCCGACCTCGCCTCGCTGCAGACGCGGGCCGTGCGCGATGGCGACGACTACATCCTCAACGGGCAGAAGATCTGGACCTCCGGGGCACACGCGGCGGAGTCGATCTTCGCGCTCGTGCGCACTGACCCGGACGCACCGAAGCATCGTGGCATCTCCTTCATCATGATGACGATGGATACGCCCGGCATCTCGATCCGCCCGCTGATGGACATGGGCTGGAAGCATTACTTCAACGAGACGTTTTTCGAGGACGTGCGCGTGCCTGCTGCGAACCTGGTTGGCGAGGAGAACCGCGGCTGGTACGTGGGCATGACGCTGCTCGATTTCGAGCGCTCCAACATCAGCGGGGCGGTCGGTGCCCGGCGCACCCTGCGCAAGCTGTTCGCGTTCCTCGGCAGCGACGACGGCACGGCGCGCTCGCGCGTCGGCGAGTCGAACCTGCTGCAAGGTGAGCTGGCGGACCGCTACATCGAGACGGAGGTGATGTACCAGTTCTCGTTCCGCGTGATCTCGATGCAGAACGCGGGCCAGTTGCCGAACTACGAAGCATCGACCTCCAAGCTCTTCGCCTCGGAGATGGGGCAGCGCATCGCGCTCAGCGGGACGCACATGTTCGGCATGCACGCCAACCTCTGGGAGGATGGCACGCCGGTCTCCTCGTTCACCCGCTCCTACGTCGGAGCGGTGCCGGCCACGGTTCGCGGCGGCACCAGCGAGGTGCAGCGCAACATCATCGCCACGCGCGGCCTCGGTCTGCCGCGGGGGTAGGCGATGGTCGACTTCGACATCCGCTACACCACCGTCGAGGGCGGCGGCCGCCTCGCGTACGGGGTCACCGGCGAGGGGCGGTCGTGATCGTCCCGCCGAACACGCTCGCGACGAGCAATTTTTCTCGTAGCAGGGCGACGGAACTGTGGCTGCAAGCGCTCGGCGGACACACAGCGGTGTTCTACGATCATCTTGGGGCCGGCCTGTCGCAACGGGACAAGTACGACTTCTCACTTGAGGGACTCGTCCGCGAGCTGAACGCGGTAGTGGGGGCGCTCGACATCGAGGCCTTCTCGATCTACGCGCAGGCGACGGCTGGCCCGGTCGCGTTGAGATTCGCGGCAGAAAATCACGAAAGGGTTCGCGCGCTCTGCCTTGTTCGCAGCTGGGCGCGAGGCGCCGACTATTTGAGTGGTCAACGGGGTGCCGGGTATCTCGACGGGCTGCGTGGCGACTGGGAGCTCGCTTCCCAGATGTTCGCGCGCATGGTGGGTGCTGCAGCTCAGTGGCCAGAGGCCGCCGCGCAGCTGATGCGTGAGACATGCGAGCAGTCGACGTATCTCGAATATCTAGCTGCCATCGTCTTACACGATGTCACCGACCTGCTTCCCTCAATCTCGGTACCCACGCTCGTCTGGTCGCTTACGGATGACCTCTTCATTGATGTGGAGGTCACGCAGGAATCGGCCACGACCATCCCCGACTCACAGCTGCAGCTCCTACCTCGAGGATCCGGGGGGATGGAGCGCGTCGAGTCATTCTTCAATGAGGCACTCGCCGCCGGGCGCAGCGGGTCTGCTGCCGCTGGCCCGGCTGGCGGCTTCCAAACGATCCTCTTCACCGACCTCGAAAGCTCGACGGAGCTTACGCAGGGGCTCGGCGACGAGGGCGCTCAGGAGCTGCTGCGGGGCCACAACGACGCCGTTCGAGCTGCCCTCGAGGAGCACGGTGACCGCGAGGTGGAGCACACCGGCGACGGGATCATGGCGTCGTTCCCCTCGGCGGTGGCGGCCGTGACAGCGGCGTTGCAAATGCAGCGCGACCTCGATGGTGCTGAGGAGCGCGTGCGCATCGGCCTCAACGCCGGCGAGCCGATCGCGGAGGACGACGACCTGTTCGGGCTCTCGGTGATCGAGGCCGCGCGCATCGGCGACCGCGCCGAACCGGGGCAGGTGCTCGTCTCGGACGTCGTACGGCAGCTCTGCGAGGGCAAGACGTTCGAGTTCACCTTGCTGGGCGACGCGACGCTGAAGGGCTTCGACGAGCCGGTGGCGCTGTATGAGATGCGGGCGGGCGCATGACGGCGGATCCGGTCCGTCTCATGGAAGGTCGAGTCTGCCTCGTTACCGGGGCGAGTTCGGGGATCGGCCGCGAGACCGCGCTCGCACTGGCTCGCATGGGTGCGACCGTCGTGATGCACGGTCGTGATCCCGGACGCAGTGCAGCGGCCGCAGACGCCGTGCGCGAAGCCAGCCCACGCGGCGATGTCGACCTTGTCGTCGCGGACCTCTCCTCTCAGGCAGGGGTGCGCCACCTCGCTGCGGAGGTGCTCGCCCGTCACGACTCGCTCCATGTGCTGGTGAACAACGCGGGAGTGATACGCACGCGGCGAGAGATCACTGTGGACGGCCTGGAGCAGACGTTTGCGCTCAACCACCTCGCGTACTTCCTGCTGACCGAACTGCTGCTGGACCGGCTCCGTGCAAGTGCACCGGCTCGGATCGTGAATGTGTCCTCGGCCGCACATGCGAGAGCTCGGCTCGACTTCAACGACCTCCAGAATGAGCGGCGCTACGGGATGGGCGTTTACGGGCAGTCGAAGCTTGCGAACGTGCTCTTCACATACGAACTCGCTCGCCGTCTTGAGGGCAGCGAGGTCACGGCGAACTGCCTGCACCCCGGAGTCGTCGGCACCCGCTTCGGGCTCGCCAACACGGGGCCCATGGGGCGGGCGCTGTGGCTCGCCAATCGACTGACACGGCTACTCGCGCTCTCGTCGGCGAAGGGAGCCCGCACTTCGATCCATCTCGCTACATCGCCGGAGGTCGATGGCGTCAGCGGGCGCTACTTCGCGAAGAGCAAGGCCATTGCGTCCTCCGAGGCGTCGTACGACGAAGAGAGCGCGCGGCGGCTGTGGGAGGCGAGCGAGCAGCTCGTCGCTTCGACGGCGTAGCCGGGTGCCGAGGAGCAGCGAGGACGCATGAGTCGCTACGTGCTCGCGCTGGACCAGGGCACGACGTCGTCGCGGGCGCTGCTGTTCGACGAGCAGGGGCGGGTGGTCGCCAGCGACCAGCGCGAGTTCACGCAGCACTTTCCGCAGCCGGGCTGGGTGGAGCACGACCCCGCCGAGATATGGCAGTCGCAACTCGCCGCCGCGCGTGGCGCGCTGACGCAGGCGGGTGCCTCGGCGGGTGACCTCGCCGCGATCGGCATCGCCAACCAGCGCGAGACCTCGCTGGTGTGGGACCGCGCGACGGGTGCGCCGATCTATCCCGCGATCGTCTGGCAGTCGCGACAGACGGCCGCGATCTGCGACGAGCTGCGCGAGCGCGGCATCGAGGACGACGTGCGTGCCCGCACCGGCCTGCCGATCGACGCGTACTTCTCGGCGACGAAGCTGCGCTTCATCCTCGATGCCGTCGACGGGGCGCAGGCGCGTGCCGAACGCGGCGAGCTGGCCTTCGGCACGGTCGATTCATGGCTGATCCACCGGCTGACCAAGGGCGCGGTGCACGCCACCGACCAGTCGAACACTTCGCGGACGATGCTCTACAACCTCGAGGGCGGCTGGGACGAGACCCTGCTCGCGGCGCTCGATATTCCGAAGGCGATGCTGCCGGAGGTGCGCGATTCGAGTGGCGCGTTCGGCACGGCCGACGCGGAGTGGTTGGGCGAGGAGGTGGCGATCGCCGGTGTCGCGGGCGACCAGCAGGCCGCGCTCTTCGGACAGGGCTGCTTCGCGCCGGGCGATGCAAAGAACACCTACGGCACCGGCTGTTTCCTGCTGCTGAACACCGGCAGCGAGCCGCGGCCATCCTCGAGCGGTCTGCTGACCAGTGCGGCGTGGGGTATCGACGGCGCTGTCGATTACCTGCTGGAGGGCAGCGTCTTCTCGGCCGGCGCGACGGTGCAGTGGCTGCGCGATGGGCTGGGGCTGATCGAGACCGCGGAGGAGAGCGAGGCGCTGGCCACCTCTGTGCCCGACAGCGGCGGTGTCTATCTCGTGCCGGCCTTCACCGGCCTCGGTGCCCCGCACTGGGATCAGGCCGCCCGCGGTCTGCTGACCGGTCTCACGCGCGGCACGGGGCGGGCGCAGATCGTGCGCGCGGCGCTGGAGGCGATCGCGTATCAGACCCGCGAGGTCGTCGACTGCTTCGCGGCGGACTCGCAGCTCGCGCTCGACGTGCTGCGTGTCGATGGCGGGGCGAGCCGCAACGACTTCCTGATGCAGTTCCAGGCGGACATGCTCGGCATCCCCGTCGAACGACCGGCCGAGCTGGAGGCGACTGCACGAGGCGCGGCGGGCCTCGCAGGCATCGCCAGCGGCTTCTGGCGCGACCGCGACGAGTTCGCCCGGCTGGTGGACGCCGAGATGACGGTCTTCGAGCCCTCGATGGTTGGCGGGCAGCGGGACGAACTCTACGCGGGCTGGCAGGCGGCGGTGGAGCGCGCGCTGACGTAGCACGGGCAAGCGGGCAGGCTACGGTATCATTTCGGGCGTCATGCCGAGTGGAAACCGTCGCTGCAAGGGTTGTAACCGCCCCGTCGGGCAGACCGCCGGTGATGCGGGCTACTGCAAGCTGTGCCTGCAGGCCGCGCGCGATGGTGACCCGCCGCCGAGCTTCGTGGACGTGCCGAAACCGAAGTAGGGCACGCGAATCCTCGCGACCCGAGCTGCGCATACAGCTGGCAACTTGCTTTAGAACGTGTGTTCTATTATTATCCCTGCGCCTCTCGGCGGGGGTCATGATGTCAATCGCTTGCCTGCTTGTCCCTTCTTTTGCGCTGGCCTGTGAGCTGGCGGAACGCCCTGCGTTCGCGGGCGATCCGGTCGCGCTCGCCGACGTCGCCGGGCGGCGGGTCGAGGACGCGACGCCCGAGGCGCAGCAGCGAGGTGTGCGGCCCGGCATGACGCTGCGCGAGGCGGTCGCGTACTGCCCAACACTCGGCGTGCTCGACCCGCACCCGGCTCGCACCGCGCGCATGGCCGATGCGTTGGTGGGGGCGATGGCGGCGGTCAGCCCGCGGGTGGCACAGGTCGAACCGGGCACCGTCCTCGCCGATCTCGTTGGGCTTGAAGGCCTCTATCCCGACCCTGAGCTGATCGAGCGTGCGATCCTGCGCGCCGCGCCCGTGGCACTTTCGCCTCGACTCGGTGTCGCAGAGCGTCGCTTCACCGCTTACGCGGCCGCTCGCAGTGTTCCGGCCGGTGTGGCACTGCGTATCGAGCCGGACCAGGCAGGCGAGTTCCTCGCGGACAAGCCCGCGCAGTGGCTGCCGCTGGATGCGGAGCGGCACGAGCGGCTGCGGTTGCTGGGGATCACCTCGCTGGGCGAGTTCGCGACTCTGCCCCGACACGCGGTGCAGGCGCAGTTCGGCGTCGCCGGTGGCCGCGCCTGGCTGGCTGCGCGAGGCGAAGACCCGACCCCGCTGCGGCCTCAGCCGTTCGCCCGCGAGCGCGTGGTCGAGCACGCCGAGGCGCAGCCACCGCTGGTCAGCCGCGAGACGGTACAGGTGACGATGCAGCAACTGCTCGGCCGCGCGCTGCGGCAGCCCCGGGCCTCGCGGCGTTTCGTGCGCGTGGTGCGGCTACGGGCGGTGACGGAGGACGGTCACCTCTGGGAGCGCACGCAGACGATGAAGGAGCCGACCGGCGATCGTGAGCGGCTCTGGACCTCGATCCGTCCGCATCTCGAATACGCCGGTTACCCGGGGCCGATCGCGGAGTTGGAGCTTGAGCTCGGTGGGCTGACGGCGGAGAGCGGCCGTCAGCAGGGGTTCTTCACCGATCGCGCACGCTGCCGCGAGCAACTGGACGCGATGGTGCGCCATATGAAGGTGCGCTACGGGCAGTCGCCGGTGGCACGGGTCGTGGAGGTCGAGCCGTGGAGCCGCATCCCGGAGCGCCGCCATGCGCTGCTCGACTATGACCCATGAGGGGAGGGGAAGTGGCCGCGGCTGCGCCGTGCTGTGTCTTTTGGGTTGGAGCCCCCTACACCCCCGATTTGGATTGGAATTGGAAGGCTCCGCCTCGGATTGAACTGCCCATTCGCCTTCTCATGTGTGTGGCCTGCCCCCTCGTCCTGAGTCTGTCGAAGGATGCTGATGCCCGTGACTGACCAACCCCGGCGAACCGATGCACTGCGGCCGCTTGGTTTGCCGAGGCCGGTGCGCGTGCAGAGCGACGAGGCGGGACTGCCCTCGGTGGTGACGCTCGGGCAGGGCGGCG
>DASCRM010000114.1:0-8583 GCA_034406555.1 Dehalococcoidia bacterium | reverse complement strand
TGTTGCGTTCGCGGATCGCGCTTTGCGCGGCCGGCGGCAGCGACGCGAGCAACTCGCCCGCTTCCATTTCGCTCTGGATCACGAACGCGCCGCCCTCGCTGAGGCCGGCGAGCGGATCGGAGTGTCCGAAGACGTTCGGATCGGGCGAGAGCACGACGTCGACCCGCTTGAGCTCTGCGTTCGGGCGCACGGGCTCGGGGCTGATCGTCCCGAAGAAGGTCGTGGGCTGACCCTTCTTCTCGGAGCCGTACTTCGGGTTGGCCTTCACGTGCAGGCCGAGCAACTCGAACGCGGTGAGCACAAGGTTCTTGCCCGTCGTGATCGCGCCCCAGCCACCGATCGAGTGGATGCGCAGCGAGATGGAGCCCTCCGGCAGCAAGCTCGGCCACTCGGTCGGCTGGAGATTCAATCCGGCGACGTCCGGGTACTGCTCGAGCACCTCCTGCTGCCACGAATCGACGGCCTCGACGCCGGAGTCCTGCTTGATGAAATCGATACCGAGGTAGAAGTGACGACGACCGGCGCCGCCTTCGATCATGTTATCGACGGCGGCGATCAGGTCGCCGGGCTGGAGGTCACGGCTGCCGAAGCCGAACCCTCCGGCGTAGAACTCGGGCATCTCGTTGGCGGGCACGTCGGCGATCCCGGCGTGGGGAGGGGTTCCCGCGGCGCGGGCGTTCTCAGTGGCCTTCGACATGGCGGCGCGGATCTCGCGCAGGATTGGCGGGTCGACGGCGAGCGGCTGGTCAACGCGCTCCAGCACGGCGACGCCGCGCTTGCCGAGCAGCAGCTTGGTGACGAGATCAGACGGGAAGGGGCGAAACATCACGAGGTTGAGCACGCCGACCTTGAGCCCGCGCGTCTCGCGTAGGTAGTCGGCGACCGCCTCCGCGTTCGAAACCACCGAGCCCTGGCCCGCGAGCACGTACTCGGCGTCGTCCAGCCGGTAGCCCATCGCGCGCTCGTAGCGGCGTCCGGTCAGTTGCGCGTACTCGTCAAGGGCCCGGTCCGCTAGCTCCGTGAGGTGGTCGAGGTAGAACGGCCGCTGCGCTGCGACGCCCTGGGCGAAGGAGTCCTGATTTTGCACCGGGCCGAGCATCGCGGGGTAGTCGAGGTCGAACATCTCCGGGATGCGGCGGCGCTGTGACCCGAACGTCAGCTGTTGCGCGGCCGTCGGCGTGTCGATCATGTCCGCCGGGTCGCCGAGGTACTCCTTGATCAGTTCGCGTTCCGGCAGGCGGATCGATTCGATCGCGTGGCTCGTGAGGAACCCATCCTGTGCGCAGATACCCGGCGTGAGCGCCAGTTCGGCGATGCGGTGCGCGATCGCGGTGAGGTCAGCGACGTGCTGAACGTCCTTCGCGAAGAGCTGAAAGAAGCCCGTGTCGTCGACGGCGTGGTAGTCGTCGTGGCCAGCGTGCACGTTCAGCGCGTGCTTGGTCATCGCCCTCGCCGCGACGTTCAGCACGTACGTGAGGCGCTTGCCGGCGGCGGCGTAGAGCGACTCGTGCATGTAGGCGACGCCCTGGCCGCTTGAGAAGTTGGTCGCGCGCAGGCCTGTCATGCTCATGCCGGCGGTGACGGCAGCGGCGGCATGCTCGCCCTCCGGCTCGAAGAAGATCAGGCGACGACCGTTGACGTTCGTCTGGCCAGCAGCGACCGCCACTGCCCAGCCCTCACCCATCTGCGTCGACGGGGTGATCGGGTAGGCACCTGCACCCTCGCTGGCGGCAGCCTCGACGTGTACGACGGCGCCACTGCCGTCCTCCGCCACCGGGATGCCGGGGTGCTTCGGCTCAGCCTCGGTGCTTGCGACCGCTGCGGCCGCCTCGACGGTGTCTTCGTTGCTGGTGCTCATCGTTCTGCCACTTCCGCCGTGTTTCGCCCGGAGCGAACCGGGTGAACCTGGTGCCATGTAATGTCAGGCCCGCGCCGGCTCGGACTGCCGACAGAGGGCCGCTGTCGCTACTGCTCCTCCGCGTCGAGGTTGGAGAGGTCCGCCCGGCTCAGCAGCCAGGCCGCCAGCGTGTCCGCCGGATTTCCCTGCGCCGGTGCTGCCGGCGGTACCGACCCGTTGACGCTTGCCGTGTCCGGAGCGACCTCAGACGGGTCCGTCGTCGGGCCAGCGGCCGGCGCGGGCATCGACACCGCGAGCGCATGGAGGAGGCGTAGCTCTTCGCGCTGCTGGAACGACGAGCGAACGCCGATCGGCTGGCGCGGGTCGTCCTGGGGCAGGAATTCGACGTCCAGCTTCCCGAGGCCATCCCCGGTCGCGGGCTCGTGAACGAACAGTGCGGCGCCAGACGGCAGCAGCGCGGCCACTACCGGTGCGGTGACGTCGGCGATGCGCGCGAGCGCTTCCTCGCTCTCGGCCTGGATCGCGAGCACGCCGGGCGTGAGCAGGCGGGCGAGCGGCGCGGGGGGCGTGTGGCCATCGACGAGCAGCACGAATGCCTGCGAGCCGTCGAGGTAGTCGGCCAGTGCCGCGGCCTGGAGGTCGCCGCCGCGCAGTTCCACCACGAGTGGCGGCGCGAGGTTACGTTCGGCGCTGCTCCAGCGTCGGAAGGGGAACGAGGCAAGCAGAGCGTCGTGGGCCGCGCCCTCGTAGCGCCCGGAGCGAGCGAGGTCGGCTAGTCGCGCCGCCGCGAAACCCCGCCCGGCGTTCGCGAGCGCCTGCTCGACAGCCGAGCGCAGGTCCGCGCCGGGCTCGACACGTACCTGGAACAGCCTCTCGCCTGCGGCGTCGATTTGCTCAAGCACCTCGAGCGCTCGCCCGACGGGTTCGACCCAGTTGTCGTCCTGCGTGGGAGCGGTGGCGGCGACGAACTGCGAGAGGCGGGCCGCATCGATGCGGCCAGCGGCGAACTTGCCGAGCGCGGCGCGCGATGCCGCAGTGGCGTCGTCCTGGCCACCCTGCGCGACGTAGCCACGCAGTTGATCAGCGGTCAGCGCAACGGCGGAACGGAATGCCTCGATTCTCCCGGCGAGGCTATCCAGCGCTGCACGGGTGCGTACGTCGCCACCGTCGACGGACTCGGATGACTCAGATGGCATGGCGGTCCAACTCCTCCGAAAGCAGCGCCAGCTTCTCCTGCGTCGAGTGCTTGGGCACGGAGCGCATGTCTTCGTACGTCGGGCGGTCGTCGTCGCGGTAGAAGATGCCCAGCCGCAGGACGTCGCTGTCCTCGGCGAGCGAGCGAGCAGCGTCGAGATCGCTCGGGTCGTGACGTCGGCTGTTCTTGTGCGTGCGCTCCAGCACCGGGACCGTGACGCCGTTCTCGTGCTCCAACAGCTCGATCTTCTCGGGATGCTGGATGTACTCGGAGAAGATGCCATCGGTGAACTTCGGGCAACGCTGCATGATGCTCACGAAGGAGAAACCCTTGTGGCGCGCGGCGGCTTGCAGCGTGGCGTAGAGGTGTGGGGGCAACCACTCCGCAGTCTGCGCCACGAACGAGGCGTTGCTGATGCCGAGTGTCGCCGCGATCGGGTTGATCGGCGGCAGGTATGAACCTCCCGGCTGCGTGAGCGTCGGATGACCCTGCGGCGTCGTCGGCGAGGTCTGATTCTTCGTCAGCCCGTAGACGTTGTTGTCGAGCAGCAGCGCGACCATGTCGGTGTTGTAGCGGGTGGCGTGGACCCAGTGGCCCGCCCCGATGGACATGCAGTCGCCATCCCCCATCACGACAAAAACGTTGAGGTCCGGCCGGTGCAGCTTCACACCCGTCGCCACCGGCAGAGCACGGCCGTGCAGACCGTGGAAGCCGTACGTGTTCAGGTAGTGGGGGAACCGGCCGGAGCAGCCGATCCCGGAGACAAAGACGGTCTGGTCGGGCGCCATGCCCTCATCAGCGAGCAGACGCTGCATCGAGACGAGCACGGAGGAGTCACCGCAACCGGGACACCAACGGGGCATCTGGCTCTCGTAGTCCATCATCGTGTATTCGCGCTGCGTCTCTGGCGAGAGTGAGAGCAGCGAGGATCCGAGTGCGACCATTAGTCGCCTCCTTCCGAAGCATCGTCGGAGCCATCAGCGCGTAGCTGGGCGAGCATGGCCTCGTGGATCATTCCTGGACGGAGCGGCTCGCCAAGCACACGTGTCCAGCATTCGATATCGACGAGCGTCGAGGCGCGCAGCATCCACGAGAGCTGACCCCGGCGGCGGTTCTCCTCCGTGATGAACGGCGCGTCGGGGTCGTCGCTGTAGTTGATCTCGACGGTCATCACCCGCTGGAAGCGCTGGAATATCTCCTTCAACCCCGGGGGTAGCGGGGAGAGGAACGTGAGGTGCAGCGACGAGACGGAGTGGTCCTGATCGCGTGCGCGGTCGATGGCCTCCTCGATCGCGCCTTTCGTGCTGCCCCAGCCAACGACGAGCAGGTCGCCCGATTCGTCGCCGAAGACCGGCGGCGTCTGCAAGGACTGCTGGAGTACCGCCATCTTGCGGCTGCGCATCGCCGAGCCGTGCTGGTGGGTCTGCGGGTCGTACCCGACGTAGCTGCGCTCATCGTGGGTAAGACCGGTGAGCGTGAACATGCCGTCCGGCTGGCCGGGGATGAAGCGCCGCGAGAGTCCGGTCTGCTCGTCCCACTCGTAGGGACGAACGTCCGGCGGTGCCGGCGAGAGGTCCGGGGGTGGCGCGAGCCAGGCCGCCTCAGGCTCGGGCCGCGGAAACGGCTGCGCGCCCGTGGCGAGGTTGGCGTCGGAGAGTACGACCACGAGCGTGCGGAACTGCTCCGCGATCTGGCGGGCCGTGATCATGATGTGAAAGCATTCCTCGATCGTTGCCGGCGCCATCACCACGTGCGGGCTGTCTCCGGTCTGGCCGAAGGTGGCGGGGAGCAGGTCTGACTGCTCGACCTTCGTCGGCAGGCCGGTCGACGGCCCGCCGCGCTGCACGTCGAGCACGACGAGCGGCGTCTCGGTCATCACGACGAGGCCGAGGAATTCGGTCTTGAGCGAGAGTCCGGGGCCCGAAGTGATCGTGAAGGCGACCTTGCCCGCGTACGAGGCGCCGGTGGCCACGCCAGCCGCAGCGATCTCATCCTCCGCCTGATGCACGATGCCGCCGAAGCGCTCGAACATCTCGCTGAGGTAATGGGAGACGGCAGTCGCCGGGGTGATCGGGTACATCGCCGCGAATTCCATGCCGGAGGCGACCGCGCCGAGGGCAGCCGCCTGGTTGCCGTTCATGACAACCATCGGCTCGGTCCTCAGGTTGCGGGGCACGTCGACCTGGAAATCGAGATGATCCTCGGCCCATTTCAGGCCGAGTTCGAGTAGACTGATATTCGAGTCGTATACGACCTGCGGCTTGGCCTTGAAAGCATCGGCGATCTGTTCGTAGACGAGGGCCTTGTCGCGGCGGTACAGCCAGGTGAGCAGACCGAGCGCAAACATGTTCTTCCCGAGGCGGGCGTCGTCGACCAGTGTCAGGCACTGCGCTTCCATCGGCACTTCGATGATGCGGTAGCTGGTGGCGGCGAGTTCCTCCGTCGCCTCTGCCCACTGTGCACGGATCGCTTCATCGCGGTGGGTGGCCCACGCACTCTCAATCAGGATCACCGCGTCGTCGGCAAGGGCGTCCAGCCGGTGCCGGCTGAGCAGCGCCTGCTCGTTGAAGGCGACGACGACGTTCGTGCGGTCTCCCCAGTTCGTGACAGGGCCGGAACCGAGGCGGATGCGGTTGCCGCTGGCGCCGTCGATGGTGCGAGGGGGCGGCTCGATTTCGGCCGGGATGATCTCGACGGTCCAGATACCGTTGCCCATCTTCGCGGAGACGGTGCCGAAGATCTGGCCACACTTTTGCGCGCCTTCGCCGGAGTCGGAAACGATCTCGACGGTGTGCTGGGAGAGGCGAAGCAGCTCGGGGCCGTTGCGAGGGGCGTCGGCGGCGACGGTGGTGGTGTCCGTGGTCATACGAATCCTCATCCCGCAGCGGAGATCGGTTGGTGCACGTGCTGAAGTGACTCGAAACCCCGTCGGCCTGCGAAGCGACGCGCACACGACCGACCCAGAGCGGGGCGCGGAATCAGAGCACGAAGGTTACCGCATCTTGCCGTGAAGGTCTCTGCCAGACACAGCAGGATATAAACAGAGTTATGATAGTGATAACTATGTTATTATAGCGGGCGAGGGAGAAACGAGATCGGGGCTAGACCCGGACGGGGCTTGTCGCCCCGCGAGATGGCTATCAGATCTTAAGTGTGATGGTCAACAGACTTCGGATCTGAGGGTTGGGGGGTTCGAATCCTTCCCGGCGCGCCAGCAACACTCCGCCGAACAGCAGCATCGTTAGAGGTCGAGACTCTGACGGTCTGTCGCTCACGGCACGATCCTCGCCTATCCGCCCATATGCTCACGGTTCCGCCGAGTCGAACCGCGAATCAGGCGTGATCTTGATCTTCAGACTCGAAAAAGGTGATCAAGACTAGTTATTTTCGGCCTCAGTGGATCGATTTGAGCCCATCGGTCACCAGTACTGCCAACAGGTCCCGAGGCTGGTCTGGTGGTGCTATCTGATCCCGCGATGGAACCGCCAGGACCGTGAGACAGGACTCAAGGGCGCGCGCCGCGAACTGAATCGGGAAGCGGATTCACCTCGTGCATGAAGAAGGAGATGTTGCTCGTCTGAGGGTTCCCCCCGGCGACCACCATCGTCTCGCCTGAGATCCATTCTGACTCGTCGCTCGCGAAGAACACTGCGGCCGCGGCGATGTCTTCGGGCAGGCCAACTCGGTTGAGGGGATAGAACGAGGCACGCCACTCTCGCCACTCCGGCGTCGGCATCCAGCGCGACACAAGCGGGGTGTCGATCAGGCCCGGCGCGATCGCATTGACCCGAATGTTGTGTTGCCCGAGCTCTACCGCCGAGACTGCCGTGAGGCTGCGCAGCGCCGCCTTTGCCGATCCGTAGATCGATGATTCGGGAGCTTGCCACACACCGTCGATCGAGATGATGTTGATGATCGATCCACCGGTCTCGCCGTCACGCATCGCGCGAGCTGCGTGCTGGAGGCCGAAGAAGGCGGCCTTTGCATTGAGCAAGTAGGTGCCGTCCCAGCCTTCCTCGTTCACGTCGAGCACCGTCCCACGCGCTCCCGGATGGCCGCCGCCAGCGTTGTTGACGAGGACGTCGATCTTCCCGAATTCTGAGATGCAGCGGTCGATCGACGTACGGAACGCATCGATGTCAGTGACGTCCGTCGGCGCCACGACTGCCCGCACGCCACGCTCACGGGCGAGCTCGGCGACCTCCTCGAGGTCGCTCTGGGTGCGGGCCAGCAGGACGAGGTTCGCGCCCTGCTCGGCGAACGCGAGGGCGATCGATCGGCCGATGCCCTTGCCGGCTCCAGTGATCACGATCGCTTTGCCATCGAGTGTGAACATGTCGCTCTCCAGGTGACGCCGACCCGATCCTGGGGACGAATGCCGCGCAGGCTCGGCGTGGGTGCAGCATACGTGACAGAGTGTCGCCCTCGCCTAGAGCTCGGGTGCGACCGGGGGGTACTCTCCGAGAGAAGTGACACCTCGTCGCATCTTCATCAAGACGATATGCTGCGCCACGCGCACATCGGGCTGGGTGCCCAGTTCGCGCGATCCACAAGGAGGCAGCAATGAGTAGTGGTGCCGAACACTATGAAGTGGTGATCGTGGGAGGGGGCATCGCCGGCATGGCAGCGGCGATGCGTCTCCGACACCGTCGTCTGCTGATTCTCGAGTCGGAGTCGGTGGTTGGTGGGCGCACGCTCTCACGTGAGTGGCGTGGACACTGGGCGAATGTCGGCGCTCAGGCCATCACGAACGACGACAAGGTACGTATGACCGAACTCGCGAAAGAGGTCGGCTGCACCCTGGAAAATCGCGTAATGGGCGGCGGACTCGCCCAGCGGCCGACGCTCAGCCGAGAGGCCGCCGCCGATGTGGCCGAGACCGACCGGCGGCTCGACGCTGAGGCTGCAGACCCTCGTGACGAGACGCTCCCAGAGCTCGACGACCAGACGATGGCCGAATTTCTCGGCGATATCAGCGAGGAGGCGCTCGGCTCCTATGAGCGGTGGATGGGCAGCATGATGACCGCCTCCACGTTCGAGGTCTCGCTGCACGGTGCGTTGATCCTTCACGGCGATCAGTGGTCGACGCCGTGGTCGACGGATGAGGTGCCGCACACGGGCAGGGGGCCTTCGATCGTCATGGGCGGTACGCACCAGATCGCGCTGGGCGTCGCTGCGATCGTGGGGGACGAGTGTATTCAGGTCGACGCCTTCGTGAGCCACATCGAACCGTCGTCAGGAGGCAGCGCCGCCCGCATCGCCTATCAGAACGCCGGCGAGGAGCGTGAGGTCACGGCCGACCGTGTGATCGTCGCGACGCCGGCGCCCGTCGTCAGTCAAATTATCCCCGGACTGCCCGAGAGCAAGCAGCAGGCGCTCGGCCGCGTCAGGTACGGGCTCATGTTGAGCACACCGATCTTCCTGGTCGGCGCTGGCGAGACTCCGGAGCCGGCGCTCGAGTTGACGGGCTACCGTCCCGACGTGGACTACCTGCACCCTGGCGTTCAAACCGTCGATGTTGCGGAGACGG
>DASCRM010000113.1:0-7555 GCA_034406555.1 Dehalococcoidia bacterium | reverse complement strand
GACGTTACCATCAGTCGGCGCCGGTACAGTCAGGAACTTGCCGTTGTCGGTGCTCAAGCTGAGCAAACCACCACCGGTGTTGGTAACTGCACCCTCAGCAGTGAGCGAGATCAGCACGGTGCTGGCCCCGTCTGCCGGGATGCTGATGGCACTTGTACTCAGCGCGATGTTAGTGACCGCCACAATAGCGGCATTGTTCAGGTCAGCGACACCGTCATCGTTGGCGCCAGCGGCGTTGGTCACGTCCAGCGCGAAGGCGGTCACCGCGTGTTGATTCGATGGCCCGTTGCTGATACCTGCCACCGTGAAGTCAATGTTCACGTTGTCACTGGCATTCGTGCTACAGCCGGCCGGAACCGTGATGGTCAGAACTTGAGCAGCCGTCGTCCCGTCAGCGGTGCAGGCCGCACCACCTACCCACCCGGCGCCGGTGAAACCGATCGTCGGGGTCGGGTCGGTAAAGGTCATCCCCGTCGCCAGCGTCCACATGAGCGTGTCGCCCGCGGCCAGGTCGGCGTCCGCCGCGTCGGCGTCCGTATAGGTTGCCGTGACCGTCCAGGTCTCAGTGAGACCTGCGATCTGCGTCGGTGCGTTGACGCCAGTCAGCACCAGCGCGTTGACTGCCGCGTTGGCCTTGTCGGCCGGCCCGGCGAACAGCATCGCCACTGCCATGATTGCCGCGATGGTGACGGGTACCCCGTACCATGCGGTTTTCCTAATGAATTTCAAAATGTTCCTCCTAGGAACAATCAATCTCGATTTTCATAATTGTTACCTTCGGTGTTGCCCCTCTCCCCCTGCGGGGAAGCTGGTACCGTCGCTCGAGCGAAACGCCACCAACGACCCCGTTCTTCTCGCTTGCTGATCGAAGGAAAGTGGCACAAACAGACGAGACCCGGGGGCCTCAATCCTGTTCGACCGGAAACAGCAGGTTCAAGAACCCGCCGCCCGATCCTTCGACCGTCACATAACAGTCAACGCCACGGGGAGCCTCGAAGTTGCCGCTCAACTGTTCTAATTTGTCCCTGAGACACAAATTGTCCGACCCAGCGAGCACCATTCGCCTCGGCGACGGCAGCCGCGCGTCACGCAGGCATCGACCGCCCGGGTGCTTGTGGCCGAAGACGACGGGAAGAGCAGGCGGCTACTCGCCTCAATTCTCGAAGCGTGTGGCCACGATGTCTGCTACACGAAGGAGTCTGCTACACGAAGGACGGGACCAGCGCGCTTCAGGCGCTGCAGGAGTCCGACTTCGACTTCGCGATCATGGACGTGATGATGCCCGGCATGGACGGGCTGGCGGTGACGCGCGCCGCGCGCGAGAACGAGAGGCTGCGCTCCCCGCCGATCGCGATCGTGACGGCACTCTCCACGCAGGAAGATCGCGAGCGCGTGATGGCGGCCGGTGCGGATGAATACCTCAGCAAGCCCTTCCACATCGTGCAGATCGCAGAACTCGTGACCCGCCTGCGTCGCAAGTCGCCGATGCCGGTCGGCCGCTACCAGCTGGTCAGCCAGATCGGCGAGGGCTCCAGCAAGCGCGTCGACGAGACCAACGACCCCGGGACCGACCGCCCGGTCGCGGGCGGCGTCTTCAGCGGCGGCTCCTTCGGCACCTCCGCCCGCGAGCGGTTCTTCCGAGAGACGCGCGAGATGATGGAGCTGGGCGAACACCCGAACGTCGTCACCGTGCTTGATGCCGCGGAGCACCACGATGAGCCATGTATCGTCATGGAGCTGATGCCGGCGGCGGACTCGACGAGATCATCAATGGCGACTGCGGCATGCGCCTCCCGGTCGACCGAGCGCTGGAGGTCGCCTCCGACGTCGCCTCGGGCCTGCACTTCGTACACAGTCAGGGCGTCGTCCACCGCGACCTCAAGCCAGCAAACATCTGGCTGACCGAGGACGGTCGCGCGAAGGTCGGCGATTTCGGCATCGCGCTCTGGCTCGACCGCACGCGCCTGACGATGGACGGCGGTGCGATGCTGCGTGGCACCGTCAGCTACATGCCGCCCGAGCAGGTGCTCGGCACCGAGGTCACGCAGAGCTCCGACCTCTACGCGCTCGGCGCGCTGAGGTACGAGATGATCTGCGGACAGCCGCCGTTCACCGGTGACAACCCGTGGACGATCGCCGGGCAACAGCTCCAGGGCGAAGCGTCAGCACCGAGCGAACTCGTCGCTGAGTGCCCCCCGGGACTCGATGCGCTGATCCTCGACCTGCGTCCAAGGCGTCGGAAGACCGGCCCAGCGACGCGGCCGAGGTGCGCTGGCGCGCATCCAGTCGATCGAGCGCGTGCTCGTCGCGTAACGCCCTCGCGAGGCCGTTCCGGCGCTAGCTGGTCGGTGGAAGCGTCGCCTCGTCCGGCGTCGTGGCTTCGTAGCCGATCCCATGGTGCGTCACGATGTACTGCGAGGTCTGGGGGTCGGGCTCCAGCTTCTGCCGCAGGTAGCCAATATACACATGCAGGTTCGCGAGTTCGTACTCCTCGCTGCCCCAGATCGCGCCTCGCAGCTCCTGCTGCGTGCTGACGCGCCCGGGGTTCGCGATCAGGTACTCCAGCAGGCGGCGTTCGGTCTTCGCCAGCGTCTCGTCCCCGCGCTTCGTGATCACGACATTGCGGTCGAAGTCGACCAGGATGTTGCTGTCGGAGTAGCGGTCGGGCGCCGCCGGCGCGCCGGCCTGGTTTGGCCGCCGCAGCAGCGCACGAGCGCGAGCGATGAACGCCGCCGGCCGCACGGCTTCATTATGAAGTCGCCAGCACCCGCCGCCAGCGCCTCCACGAGCGCCGACACGTCGCCGTGGGCAGTGACCATGATCACCGGGCGTTCGTGAGCTCACGGACGTGCGGCAGCAGCTCGATGCCGGAGAGGCCGGGCAGCCCGATGTCCAGTGTGACGAGGTCGAACTCGTCATCGGCCCGCGCGTCGAGCGCAGCCGAGCTGGTGGCGGCGATCTGAACGTCGTCGCTCAATTCCCCGAGGATCGTCGCGAGCAGGCGCGCACTGCCCGGCTCGTTCTCAACGACCAGCACGTTCTTCAGTTCCTTGGTCGCCACTAGATTTGCACTGGTCCGGTCGAGGAGGGACAGGAGCCCCCGCACGGCAGGCACAATATAGGCAGCTGACCCGGCTTCCGACGTGAGGGAGCGCGACGGGGACGCCCCGTCTCCGGTAGCGCAGCGCCACGGCTCCTCGCATTCGCGCTACGCTGCGCCGCGGCACCGTTAACGGACGGTTCGTGCGAGTGGAGGAGGCGACGATGGGCAGACTTGATGGGCGCGTGGCGCTCGTGACCGGCGGCGGCCGCGGCATTGGCCGGGCGATCGCGCTGGAACTGGCCCGCGAGGGCGCGACGATCGCCGTCACGGCGCGTACCGAGGCGCAGCTCGAGGCCGTCGTCGCCGAGGCGCGTGAGCTCGGCAGCGGGGGCCTCGCGCTCCCGGCCGACGCGATGGTGCAAGCAGAGGCGCAGGGCGTGGTCGCCTCGACGATCGAGGCCTTCGGCCGGATCGACATCCTCGTCAACAACGTCGGCGGCGGGGTCACCCGCTCCGGGCCGCAGGACCATGACCCCTTCACCGGCGATGAGGACGTCTTTGTCGACAACATCACACTCAACCTGATCAGCGCGTACTGGACCACACGGGCGGCGCTGCCGGCGATGCGAGAGCGCGAGTTCGGGCGCGTGATCAACATCGGCTCCGGCTACGCGAAGCGCAGTGGCGGTGGGCTGGCGTACAGCACCGCCAAGCACGGGATTGTCGGCTTCACGCGCTCGCTCGCGGGGCACGCAGCCCCGCATGGCATCACCGTCAACTGCCTCTGCCCCGGCTGGACGAACACGGAGCTGATCGGCATCGAAGGGCTCGCCGACCGCCTCGACACAGACGTCGAGGGCGCGAAGTCCTTCCTTGCCAACGACAACCTGCTGGACCGCATCCTCGAGCCCGAGGAGCTCGGCCCGATGGCCGCGTTGCTGGCCGCGCCGGAGTCCGGCGGGATCACCGGCCAGGTGATCAGCGTCGACGGCGGCTACAAGATCTAGCGGGTGCCGGACGGGCCACTACCCCGCGGGGTGCTAGAGTCCGGCCGAGCGAGGTACCGGCGAGGAGCGACGGAATGCTTGAGCGATTCAAAGTCCCGGTGGCCGACCGCGTCTACGTCCCCGTCGACGAGATGCGGGCTGCGACCGAGGCGATCTTCCGTGCCCTCGACCTCAGCGACGAGGACGCGGTGCAGGCCACCGACGTGCTGATGTTCAACGACCTGCGCGGCGTGGAGTCGCATGGCGTCTCCAACATGCTGCGCACCTATGTCGCCTGGTATCGCTCCGGCCGGCTTGAGGCCCGCCCGGAATTCACGATCGAGCAGGAGACTGAGACGACCGCGACGATCGACGGCGGCGAAGGCCTGGGCCTGCACGTTGCCCCGCGCGCGATGCGCATGGCGATCGAGAAGGCGAAGGTCCGCGGCATGGGCGCCGTCGGCGTGCACGGCGTCGGCCACATGGGCGGCGCGGGCTACCACGCGATGATGGCGCTGGAGCACGACATGATCGGCGTGGCGATGTCCTCCAGCGGCTCGCTTCAGATGGTGCCGACCTTCGCTGCGGAGCCGCGCATGGGCACTAACCCGCTCGCCTGGGCGGTGCCGGCAGGCAAGTTGCCACCGTTCGTCTTTGATGTCGGCACCACGCAGGTGGCGGCCAACAAGATGCGGCTCGCCCGCCGCGTCGGCGCCAAGATCGCGCCCGGCTGGATCTCCGATGAGCACGGCACGCCGATCATGGAAGAGTCCGACCTGCCGGAGAACTACTTCCTGCTGCCGCTGGGCTCGACACGCGAACTCGGTTCGCACAAGGGCTACGGGCTGGCGACGGTCGTCGACATCCTCTGCAGCGTGCTCACCGGCCTCGGGCCGGGCTTCACGGCGCTCGAACCGGGCTTCCACATGATGGCGCTGCGCATCGACGCCTTCACCCCGATCGAGCAGTTCAAAACGCACATGGACGAGCTGCTGCAGGGACTGATGGACACTCCGCCCGCGCCCGGTCACGAGCGCGTGCTCTACGCCGGTCAGCTCGAGGCCGAGGATGAGGCATTGCGGCGCGCCGAGGGCATCCCGTATCACACGGAGGTGATCGAGTGGTTCCGCGAGACCGAGGCTGAGATGGGACTCGACTTCTCCTTCACCTAGGAGCTGAGTCACCTGGGAGGTAGCCCTCATGCCGTACGTCACCGGCATCCGCCACGTGCTCGCGCATCCGCCGGCGAGCAAGAACCTGCTCTTCGTGCGTCTCGAAACCGACGATGGGATCTACGGCTGGGGCGAGTGCTACACGCAGGGCGATCGCGACCAGCAGATCGTCGCTCACCTCGATCAAATGGAGCGCTACGTCGTCGGCTGGGACGCGACGCAGATCAAGCAGTTCACGGACGCGATGTACAACGACTTCGCCGCCCGTCGAGGGGCGATGGACTACTACAGCGCGATCAGCGGCATCGAGCAGGCGCTCTGGGACATCGCGGGTAAACGGCTGGGCGTGCCGGTGCACGAACTGCTCGGGGGCGCCTGCCGCGAGCGCATCCGCGTTTACGCCAACGGCTGGGCGCGCGGTGGATCGCACGAAGACCTCGTGGAGAGCGCGCAGGCGATGGTCGAGCGTGGCTTCACCGCCATGAAGTTCGACCCCGTGCCCGGCCCATGGCGCATGCTGATTTCGACCGCGCAGGAGCGCGAGGCGATCGAGCGCGTGCGCATCGTGCGCGAGGCGGTCGGCCCCGATGTCGAGATCCTCGTCGAGATCCACCGCCGGCTCGCGCCGATGCATGCCGTGCGCCTCGCGCGCGAGATTGAGCAGTACCGGCCGTTCTGGTACGAGGAGCCCGTGCTCGCAGAGAATATCGATGCCCTCGCCGCGGCAAAGGCGGAGATCAACATCCCTGTCGTCACCGGCGAGGAGCTCTACACGAAGTTCGAGTTCCGTGAGGTTTTCGAGCAGCGGGCTGCGGACATCATCAACCCGGACGTCTGCAACGTCGGCGGCATCCTGGAGCTGAAGGAGATCGCAGCGATGGCGGAGCCGTACTTCGTCGCCGTCTCACCGCACAACTTCAACAGCACCACCGTTGGCCTCGCCTCCACGCTGCAAGTCTCCGCGACGATCCCCAACTTCCTGATCACCGAGTTTTTCGTGAACCTCGAAGAGTGGGGCCGCGAGGTGGCCGTCACGCCGTTTGATGTCGTGGATGGCTACATCGAGCTACCGAGGGCGCCGGGGCTGGGCATCGACCTCGATGAGGCCGCGCTCGCGCGTTACCCATACGAACAATTCCCGCCTCGGCTGGTCCGCACGGCCGCAGACGAGGGCCCGTAGACGACGCACAGCACCCAGCGAAGAGGAGAGTGACGATGACCGACTACGACACGATCGAGACGGAGCAGGTGGATCGCGTGCGTGTGATCCGCTTCAATCGCCCGGCGAAACTCAACGCCGTCAACGACGTGATGGCGCGCGAGTTCGGCCTCGCGCTCCAGGCTGCAGACGAGGATCTCTCGGTTGGTGCGATCGTCACCACCGGCAACGGCCGCGCCTACAGCGCCGGGAACGACCGCCGCTCGCCGCTCGGCTCCACGGCCGCGAGCGAGCTGCCACCCGGCCCCAGCCCCTTCGACCATGAATTCATCATCGGCCTGAAGCCGATCATCGCCGCGGTCAACGGCGTCGCCGTCGGCATCGGCGTGACCGCCCCGCTGCTCTACGACTCGATCATCGCGTCGACGGAGGCGCGCTTCTCGATGCGCTTCGCGGCGATCGGCTCGGTGCCGGAGCTCGGCAGTAGCTGGCTGCTGCCACGTATCATCGGCTTCCACCGCGCCAAGGAAATGATCCTCACCGGCCGCATCTACGACGCGGCGGAAGCTCGCGAGCTGGGCATCGTGAGGCGCGTGGTCGAGCCGGAGCAGCTGCTGCCGGAAGCGATCGCACTCGCGCAGGAGATGGCCGCCAACTCCGAGTCCACGTTGCGCCGTATCAAGAAAATGATGTGGGAAGACCTCACCGCCGAGGATGGCGGGCAGTGGCAGCGCGCCAACGACTACCTGCTGGAGGCGCGCAAGACGCCTGAGTACCGCGAAGGCATCCTCACCTTCACCGAGAAGCGCGACGCCCGTTACCACGACCCAGAACACATGGCCGCGCTGCAGGCCGAGATCGACGCCGAGGGGTCGTAGCGCGTCCAACTTTCATGTCGCATAGCGGATAGCGACGATCCGTGCCAGCGACCGGAGCTTCCCGGACGAGCTGACCAGCGCGCCCGCGATCGTCTCGCTCGACTGGAGCTACGTGCTGCCGGCGAGCGCAGACGTCTATTTCTTCTCGATCTCTATCCTGACGGCGATCTGTTCTCCGGGGAGGCGGCGCTCACGCCCGGCGTCTACCCGCTCTTCTTCGAGGGGCCGGCGAACTGATCGCTGATGGCGAAATCCACGAGATCACATCCAGCGGCGTCCTGCCCGGGTCAAGCGCTGAACGACTCGCAGGGCGAGAG
>DASCRM010000112.1:0-16858 GCA_034406555.1 Dehalococcoidia bacterium | reverse complement strand
CCAGTAGCGGCGGTAATTCGGGTACGAAAACGCGCCCCAGCGAGGGCCCGGTGGAGCTGCGTCTTCGACGCTGGTGGGCGGCTCTTCCGTCATCCGCCGCCCGCGAGGTTAGTCGTTGTGCGCCGCGAAGAATTGCGAGGACGCTGAGAGGAACTCTTCCTCCATGTCGAGGTAGGTGCTGTGCGTTGACTGCTCCAGCCCGATCGACCGCGCCGCGTGGATCTCCATGTTCATTCTCTGAACCGTGATCGCGTCCAGGATCTCCGATTTGCCGGCGCGGATGAAGAAGATCGGTCGCTCGATCGTGCGCGCCTCGTCCCAGAGATCGGTCGCGTCCCAGTGAATCGCGACGTTCGGGTCGTGTTTCTGCGCGTAGCCGCCATCGACCTGCTTCAGCCGGGCGTCTGCCGTGAGCAGGTGATGCTCGTCGGAGGTGAACCGCGACCCTTCGCGCTTGCTGTCGACCCACGCGTCCACCGAGGCGAAGACCGGCTGCTGCCCATCCGGGTAACCCTTCGCCCGCTCTTCCGGCGTGTTCGGGAACCAGAAGGCGGGTGGCATGTCGTTCACCAGCGCGCAGCGCACCCGCTCCGGGTTCCGCGCTGTGTAGGCGATCGTGTTGTGTCCGCCCATCGAGTGCCCCAGCAGCATCACGCGGTCGAGCCCGAGCGCGTCGATGGACCCTTCGAGGTCGCCGACGAAGTCGTCAGTCCCGTAGGCCTTGTCGGCCGCGTGGTCGGACTCGCCGTGCCCGCGCTGGTCAATCGCGATCACGTGGTACGTCTCACGGTAGTACGCGGCGATGTTGCGCCAGTCGCCAGCGGCGCCGGTCAGTCCGTGGATCAGGATCAGCGGCAGTGCGCCATCGTTGCCCCAGTCGAGGTAGTGGAGCTTCAGTCCTCCGACGTAGATCGTGTGGCTCGTAGGCTGGGGGTCCGTCATGTTGCTCCTCGTGCTGAACCGTCTGCTCGCGTCCGCGAACGATAGCAGAGAGTCGAGGTAGCCGAACCCGCAGAGCGCGGGTGTTGCCTGAGCTCCGGCCTCGCGCCTATGCTCCCGCCGCCATGGCTGCGATCTCCGCTCCCCAATCCGCGCTCGGCGGGCCGCCCGAGGACTGGTGGGCCGGCCGCTCTGCGATGTTCGCGCGCAGCATCGGCGACCCGGCTGCGGTACCGCCCTTCGGCATGCAACAGATCGCCGACCGCCTCGACCGCAGCGAGACGTTGATCGACATCGGCGCTGACGTCGGGCGCTACTCCGTCCCGCTCTCGCGGTTGCTCGCGCACGTCACGCTGGTCGAGCCATCTCCCGCGATGACGGGACATGCGAGGGCTGCCTTCGCCGCCGCAGAGCGCGACAACTTCACGATCGTCGAGCGCGAGTGGCCGGGCGCACGCGTCCCGCAGGCCTCGGCCGTGCTGATGGCGAACGTGCTCGCGCCTGTCGAGGACCTCGAGGCGTTCATCTGCCCGGCGCTGCGGCGGGCGACCGACTGGTTGTTCATCATCCACGGCAGCGTCGGCGATCGCGCGGCCGTCCCGAATCGCGTCGCGGAGGCGTTCCACGGTGAGCCGCACGTGCCGGATCCGGTGGCGGCGGACTTGATCCCGGCGTTGCACGAGCTCGGCGTCTACCCAGACATCGTGATGGGGACGCGCCGCTTCGCACGCAGCTACGACGACCTCGATCAGGCCGCCGAGGCGATGGCGGGCGCGGCCCTCGTGGAGCCGACGAAGCGTAACCTCGCTCGCGTCCGGCGACTGTTGCGAGCCGCGTTCAAGCCCACGGAGGACGGCCGGTTGGCGCTGCCGGTGCAGGATCTGCCGATCGCATTGATGATCTGGCGGGCGGGGCGTGCAACGCACACAGAGAGCTGAACGCAGTTGCGCATGGGCGCGGCAGGGGAGGGGATCACGATGGCGGTTACGCTTGGAGCAGGCGACACGGCTCCTGACTTTGACCTCGAAGACCAGGATGGCAAACGACATCGGCTGGCGGACTACGCCGGTCAGACCGTCGTGCTGTACTTCTACCCGAAGGATGAGACGCCGGGCTGCATCAAGCAGGCCTGCTCACTGCGCGACCATCACGACGAGATCAGTGCGGAAGGGGCGGTCGTGCTCGGGGTATCTGCCGACGACGCGGGCTCGCATCGGGCGTTCCGTGCGAACTACTCGCTGCCGTTCCCGCTGCTCGTCGATACGGAGAAGGCGCTCTCGACGGCGTATGGCTCGTGGGGCGAGAAAGTGCTCTATGGCCGCAAGAGCATCGGCATGACGCGATCGACCTTCGTGATCGGGCCGGATCGGGTGTTCACGAAGGTGTGGAAGCGCGCGACGGCGGCCGACCACGGGGAGCGAGTACTGCAGGTGCTTCGGCAGCGTTAGATAGCCACCGGAGCATCAGACCCGTGTCGTGAACTCGAGCCTGTGTCACGACATAAGTCACTATGATTGCTTTCGACAGTCGCGTCCGTTAGCCAGCGGTCCAGTCATAACGAAACGGTCGCAGGTGGGAGGCTGTCAGGCCGCGATCCGCTCCATCTGCTCAAACCGCCGTCTGGCACGGGCGGGCGCCGGTCTTGCAGGCGGTGAGTGTGCGCTGGGCCTCTTCGCCGGTGGCGCGGAAGTTGGGGTCGGTCACGGCGAGCCGCCGCCCCAGACTCGGGATTTGCGCCGACGGCGAAAAACTGACAGAAGGGAGCACAGGCATTATTCGGAATGAACAGGGGCAAAGAATGGACGTGAGTATCAAGAAATTTCAGGTCGCAATGGATCTGAAGAATAAGGGAATCGAACTTGAGATACAGAGGCCGAACGGTGCGGGGCATCTGGGCGATCTCGTCGTCACAAAGACACGCTTAATCTGGTGCCCTGGCAAGACCCTCCCGGAGAACGGGAGAAGATCAGCTGGCAGGACTTCGCGAACTTCATGGAGAATCGGTGGTGAGCCTTGCGATCGAGGTAGACCGCGTAATTGCGGTCATGGTTCGGGGCGAGTGGTACGACGGCCGCCGCGGATCCTTCACCATGGACTCCTACGAGTTCGTCGATCCACCTGAGCCTAGTGGTAGCGGCAACGTGTTCATCTACCAGGCGGCGGAACGGTCGAGGGCATCGGCTCGACGGGCTTCCGCTTTGAACTCCCGAGCGGTCAGTGGCTCTGCGGCCCTGCCAATCACATCGACGCGGTCAAGGTTGAACCGCGGGACTATTAGGCGGCGCGGGATGACTTGGGACCGCGAGCGCCGACGGCAGGTGGAGCGCAACGGGCGGCGAGTCTTCGTCACGGGTTTCATGATCGCCGGACTTGTGGGCTTCCCGTCAGTGCTCTCGGACTACTGGTGTGGCTACTCGGCTGGATCGGCGGAGTCGTTCCGTTGGCTGGCTTGGCAGCGGTCGTCCTCGGCTTCGTGTTCGCTTTCGTCGCGATGGTCGCGGGTGCTGAAATCGCGCAGATGGATGTCGACGAGGCGACGGAATCGATGATTGAGCGAGAGGGGGAGAAGTAGGCGGTCTTGATGACGCCGCTGCACTCGTTGTTCGACTCGAAGTCGACCGGTGGCGTCGACATCAGCCCGCTCGCCGGGCCCTCGCAACGGCCAGCTCGTGACTGGTGAGGTGGACGGCCGGGCGATCGACGGAGTCGATGAGACTCCGTCTCAGCTTTCCTGTCTCCGTCTCTCTTGCTGTACTTCGCACTATTAACGTTATGTAGCAAAACAGGGCATCGGGCCACAATTGGGCCTGAGTACGAGGCCTGTGGCTCGTCGTACGTCACATAGTAAGGTCGTACGTCACATAGAAGACTGACGGCCGGGTGCTAGACTGGATCCGCCGCACCAATGCAGCGCCTCCCACTCGCTGGCCGGAGCGATCATCCGGCGATCATCCAGGAGAATTCGAGCGATGAGCCCGAACGTCACGCGCAACGTCTTGTTTGGGGTGATCGCCGTACTACTGGTCGCCGTCGGCTTCCTGGGCCGCGCCGTCGACGATCGTCGAACCGGACGCGGAACCGTCTCGGTGCCGGCCGACGTACCGGCCGCTACAACAACGCTCGACTATCAGTTGATCGGCGAGATCCTCTCGATCCTCGACGAAGACTTCGTCGAGCAGGACCGCGTCGACTACGAGTACCTCTTTGAGGGCGCGATCCAGGGCGTCTTCGACGCGCTGGGCGACCCGCACTCGACGTACATCGACCCGGACACCTGGGCGATTTCACGCAGCGACTTCTCCGGCACCTTCCAGGGCATCGGCGCAAACGTCGCCAAGCCGGACGAGTACATCGTGATCGTCCGTCCGCTGCCGGGCACGCCAGCGGACGCGGCCGGCATCCTGGCCGGCGACATCATCCTCGAGGTCGACGGCCAGGATGCCCAGGGCTGGGCGCTGGACAAGGCCGTGCTGCGCATCCGGGGCCCGCGAGGCACCGACGTGGCGCTGCTCGTCCGGCACACCGACGGCTCCGAGGAGCTGATCACGATCACCCGGGGCGAGATCGTGATCGCCTCCGTCTCGCCGATCCCGCCGGGCGGCGTGCTGCAGGACGCTGAGGGCGAAGAGGCGACGGACATCGGCTACTTCCGCATCCGCCAGTTCACCCAGCTCACGCCGAGCGAGCTCTCGGACCAGATCAACGAAGCGATCGACCGCGGCGTCCATGGTTTGATCATCGACGTCCGTTCCAACCCCGGGGGCTTGCTGGTCGAGACCACCGAGATCGTCGACATGTTCCTCGATGAAGGGATCATCCTGATCCAGGTCAACCGCTCGGGCCGCGAAGACCGCATCGAAGCGCGCCAGGGCCAGCTCACCACCCTGCCGATCGTCGTCGTGCAGGACGAATTCTCCGCATCGGGCTCGGAACTCTTCGCCGCCGCGTTGCAAGAGAACGGCCGAGCGCAGGTCGTCGGTACCCGCTCGTTCGGCAAAGGCACCGTCAACCACGCACGTGACCTGAGCAACGGCGGCGCCGTCTACGTCTCGATCGCCCGCTGGCTGACGCCGGCGCGTAACCAGATCGAAGGTCTGGGCGTCACCCCGGACATCGAAATCGTGCTCACCGCGGAGGACATCGAAGAGGGCCGGGACGTCGCCATCTACCGAGCAATCGACCTGCTGAGAGCGGAGCAAGGCTAGGAGCAGCGGCGGCTCACCGGGCACACGGCTCAGGCCGCGCCCCCCTCCCCTGCTCCCCCGGAGGATCCCGTGGCCGCTACCAAGAAAAGGCCCCGTGGGTCGACCGTGGCCGTCAATCGACGTGCCCGCTACGACTACGAGCTGCTGGACCACTACGACGCGGGCATCGAGCTCGTAGGCACGGAAATCAAGTCCGTACGCGAAGGCAACATGAGCTTGGGCGAGGGTTACGCCCGATTCAAAAACGGCGAGCTGTGGCTGTATGATGTTCACATCGCTGGTTATGCGCCGGCGCGTGAAAACCATGAGTTACGGCGGCCTCGCAAGCTGCTCCTGCACCGTCGAGAACTCGACCGTATGCAGCGAGAGCTTGGGCAACAGCCCAGGACCACGGTGATCCCGCTCCGGATGTACCTTTACAACGGACTGGCGAAAGTCGAGATCGCGCTTGCGCGTGGCCGTCGGTCATGGGACCGGCGACAACAGATCGCGCAACGCGACGCGAACCGCGCTATCCAGCGTGGGATGCGTCAGGAGCAACGTTAGGGCCCCGCCCTGGCGCTGTTGCGGCGTGAGACTCGATCCGTTGCCAGCTCTGTTGTCACTCGTGGGGACGAGTGGAATCGACAGGAGCTGAACGGACCAGGATTGCGGGCCGAGGTGCCATCACCCTCGTAAAGCAGATGGCAAAATTGTAACTGGCGAACAAGAACTCGCTCTCGCCGCTTAGGCGGTGACGTCCGCGATGACCTCTTCCCGATGGGTCATCGTGGGCGACGTATAGTCGGGATGCCCCGCGTGCGTGCGCCTCAGGCGTACGCGGCTAAGATTTCTGTGGCTGGTCGGCCGACCCCTCGTCGATGGAGGACGGCCGATGAGACTTTCCGTCGACTACACCCGTAGTAGATTCTGGCCGGAGGCTCTCTGGACGGGGAGTTCAACTCTCCCCCGTCTCCACCAAACCGACCTCAACGCCCTCTGCAGATTCGCACAGGGCATTGTGATGTGGGCTACTACCGCCTCGCAATGTTCAGTTCGTGCGACCTACCGACGTGTATAGTCGCGCACTTCCTGACGGACATCTTCGTCGCCCATGTAGTTGCATCGGCGCGGCCCGGCCTGATCCGTCGGTCCCCCCATTGGTGAAGAGACCTCTGGAGCCCAGCGATCCTGCCGTCGGGCAGCAGGCCCTGGTCCTCCGGTTGGCGGCGCATGATCAGCGCCACGGGGTTGATCAGCGCCACGCACCGAACCCCATCGCCACCCAGCCGTCCCGCCAGCCCAGTGTGTCGATGATTCTCACCATCACCAGCGGCGTTACGATGGCCGCGGCCGAAGTGCCCAGTGAGGCGAGCGCGATCGCCCACCCCCTGCGATCCACAAACCACTTCGACAGGGTGACGTTGACGACGAGGTTGCCGACCAGCACGAAGCTAATGGTGAAGACGACGCCGCGCAGTACGATGAACTGCCACAGTTCATCGACACGTGAGGTCGCCAGCAGCGTCACGCCTACCACCATCAGCGGCCGGGCGCCGACGCGATCGACGTACCCGCCGATGAAGAAGCCGATCATCCCGGAGACGCCAGTCCCCAGCGAGGTGGCGATAGTGAACTGTGCCCACGTCCAGCCCAGGTCCTCGGTCATCGGACGAAGGAAGACGCCGGAGACTCCAGCCTGGATACCTACGGCGACGAACTGAGCAACGATCGCGCCAAGCACGATGTACCAGCCATAGAAGATGCGGTACTGATTTTCTGAGGTGGCGACGGGTGGTGCGCTGCCTTCGGCCTGCGTACCCCCAGCGCTCTCTGCGAGGCGTTCACTCAGCATCGCGCGCAATGATACAGTGTAAGTACGAGTGAAGCGGCGGATTCGCTGGGGCGTTGTTATGTCTATACCCGGAACGGATATAGATACTGGATGAGCCTATCGGTACCATTCCGCGATGCTGCTGGAGCGGCACGGGGCCCCTAGTGAGCGGCCGTGGCCGGGTCGACTCGATCGAGCCAGTTGAGCAGCGCATCTTGCACGTGTGTGAATCCCTTGTAACCGGCGACCTCCGAGGGTGCCGAGCGAACAGCCGCCGCCATTCTCGTGGCCTCCTCTGGTCGTTGCGACAGATCCCGCAGCGGACGCACGTAGATGCGGATCGTGAACAAGATGTCGTTACTACGAGGCAGGCGGCGGAGCGTCTGCCGCTCAACGCGCACCCACAGGCGATCCCCCGCGTTCTCCGCGGTGATGCCCTCTCGCAAGTCGCTCTTGATCCGCCCCTTCGGCTGGAACAGCTCGGGGCTGCCCATCAAACCCCAGTTCAACCGCGAGACCGGGTGGTCGACCTGGATGCGAGCAAAGTAGCGATCCATGGTTGATTCGAGCTGACTCTCGTAGTTGGGGATGGGCGCGTGGATCGTCCCGAGCGAACGCCCTATCTTGTCTGCCAGCGTCCACGCGGTTGGGAAGCACAGCGACGCGGCGACGAGCCGGTAGAGGCCGCTCTCGGTGTCCTCGCGCATCAGGCAGAGGTCCTCCTGGACCATCCGCCCCGCGAGGTCCAGCGGGTGCAACGCCTCGTCGGTCAGCGGCCAGCGACGCGACCCTTGCAGGTGCACCATCTCGTCGCCGTCACGCCGGTAGATATCCGGGAAGCGTTCCGGTAGATGCTCGATCAGCATCTCCAGCACTTCCGCCGATCCGTCGTGCGATTCCGGCAGCGCGTCAAAGACCGCGCCATGCTGGTCAGCGAGCAGCCGCTGCTTCTCGCCTAGCTCCGCGTCGGAGCGGTCGTCGACCTCGATCCAATCGTGAAGATCGAGCGCCTCGAGGCCCATCGACCAGCGGAACTCGCCTTCTCTGAACGGCGCGTAGTGGGGCGACGAGGGCAACGGAATACCTACGTCGGGGGCGACAGCAGGATGTCCCTGCCCTGCTGATACGCATCGGCCGCGCGAGCGCTCAGCTCCTCCGCGGAGGCGCTGCCGATCGGATGATCGACGAGGGCGAAGCGGAAGTCCGGCAGTCCGACGGTCTGCGCGATCATGCGAGATGTCGGTTCGAACGGCGTCGTGCAGATCACGAGCGCCGGCTTGCCTAGCTGCTCAAAGGTGATTCCGTCGTGCACACTGCACGTCGAGCAGGAGCCTCAGTCGCCTACCGCCGTGACCATGAAGTCCACATCGGCGGCAATCTGGCCCAGCAGCTCGCTCGGGCAGATTGTGCTCGCTCCTCGCTTGTTCTCTTCGCTGACGACGGTGCATCCGTGCTGCTCCTCGAAGCAGCGCGCCGTCTCGCGAAGCAGGCGGTCGGCGTTCACCTTGCCGTTTGACAGCAGGCCGATGCGCAACCCGTCGAGGTTCGCGAGGCGCGGCGCGGGCGTCGCGTTCGTGCTCGGTGCCTCCGCCGTCGGATCATAGAGTTTCAGGCTCATCGTTCAGCTCCTTCTCAGGGCTAACAGTCGACGCACACACCGATCGGCTTCGTCTGACGGAGCGAGGCTCGGCCGCGACTCCACGAGGTCAAGAACGCGGAATGGCCCCCGGCTTCCCCGCCGGCGACGACGATCAGAATGTCCTCCGGTGTGAGCCCCCGGTGGACGAGTGTGTCGTCATCCCGCTGAGGTTCGCCAGCAAGCTTGCCGGCAGTCCGCAGATCGCTGCGCGGGCGAGCGGCCTGCTCGAAGATGAACTCGCGAACCTGCTGCTTCGTCCAGCCGGTCTTCGCCGCAATCTTTGCGTGCTCCGGCGAGAGCACGAGCACCGTCTCGCCACCACTAAGGGCGCCCAGGCTCTGCATCGTGTCGGCGAAGGTCGAGAGCAGGGCCTCCGGGGTCGAGGCGTAGTGGTTCTCGATGTTGTAGAAGCCACTGGCCGCGAAGGTGGTGACCGTGCTGACGTCGTCGGGGAAGCCCAGTTCGACGCCCAGCGGCTCCCATGGGCTCTCCGCTTCGTACTCGGCGATGCAGCAGGTGTACTTGCCGGGCCAGCCAACGGTCGAGCGATCGGAGATGCCGGGAATCATCTTGAAGACGTTGAGGATGATCAGCCGGATTGCGCGCCCGACCGTCGCGTTGGCGCGATTCCCCGGGCCGAAGACGTTCACGCTGAAGTTCATCCCGATCTCGTCCCGAATCGGGCCGCTGACGATTAGTGCCGGGGTCGAACCACCCGTGCTCGCGATCGAGCCGTGGAAGGTGAACTCCGGCTCGTCCATCGCCTCGAGGGCCGCGACGACCACCGGGAAATACTCGGGCAAGCAACCCGCCATGACGGCGTTGACGGCCGCCGAGTGTACTGTGCAGGTGCGCCCGGTCGCCTCGTGCGTCGCCAGCACCTCCTCGGGTGGGCGTCCGGCCCACTCGAGCACCGCGTGTACACGGTCCTCGGTCGGTGGGATCACGGGCAGCCCGTCAGTCCACCCTTGCTCATAGCAGTAGTCGATGCCCGAGAGTTCCTCATCGACGAGATGCGTTTTCGGTTCAGTCTGTGTCGTCATGGGCACCTCCGTGTGTCAGGTGGAGGCTAGTCCGGAGCACGAAGGCGGGTCAAACAGCGAACGACGGCCCGATCACGCGCCGGAGTCAGCGTGCTGGGACCGCGCACGGACCGAGATACGAGAACACCTCGCAACCGGCTATCATTCGCTCGTCCGGCAACGAGCTCGTCGTCGTCGGCTACTAGCAGCGATCGTGGGCCGGACCACGACGGCGACCCCGACATGCTCCTCGATTAGTAGGATGTGCGGCAACTCACGTCCAGCAGTGCAGCGACTATGGAGACTCAGATGAGCACCTTCTTGAACGACGAGCAGAAGAGATTGACCGGTGAGATTGCGGAGCGCCTCACGGAGCGCGGCGAGACCGTCGCGGTGGCCGAGGCGACGACCGGCGGCCTGATCTCCGCAGCACTGCTGTCGGTGACGGGTGCCTCTCGCTACTATGCCGGTGGCGGAGTCGTCTACACGCTTGGCTCCCGCACCGCTCTCGCCGGAGTGCCGGCGGAACAGTACGCGAACTACCGAGGCACGACGCCGGAGATGATCGCCTCGCTCGCCGAGTCGCTACGCGATCGCCTCGGGGCTACCTGGTGCATCGCGGAGTCCGGCCTGGCGGGGCCGACCGGGGGTCGCTCGAGCGCGCCGGCCGGGCGTACGACGATGGGCGTCGCTGGCCCGGTGGCACGCACAGAGGTGATCGAGACTGGCCTGTCCGAGCGTGAGGCGAACATGGTCGAGTTCACGACCCGCAGCCTGGCCTTCCTTCGCGATGCGATCAGCGAGGCCGACGTGTAGCGGCTAGCTGTATCACTTGTGACGCGGAGACATTGTGAGGCTCAACCGGCAGGCGCGACTCGGGGTACTGTGTCGGCGAGCGCGGGCCTCTGCAGCGGCCCGTGATGAGGTGCTGTTGTGACGACGTCGTACCGTTCGGTCGGCTACCCGACTCGAGTTTTCTCCGGGCCGGACGCGGTGGAGCACCTGGAAGCCGAGGCCCGGCGACTGGGCTGCTCGCGCGCCTTTGTCGTGAGCGGGCGCTCGACGGGTGCCGACGAGGCGAACCGCGGCCGCATCGAGGCGGCGCTCGGCAGCGCGTTTGCCGGGTGGTATGCCGGCATCGAGAAGGACTCGACCTACCGATCGGTAGCCGAGGCGACGGAACAGGCGCGGGCGGCGTCGGCCGACATGATCGTGGCCGTGGGCGGCGGCAGCGTGATCGTCGGTGCACGGGCGGTGGCGATTTTCCTCGCTGAAGCCGGTGACCCCTTCGAGCTGATGACCCAGTATCCCGAGGGGAAGTCGGCCGTCAGTCCCCGATTGAGCGCGCCGAAGCCGCCGATCATCAACGTCGTGACGACGCCGAACACCGCGATGAATCGCGCCGGCAGCGGGCTCAAGAACGACGATCTCGACCACCGGATGGAGTACTTCGATCCGAAGACTCGGCCGGCCTCGATCATCTGGGATGACGACCTGATCATGGCGACTCCGCCCGAGGTGTACCGGTCGACCGCCACGACCATCTTCAGCGGTGCAGTGATGGGGCTGGGCTCCGTCACGCGGAACCCGCTTGTCGAAGGCGACCGGCTGCAGGCGTTCCGCCTCGCCGTCTCCGCATACCCCACGATCGGCACTGAGGACGACGGACCCGACTCTCGGATGGACCTGATGGTCGTCGCGTTTCTCTCGAACCGGATGGGCGATGTGACAGAGCTGGGAACCGGCCGCGGCGGGCCCGGTTCGTTCGGCCGTGCGTACGCTCTCGCGACCGCGCTGCATCTGCGCTATCACGCTGTCGGTCAGGGCGAGGCCACCGCGATGATCAATCCGACCGTACTCGAACGCTACCCGCCCGCCATCGAGACGCTGCGCCCGGTCGCCGACGCGCTCGACCTTGGGCTGGGCGACGCGTCGGCGGACGACCACGCGAAGGCGATCGCCGAAGCGCTGCGTTCGATCTACAGCGCGGCCGGCATGCCGACGCGACTCCGGGACCTCGATGTGCTCAAGGAGGACTTCGACCTGATCACGGCTGATACGCAGAAGAACTTCAACGCAAATCCCGGTATGCGCGACGAGGACGAGATCGGCGAGATGCTGGCCATCCTCAAGGCGGCTTGGTGAGCGTTACGCCTCTGCCGTGACGCCGTACGAGATGCGCGTGGCCTGACGGCGAGCGCGGCGCTCAGTCCTTCCAGCCGTAGACCTGCTGGAGGGTGCCGCCCATCAGCGCCGCCCGGTCGCTGTCCGAGAGCTGCTCCGTGGTTCGGAACGCCTCGACACCCTCGCTGTAGGTGAGTAGACCGACGGCGCGCGTCCAGTCCGTGCCCCACATGCAGCGGTCGATGCCGAAGGCGTCGAGGATGCGTGTCACCGGCTCCCAGATGTCGTTGTACGGGAACGGCTCGTGCGAGAGCGTGCACGCTCCGCTGATCTTGATCGTGACGTTGGGCAGTTCCGCCAGCGCCAGAACGGCTGGCAGCTCGCCGAACGGGTTCTCGGGCGCGGGAGGCTCGAACGGCTGCACCAGCCCCAGGTGGTCGATCACCAGCGTCGTGTCGGGGTTCGCCGCAGCCATCTGCGTCGCCTGCTCCAGTCGTCCCCAGCACAGCAGGTTGACCGGCAGCGAATGCTGCGCTGCCGCGGCGAGCACGCGGTTGAGGCCGGGGTCAGCCCCGTCCTGCCACGTGACGCGGTTCAGCATGATGCGAATGGCGACGGCGCCCTCGGTCGTGGCCCAGTCGGCGATCGTGTCCGCCACCGCGGGGTCCGAGGGATCGACCGGCTTGATCAGTCGGAACCGCGTGGGGTGTGCGGCGTAGACCTCCTGCGCGTAGCTCGCGTCGTACTCGTACATCGTGTACGGCGAGACCAACAGCGCACCGTCCACGCCGACTGCGTCCATCGCGGCGACCATCTGATCGCCGGTGGCTTCGGACGGGCCGTGCAGCACGGCGGTCCAGGGGCGGGCCGGATGGTCGCGCTCATACGCATGAACCTGAACGTCGATTGTCGCCATGGCTGTGGCCTCCTGCCAGGTCGCCAGCGACCCTACGCCGAGGCGACGGGCGATTCAAGCGCGGCGCGATGTGCTCCGACTCGATTGCCCGCGCCCGAGCGCCAAACGAACAGCGTGAGGCGTCACTGTGGCGCCCGAATCTTTGCACCTGAAATGAGCCCTTGTCTTTCGTCCTGCGGGGGCAGTGATCTTCTCCTCGGGAGGCTTCTTCGCAACGGATTAGCATTTGTGTTGAGTCTATTGAGAGCCAGTGACGGAGGCGGAGATGGCTGTGGATTCCGCACGAAGAGGAAGGATGCGATGTTCAAGAAGGCTCTGCTCACGCTGGACCGCTCGCAGTTTGCTGATGCGGCGATCGAGCGCGTATCGAGCGTGACCGACACCGAGGTCATTGTCTTCCCGGTGCTAGACTCGGTGGCTCACATCCTCAGCAGCACCAGCGGGCTGGCGTTCGACCTGCCCGCGCCGGATGTCGATCGCATCATCGAGGCGGAGCGAGTTGCGGCTGAGCTGCACGTCGCGGCGGCTGCAGAGCGGCTGCAGCGGGGATCGAACACGTCTCGACGGTGGTCGGGAAGGACAAACCCGGCGTCGAAATTGTGAAACTTGCTGCGCAGGAGGACTGCGACATCGTGGTCATGAGCACACACGGCCGCACCGGACTAAAGCGCGCGATGCTCGGCTCGGTCGCCGACTACGTGGTGCACAACATCGGGGCCAGCGCAGTGCTGCTTGTCCGCCCCGGCGACGTCGAGGTGGCTGGTGGCGCGTTAGACTCAGGCAAGGACCGATCGGGTTGATCAGTCGGCCGCTCCTGGAGGGGTCTGAACATGTATCGCACCATCCTGCTGCCGACCAACGGCTCGGAGCTCGCACAGACAGCGCTCGCCGAGGTGGAGCACGCGGTCGATTCCGACAGCGAGGTGATCGTCCTGCAGGTCGTCGACTCGACCGCTCACATCTTTGCCTAGACGTCCCCAGCAGGCTTCGAGCTGCAGATGGGGGGCTACACGGTCGAGGCGGCCGATCAGCTGGTCGCTGCATAGCACATCACCGCTCAGCAGCATCTCGCCGACACCGAGACGGCGCTCAAGGCGGCCGGGATCGGGAGCGTGACCACGCGCATCGTTGAGGGCCCGCCGGGCCCCACGATCGTCGAAGAAGTTCATGAGAACAGTTGCGATCTGATCGTGATGGCCACGCATGGTCGCTCTGGCATCAGGCGCGCGGTGCTCGGGTCGGTCGCGGACTACGTCGTGGGCAACGCAACCGACGTGCAGGTGCTGCTCGTGCGCCCGGCAGATCCACCCGCGTAGGGCTGGAACGCACCGCCGCCCGCCCCCGCTCAGAACGGCGACCGTTCAGCTTGTCTGCCACCGGTTCAGGTCGAGCTGTTCACGCGTCTGCCCGGAGAATCCCTCGAGGCCCTCGTCGAGCGGGATGCCGGTCCCGTCCGCGATCCTGACGTTGCGCTGGAAGTTGGAAGCGACGCCGGCGGCGTCAACCGTCGCGGCCTCGCCCATCGCAGTGATCAGTGCTCCGCGCGCTGATGCGATCTGCGCCTGATCTCTACCAACGATGGCCTCGGCGAAGCCCGTCAGCAGGTCACCGTGTTCGACGTTGCCGTCACTGCCGCCGTCGATTACGGCCTCTAGCTCGACATCGATTGAGGATCTCATGCCGCTCGCACGGAGCAGCGTCGCGTGGGCGGTTGTTCAGTAGAAACACTCATTCAGGGCCGAGACTCTCGCCGCCACCAACTCCATCTGGGGTCGAGTGAGGACGCTGTCTGATTCCTCCACGCCCGGCCCGCCCGGATAGTGGGCGGAACTGAGCGAGAGCATGCTCCGCACCTCGTCGGGGACGAGGCTCATCGCGCGATAGACGTTCGGCGCTCGGCCACCCGGGAAGAGATCCTCCTCGGGGGTTCCGGCCAGATCGCGACCGAGCATCGGCATGAAGGCGGTGTCACCGTCGAGGTTTGCGGGGCGGTACTGGCTGATCTCGCCGGCGACCGACTCCGGTAACGCATGCGGCGTGACGTCGAGGGCGAGACAGAAACTATCGAGGCTCACGACCGCCACGACGGTACCTACGAGCTCGACGTACTGGCCGTCGCTCAACCCCTGCTCGTAAAGGCCTTCCAGCCACGGCTTCGAGATGCGACTCGCATCGGTCACCAGCCGGTGGACGGCCTCGATTGCCGGCTCAGGGAGCAGGTGGCCAGCGGTCGCATGGGATCCGGAGACCGCAGCGGGCGGGAGCGACTCCTCGCGAGCTGCGCAGAGCGGGCAGTCCCACGCAGTGCGCGTCTCCGTTGCGATCGCTACGCGCTCCGCGCCTGTCCACCATGAGCCAGGCCGGGCGAGGCGCTCCCAGTACAGGCTGTGGGTCTCCGCGAATTCGGCACGCACCGCGTACGCCGAGTGGGGGAAATCGATCGATGTCGTCGTGGTCATCTCGTTCCCCCGGACCAACTGCCGGTAGGGTACGCGACGGGCGGACGCCCTTCAACGAGCGTCAGAGTCGTTCCGATTTGCGGCGAGGCGCACATGTACGACGTGCCGGCGAGTGGCTCGTCACCGGCCTCGATCAACCGCGTCACGACAACCCGCCGGACAGGTAGCTCTCAGCTTCCTCGCAGACTGCGGCGATCAGCCCGGCGATGCGGCGATCTCTGTGCGCGGTCTCCGGCCGAGCGTCCAGCCAGCCTAGCGTCACGAGGCGGCGAACGAGCTGGAAGAGCGGCAGTATGCGGAGCGCGTCGGCGTCGAGCGGTCGGACGGCTCGATAGCCCTCGATCAGCGCGCGTTGCATCGCGGGGAAGCCCACGTCGTCACGCACAGCTGCGAGCGCGACAGCGAGGTCGTACTGATGCCAGCCAAAGCCCGCGTCGTCGAAGTCGATCGCGGTCAGGCGGTCACCGACGACCAGCACGTTGTAGGCATGGAGGTCCGCGTGGATCAGGCCGAAGTTGCCGGCGTCACGACCGTAGTCGTTCAACTCTCCCCAGATCGATTCGCGCGCGCCTAGCAGCAGGATACGCTGCGCTGTGCTGAGTTCCGGCACCTCCCAGAAGCGCCCCCACAGTGGGTCGAGACCGACCAGCCCATCGGCGTCCCAGACGCGCCGGACGAACGTCGAGGGCAGCGACCAGTTCGTCGTGTGCTCGTGCAGCGAGGCGATCACGCCGCCGAGCTCGGCGAAGTGACGAGCTCCGGCATGTTCGTTGGATGCTTCGCTCACCAGATCGGCCAGCGTGACACCGTCCAGCCACTCGACCATGCCGACCTGTCGCGGTGTCTCACAGCCGGGAGACGAGACGGGCACGTAGCCTCGGCCGTCGTCCGTGCGCACGGCGGCGGAGACGTCGATACCCGCTTCGCGCAGCGCCTCGGTCCAGAGCAGCTCGGACTCAAGCTCGGGCAGGCTGTTGTAGCCGGGGCGGTGGATGCGCAGCGCGTAACGAGCGCCGTCGGTGGCATCGATGCGAAAGACGGCGTTCTCGCTGAGCGAGATGAGTTCGATCGTTGCCACATCCAGCGGCCAGGCCGTGACCGCGCGTTCTGCCACGTCCCGCAGCTCGGCCACGTACGCAGCGTCGTCGGGCACTGGGCTAGCCGCCCTGGCTCTCGCTCACGACGGTTTCGAAGGTGGAGAGGAAGTGGTCGGCGTGCTCGCGGTCGAAGACGAGCGGCGGCCGCAGCTTCAGGATGTTGGCGTTGGCACCCGCGCGGCTGAGCAGGGTGCCCTGGTCTTTCAGCGCGTTGACGATCACGTTGGCGCCGTCGGGGTCGGGAGTCCGGGCCGAGCGATCGCTCACCCATTCGATCGCGGTGAAGAGGCCGTGACCCCTCACGTCCGCCATCGGCGCGCAGCTCTCCTGCATTGCTCGCAGCGCATCGCGCATGTAGTCGCCGGTCTCCGTCGCGCGCTCGATCAGGCCTTCGTCCTCGATCACATCGATCACCGCCATCCCCACCGCCGCCTGCAGCGGACTGGAGGCGAAGGTGTTGAAGTAGCGTGTGCTCTTCCGGAACGCGTTGACGAGGTCCAGCGGTGCAACCACGCCCGCGAATGGCAGCCCGTTCCCCATCGGCTTGCCGAGCGACACGATGTCGGGCTCGAACTCCGAGGTCTCATAGCCCCACCAGCGTCCAGTCCGTCCGAAGCCCGCCTGAACCTCGTCGCAGATCATCA
>DASCRM010000111.1:0-6038 GCA_034406555.1 Dehalococcoidia bacterium | reverse complement strand
CGCTACGACCCCGCGGACCATGATGACAGTGAGAAGACGTTCCTCGGCCACAGTGGCAACCTCAACGGCGAGGACATCATCGATATCATCGTGCAGCAGGACGACTGCGCTCGATTCATCTCACGGCACCTCTACAACTTCTTCGTCGCTGATGAGCCTCAGGTGCCGTCCTGGAGCGAGACGGAGGCGCTCGACCCCGCCGCGATCGAGATGCTCATGAAGTCGTTCACCGAGTCGGACGGCGACATGCGGGCGGTGATGCGCACACTGCTCAACGCCGACTTCTTCAAGGAAGCGCGGTTCAAGCGCGTGAAGAGCCCAACAGAACTCGTTGGCGGTGCGCTCAAGCTCGCCGGGTCGGACCCGATTCCCGGCCCCGCCGTCGCCGGCCTCGCCGGGGCCATCGTGGTGATGGGCCAGAAGCTGCTTGACCCGCCCTCCGTCGAGGGCTGGCACACCGGCAAGGAGTGGGTCGATGGCGGCACGCTCACCGAGCGGGTGAACTTCGCGGTCGACCAGGTGATGGACACCAAGAAGCCCGGGATGCGATCGATCGTCGCCCGCATTAGCGCGTCCGGTGAGCCGGTCGATCCGGAGCAGTTCGTCGACCAGTGTCTCGACCTCACCGGCACGTTCGAGGCGAGCGACGAGACGCGCACTGTGCTACGCGAGTTCGCGGACGCTGACGGCGCGCTCACCTTCGGTGACGACGACGAGCGCAGCGAGAGCGAGGCTCGCATCGGCCGCATGATCCAGTTGATCGTGGCGTCCCCGGAGTACCAGTACACGTAACAACAGCCTTCGAGAGAGTGTCCCCACGCATGGCAAAGAGCCCGCAATGACGAGCAACGGCAACGGCAAGAAGAAGGACCCGGTTCTGGTCGTGATCCAGCTCTCCGGCGGACTCGACTTCATGAACACGCTGATCCCGTTCACGAGCGAGCACTATTACGACGCCCGCCCGGTGGTGAACATCGCTCAGAACGACGTGCTGCCCTTCGACGACACGATTGGCTGGCACCCGGCGACGAGCGCGCTGAAAGAGATGTACGACGACCGCAAGGTCGCGATCGTGCAGGGCATCGGCTACGAGAACTCGAGCCGCTCCCACTTCCGCGGCATGGACATCTGGCACACCTGCGAGCCGAACAAGATCGCGACCGAGGGCTGGCTCGCGCAGGTCGTGAGGGAGTTCGATCCGAACAGCGAGAACCCGCTCACAGCAGTCAGTTTCGGACGTCGCCTGCCGCGTGCGCTGGCCGCGCCTGGCGTGACCGCGACGTCCGTCGGCGACCTCGACAACTTCGGCCTGATGACCAAGGTCGAGATCGAGGCGGAGCGCTCGCAGGACCTCGACTTCTTCAAGCGCATGTACACGCCGGGGCTCGGCACCGACATCGTGCGCAACTACCTGGGGCAGACCGGCCGCGACGCGCTGAAGGGTGCGGATATGCTGGCGGATGTGCCAGCGGGCTACAGCTCAACGGTGGAGTACGCGGCGAACCCGATCGCGCAGGCGTTGCGCGATGTCGTGCGCGTGCACACGGCCGGGCTCGGCACGCGCGTCTTCTACACACAGCACGCGGGCTACGACTACCACTCGCTGGAGCCTGAGACGCACCCGAAGCTGCTCACCGACCTGACGCAGGCGATCGCCGACTTCCAGCGCGACTTGCGTGAGCACGACGCCGCGGAGGAGGTCACGGTGTTGGTCTTCACCGAGTTCGGCCGCCGCATCAAAGACAATGGGTCGGGCACCGACCACGGCTCCGGCGGCGGCGCCTACATCATCGGTGAGGCTGTCGCGGGTGGGTTGTACTCGGAGTACCCCTCGATCGACCCGAAGGACTGGCTGAACGGCGAGGACCTGAAGCACACGATCGACTTCCGTGGCATCTACGGCACCGTGCTGGAGCAGTGGATGGGCATGGACCCGACGGCGATCGTCGGTGGCAACTACGAACAGATCAATCCGTACACCCGGACGCTCGTCAGCTAGACGGCGTCCAACGACAGCGGGCTGCGAGACGCTTCGGAGGGCGAGATGACCAGTAACGGCAACGGTTCGAGCAACGGAGCGCGCGACGGGAGCGGGAGCATGGCACCGCTGGAGCCGGGCGGCGCACTGCTGCGCGCGGGATTCCCCTATGTAAAGACGGTGGGTGCACGGCGCATCAGCTGGCTTCCAACCGACATCGCGCTGGGCGACGACAAGCGCGTCTACTCGCTCGCCCGCTTCGACGTCGGCGGGCTGATTCGCGTGATCAGCTACGACGACGAGGACCTGGGCGGCATCGGCGGCGGCTGGACCTGGCCCGTATCGATCGTCCGCGACGCAGACGAGACGCTCTACATCTCGGACGAAGGCCAGCACAAGATCACGGTCCTCGAGCCGGACGGCGAGGAGGTCGAGAGGTGGGGCGAGCATGGTTCCGACCCGGGTCAGCTCGACCGGCCCTCGCACATGGCATTCGACTCGGAGCAGAACCTCTGGGTGGCGGACACGATGAACCACCGCGTCCAGCGCTTCTCGAAGGACGGCAAGTACATCTCCTCCTTCGGTAGCCACGGGGCGGACGAAGGCGAGTTCGACATGCCGTGGGGCATCTTCATCGACCATGATGACTTCGTCTACGTCGGCGACTGGCGCAACGACCGGGTGCAGAAGTTCACGACGGACGGCGAGTTCGTGATGGCCTTCGGCAGTTCGGGCGACGGAGACGGTGAGTTCAACCGACCGGCCGGGGTCGCCGTCGACGCACACGGCGACATCTACGTCGCCGACCGCGGAAATGACCGGATCCAGCTCTTCGACCGCACAGGGCGTTACGTCGAGCAATTCCACGGTGATTCGACGCTCGGCAAGATGGGGCGCATCTACATTCTGTCGAACCCGAAGGTGCTGCGATTGCGCGACATGGCGAGCCTGGAGCCGCAGAAACTGTTCCGCTCACCGGCGTCGATCAAGCTCTCCGAGGACGGCGAAATGTTCGTCGCCGACTACGCGTCGCACCGTATCCAGATCTACAAGAAGGAAGCCTATCCGCTGACCGAGGCGGAGCTGATGGTTCACCCGGGAGCGCCGTCGCTCTCGACTGTCTGAACACGCTCCGTGCAGAGTGGGGCCCGGCCGTGCCGATGATGTTTGGCTTCTCGGCGCAGCGCCGGCAGATGCTCGGAGACGAGCTGATGCGAGTCGCCGAGGAGCTGCCGGTATACGGCTCGCTGCGCATGTACGTCGTCGGCGACTTTGCGCGTCATGAGGTGCGCGTCGACACCTCGCTCGAACTGTTGATCGTGCATCCGACGGACGAGCCGTACCGGCGCCGCGCGGACTTCTTCGTCGATCACCTGCGACCGCGTCTGGACATCCGCTTCCACGTCTACACGCCGGAGGAGTTCCAGCAGCTGGCGGACGAGGATCCGCTGCTGATCGACGCGATCGCGCTGGGAGAGCCCGTCTTTGGTGAGTGAGAGTTCCGAGCGCCAGCGCCACGAGGGCGGTCGCTGGACGCGCCAGGCCGCGCACGACCTCGCTGACGGCCGTTACGCCGCGGAGGGGAGCCGTCACGCGCTCGCCTGCTTCCTGAGCCATCAGGCGGCTGAGAAGGCGGTCGTCGGCTATCTGTATGCCCGCGGAGCAGAGCAAGTGTGGGGTCACGCGCTCTCGGACCTCTGCGAGGACGCGATGGCGCTCGACCCCTCCTTCGACCTCGTGAAGTCGAACGCCGCGCTGCTCGATAAGCACTACCTTGGTGCGCGCTACCCCTCCACGCTGCCGGGTGGTGTGCCAGCCGAGGCGTACGACGAGCACGACTCCGCCCGCGCACTCGCCACCGCCGAGGAAGTGCTGCGTTTCGTCACCGACCGACTGGAGGCCGAGAGCCTGGCCCCCGCCAGCGAACGCCCCGATGGCTGAAGGCGCGCCGGTGGTGATCGAGGCCGCGATCAACGGCGGGACGACGAAAAAGCAGCAGCCGCACGTCCCGACGACGATCGAGGAGGTCTCCTCCGACATCGAGGCGTCGATCCGCGCCGGTGCATCGATCGTGCACAACCATCCCGGCGAGGGCGCGACCGGCATCAACGGCCTCGACTTCTACATCTCCGCATGGAAACCCGTGTTCGCGGAGCGGCCAGACGCGCTGCTCTACCCGACCTTCGGATTCGGCTCGGCCGACCTCGAGGGACGCTGGGGGCACGTGCCGTTGCTCGACGACGAGTTCGGGCTGCGCATCGGCCCGGTTGACCCGGGTGCGGTGAACCTTGGACGCGCCGATGAAGATGGCCTGCCTGCCCGCACGGAGTTCGTCTACAGCCACAGCTTCGCCGTGATCCGCCAGCAGATGGACATCTGCGTTGAGCGAGGGCTCTCGCCGCACTTCTCGGTCTTCGACCCGAGCTGGCTACGCGTGATCCTCATCTACTATTGGCGGGGCAAGATACCGCCGGGGGCGATGATCCGGCTCTACTTCAGCGGGCCCTCGCAGGAGACCGCGGAGCAGCGCGGGCTGGTCACCTTTGGCATGCCGCCGACCGAGACCAGCCTCGACGCCTACCTCGCGATGCTGGAAGGCTGCGACCTGCCCTGGTCGGTCGCCGTGCTGAACGGCAACCTCGCCGACACAGAGCTGCCGCTGCTGGCCCTCGACCGCGGCGGCCACCTGCGCGTGGGGCTCGAAGACTTCCACGATCACAGCGGCGACCGCACCCCGAGCAACGAGGAGCTGGTGCTGGAGATGGTCGCGCTCTGCGCGCAGGCCGGTCGTCCGGTGGTGACGCCGCAGGGCGCCGCCCAGCTGCTCGACATCCCGCCCCGCTAAGCTCCCGCGGCGCTCGCCTCTCTCGGCTGCTCCACCCCTCGCAGGCGTCGCCCGGCCGTGCGCTGCTGGAAGACCAGCGCGCTGACGAACAGCGAGGCGGACGCGGCGACGAAGACCGCACGCGTATCGAAAGCGTCCGCGATCACGCCGCCGCCCAGCGAACCGACCATCACGCCGACGCCAAAGGACATCGAGTTGAGGCTCATCACCGTCGCCATCCCCAGCCCGCGACCGACCTCGACGGCCACGGCCCTCGACGCCACGCCCTGGATCGCCGAGCCGACGCCGGCACCGAGAGCGAAGGCGACGACGAGGACCGCGTATTCGTTTGTCAGCGCGAAGGTGGCGTAGCCAGTCGCGACCATCACAGTGCCGCCGAGGATCATCAGTCGCCGGCTAACGATGTCGGCGAAGCGACCGAAGAGCGGTTGCAACAGCCCAGCGGTGAACTCCTGTCCAGCGAGCACGAAACCGACCATCGTCGCCGTCGCTCGGATCTCCCCTTCGAGGTAGATCGCGAGAAACGAGAAGCCCGCTCCGAAGGCGATCGAGTACCCGAGGCCGACAGCGAACAGCCCCTGCACCAGCGGATGACGGAGGATCACGCCCCACGGCGCCGGGTCTCGCGCCCTCGCGCTCGCTAGCCCGGAGTCGCCCTCGCTGCTCGGACGGTCGCGACTGCGCAGCACACCGGGCAGCAGGATGGCAATCACGACCATCGAGACGACCAGCAGCCCGGCCATCACGATGAAGACGGCGTCGAAGCCATAGCGGTCGCGCACCACGCCGGAGATCAGCGGCCCGAGCCCGAAGCCGAGGAAATCGAAGAGCCCGTAGACGCCCATGTAGCGGCCCTCGCTGCCGCTCGGCGTGAGATCGCCGATGTAGGCGCTGGAGAGCGAGAAGACGAGCGCCGAACCGATGCCGGAGAGCGCTCGCAGGCTGATCGCGACCCAGATATCAGTGGTGAGCAGCCATCCGACCGCCGCGATCAGGTACGTGGAGAGGCCGATCAGGATGAAGGGCTTGCGGCCGTAACGGTCACCGAGGCGGCCGGCGAACGGGCTGATCAGGATCTGCGTGATCGCGAAGGCCGAGAAGGTGAGCGCGATCTGCGGTCCGGTCGCCCCCAGCGATCGCGCGTGAACCGGCAACACCGGCGCGACGATGCCGATGCCCATCGTCGCGGTGAACATCGCGAGCACTAGCGTGACG
>DASCRM010000110.1:0-26666 GCA_034406555.1 Dehalococcoidia bacterium | reverse complement strand
CGTGAGTACTGCTACGCGCGGTTCTTCGCACTTTCCGCGCGACCGCGCGACGAGTGGGGGCAGTGGATCAGTGCGAAGCAGAACGCGAGACGGCTCGTTGCGAAGGCCTGCCGAACTGGCGCGATCGAGACCGGGGACGCCGTCTACATGTCGAGTGTCACGGATCCATATCAGCCGATCGAGCGCCGGCTCAGGCTCACTAGGTCGATTCTGGAGACGTTCCTGGAGTTCGAGGTGCAGCCTCGGCTCACCATCCAGACGCGTAGCTCGATCGTCACGCGAGACATCGATCTTCTTCGGCAATTCGAGACGCTCCGGGTGAACTTCACGATCGAAACCGACTCTGAAGCCGTGCGGACTCGCTACTCGCCCCACACTCCGGCGATCGCTGCCCGATTTCGTGCTGCGACTGAGGTTGCGGGGGCGGGCATTCGTATCGGCTGCTCAATCAGTCCAATGCTCCCGATCGGCGACATCGAGGCCTTTGGCGACCGGCTCGCACGTCTCGATGCCGACGAGTACGTGACCCAGTACCTCCATCACGGAACCACGCGGTTCGCCGCCGGGACAAGCATCGAGGCGATGTCGAGAGTGCGTGCGGGTTGCTGGGGCATCGCGGAGTACCAGCGCGCTCGGGAGTTGCTGGCGAGCCGCCTCGGTGCTGGGCACACGTTGCTCGAAGGTGCGGAGGGTTATGCGCCAGTCTGAGGTTCTGTCCACACGAAGCTGGCGGACGACCTTCCTCCACTAGCCCCACTTGCGCCTAGAATGGCCCCGCCGAGGTGGCGCAGGGAGCGAGGGTGTGATGGCCGGGATACGCGAGTTCAGCGAGCAGCTCTTCAACGGCGAGGTCGACACGGTCTTCGACGCGCACCCGTTGTTCAGGAACTGGAACGACCGGGTGCCGGACGAGATCGACGAGGGCATCCTTTACTACAAGGGGATATCCGGTGCGACCACGCTCGATACCGGCAAGTCGCTGGTGATGCTCGACACCGGGGCGCGCAACGACGCGGGCTCGATCTTCGAGGGGGTACGCAACTGGCGGCCCGACCATCCGCTGGCGGCGGCGGTGTTCTCTCACCACCACGTCGATCACATCTTTGGCGTTGAGCCGTTCGAGGCGGAGGCCTCGACGGGGGGCAACCCTCGGACGGTGGTCTACGGGCACGAGGCGATGCCGTGGCACTTTGACCGCTACCGGCGCGCGCGCGGTTGGAACAGCGCGATCAATCGTCGGCAGTTCGCTCGGCCGGGGATGCCGCTGCAGCCGCTTGGCGAGTGGCCGGACGACTTCCGCTACCCGGACGTGACCTTCCGTGACCGCGTGACTTTCAGCGAGGGCGACCTCACGTTCGAGCTGACGCACGACCGAGGTGAGACCGAGGATTCGACATGGACGTGGGTGCCGGAGCTGAATCTGCTCGCGCCCGGCGACCTCTTCATCTATGCGGTGCCGAACGCCGGCAACCCGCAGAAGGTGCAGCGCTGGGTCGGCGAGTGGGCAGTCGGGTTGCGGAAGATGGCGGCGCTGGACGCGGAGCTGCTGATCCCCGGCCACGGGTTCCCGATCTTCGGCGCCGACCGCATCCACACCGCACTGGACGACACCGCGACGCTGCTGGAGACGATCGAGGGCCAGACGCTGGCGCTGATGAACCAGGGCGCGACGCTGGACCGCGTGCTGCACGAAGTGGAGATTCCCGCCGACCTGCTGGAGAAGCCCTATCTGCGGCCGGTCTACGACCACCCGGAGTTCCTGATCCGCAACGTCTGGCGGCTCTACGGCGGCTGGTGGGAGGGCGAGCCGGACAACCTGTTGCCCGCACCGAGGGCCGCGCAGGCGACCGAGTGGGTGGCGCTCGCGGGCGGCATCGACGCGGTGCTTGCGCGGGCGGAGGAGCTGCGGGCCAGCGGTTCGCTGCAACTCGCCTGCCACATCATCGAGTACGCGGTACTGGCTGAGCCGGACTCTGCCGACGCCCACGATCTGCGCGCGCAGATCTACGAGGAGCGGGCAGAAGAGCAACTGTCCTCGATGTCCCGCGGCATCTACACCTTCGCCTCCGACTCGAGCAAGGCCGGGATGCGCGATGGCTTCGAGCCGCCGTCGGCGGCCACGTAGAGGCTGTGCATGTGAGTCCGATCACCGCTCCGAGGCGGGTGCTAGAGCTGAGCGACGAAGAGGGCGCGGCAGCGTTCTGCTGCAAGGTCTTCGTGCGCGCCGGCGTGGAGGTGATCCGCGTCGAGTCGCCCGACCGCGACGCACCGCGTGAAGCCGCCAACCGCTTCCTGAACGGCGGCAAGCGGCGCGTCACGCTCGACCTCGACAGCGAGGCGGGTCGCTCCGACCTCGATCGGCTCGCGGCGAGCTGCGATGTCTTCGTCACGGACTGGGCCGCTCGCGACGTCGAACGGCTGGAGTTGATGCACGCTGGCGGTGAGGCTGGCCCTGCGTTGCGCATCAGCATCACGCCGTTCGGGCTCTCCGGACCGCGACGCGACTGGCAGGCGACGCCGTCCATGCTGCTGGCGATGGGCGGGCACACCTGGCTGGCCGGCGATGAGGGCCGCGCACCGCTGACGATGCCGTGGCCGTACCCGCAGTACCAGTCGGGACACTTCGCGTACATCGCCGCGATGGCCTACCTCGCGAGTACCGAGGGTGCGGGCGCACCTCGGACGATCGAGGTGAGCATGCTGGAGACGCTGACCAGCCTGCACCAGTTCACCGACACGATGTGGACGCACGGCGGGCGGCTGCGATCGCGGCACGGCAACCGCTTCGAGAACACGACGAACTTGCTGCTCCAGTGCCCCGACGGCTGGTACGAGGTGAGCCTGCCGCAGAACTTCTGGGTGCAGTTCTCACACATGATCGGCCGCGGCGACCTTGCCGAGGGCAGCCCCTTCTCGTCGGCGGCCGGCCGCCTCGAACATCACGAAGCGTTCGGTGAGATGATCGACGAGGCGATCGGCGACTGGCCGGTCGAGCGGATCATGCGCGAGGGGCAGGAAGTCTGGCGAGTGCCGATGGGCTACGCGGCCGGCATCGGCGAACTGCTCGACGACGCGCACCTGGCGCACAACGATTTCTGGCAACCCGTCCCCGGCGAGGAGAGCGTGCAGTTCCCGACGCCGCCCGTGCACATCAGTGGCCTCGCCGCGCTCGCGGAGCAGCCCGTCGTCGCGCCGGGCGCGGACACCGACGCCGTCCTCGCTGAGTTGCCGAGCGGCGCGGAGGCCGTGGACGCGCCCTTCTCGCTGGCGGCACCCGCCGACGAGCCACCACTGCGAGGCGTGCGCATCCTCGACCTCACGCGCGTCTGGGCTGGGCCCGTCGCGACGCGCATCCTCGCCGACCTCGGCGCGGAGGTGATCCACGTCAGCGCGCCGATGGGGCGAGGTCCGCAGGTGGTGCAGGGCGGCCCCGGCGTGGACTTCCCGGAAGGCGGCCCCGGCGACCGCCCGTGGAACCGGCAGGCGCTGTTCAACAAGCTACACCGCAACAAGCGCAGCCTCGCCGTCGACCTCAAGACGGAGCAGGGGCGGCAGATTTTCCTCGACCTCGTCGCAACTGCCGACGTGGTGATCGAGAACTTCTCTCCGCGCGTGATGCCGGGGCTGGGCCTGGGCTACGACGTCCTCAGCAAGGCGAACCCGCAGATCATCTACGTCGCGATGCCGGCCTATGGCCTCGCAGGCCCGCGACGCGACTACATCGGCTTCGGGTCGAGCATCGAGCCGACGAGTGGCTTCAGCGCGCTGTTGGGTTACTCCGCCGACGAGCCACGGATCACGGCGGCCGGCATCTCCGATCCGATCGCCGGCACGACGGCCGTGGCCGCGATCCTGACCGCGCTCGCGCGGCGCGCCGAGGGCGGTGCAGGTGGCGAGGGCGCCCTGCTGGAGCTGGCGCAGCAGCAGGCGGGCATCAACTTCCTCGGCGAGTTCTTCGTGCAGCGCCAGCTCACCGGGCGCGACCCGGAGCGCATCGGCAACGCGCACCCGACGTACGCGCCGCACGGCGTCTACCGCTGCGCCGGGGACGACGAGTGGATCGCGTTCGCGACCCGCAACGAGGACGAGTGGACAGCCCTCGCGGGTGCGGCCGAGCGAGGGTGGGCCGGTGAGTGGCGGTACGCCGGTCTCGCTGCGCGGCAGGCAAACCGCGCCGACCTCGATGCGGCGATCGAGCAGTGGACGGTCGGGTACGACAAGTACGAACTGACGGAGTTGCTACAGGCGGCTGGGGTCGCTGCCGGCCCGGTGCAGCCTGCGCCCGGATGGCTCACCGACGAACAACTCGAAGCACGGGGCTACTTCGTCGAACTCGAACACCCGGATGCCGGCCTCGGACGCTGGGATGGGACGCCAATCGTCGTCGATGGGCAGCGGGACCACGGCTGGTGGACGGCGGCGGCCGGCCTCGGCGCGGACAACGAAGCGATCCTGCGTGACCTCGGACGGTCGGACGCGGAGATCGCTGCGCTGCAGGCGGACGGCATCGTCGTCGACCGCCCGCCGCGCTAGGTCAGTTCGGCTCGCTAGCGGCCGTCGCGCCAGGCCTGGTGCTTAGCTGCGGTGTCCTTCAACTGCGAAAGCAACAGGAAGCGATCGACGTCGCCGAGTTCAGCGGCACGCATGTTGTTCGCCTCGACATTCGCCCGGAGCGACTCGCGGCTAAGCTGGACGGCGGACTGCGGGTGCCCGGCGATCGTCCTCATCGACTCCTGAGCGTGGTCGATCAGCTTGTCGTCGGGCAGCATCACGGAGGCCATGCCCCACCGAGTCGCCTCCTCCGCGCTGATCATGCGGCCGGTGAGCATCATCTCCGCCGCGTTGAGGTTGCCGACGGCGCGGGCGAGTCGCAGGGCGCCGCCGTAGGCCGGCAGCACGCCCAGTGCGGTCTGCGGAAGCTGGAACGACGCGGACTGCGCGATGTAGACGAAGTCGCAGGCGAGCGGAATCAGGCAGCCGACGCCGATTGCGTAGCCGTTGACGGCCGCGACGATCGGCTTGCTGTAGCGGGTGAGCACATCGAACGGCGCCATTGTCCCCGTACGACGCGCGAGCGCCTCCTCGACGTCGTTGACGCGGTGGGTGTTCGGGTTCTTCAGGTCGGCCCCCGCGGAGAATGCGCGGCCACGCCCGGTGAGCACGACACCGCGCACGTCGTCGTTCGCGTCAACCTCGCGCAGTCTGTCGACCAGCTCCGTCGAGAGATCGAGACTCCATGCGTTCAGTCGTTCTGGTCGGTTGAGCCAGATCGTCGCTACCGGGCCATCGATCTCGACCTCGACTGCTGGGTTGTCGTTCGTCATGGTGTCACCTCGCTGATTCGCGGTGCGGGCGTTGTTGCCGGTCGCCGCTGCTGGAGCAGCATCATACGCGCCCGGTGGGCCGTGTCGGGCGCGGGCCGTAGGATGGCGCGGCTAAGGCGCGGCCAGCGGAGGGGTGCAGGGTGACTTGGGAAGACGAAGTCAACGAACTCGAGCGCAGACACGAGCTCGCGAAGAAGATGGGTGGCGAGGAGGGCATCGCTCGCCAGCGCAAGCGCGGTAAGCTGACCGTCCGCGAGCGCCTCGATGCTCTCGCGGACCCCGGGTCGTTCCGCGAGTTCATGGGGCTCGTCGGCAGCGCCACCTACGAGGACGACGACCTCGCCGACTTCACGCCCAAGGGGTCGGTCGATGGCTTCGTGGACCTCGAAGGGCGTCGCGTCGTCGTATCTGCCGGTGACTTCACCGTGCGTGGTGGGTCGGGCGGAGCCGGGGGCGGGCTGGGCTCCGAGCCATCGGCCAGCCGTCGCGCGCTGGAGTCGCGTGTGCCGTACATCCGACTGCTGGATGCCGCAGGTGGCAGCGTGCGCTCGTTCGAAGACATGGGGCGCACCTACCTGCCGGATGGCAACAGCTACACGCAGCTCGATGTGCAGCTGTTGCAGGTCTCGCCGGTCGTCTCGGCGGTGCTCGGCTCCGTCGCCGGGCTGCCGGCGGTGAACGCCTGCATCGGCCACTTCAACGTGATGGTCGAAGGCATCAGCCAGCTCTTTCCGGGCGGCCCGCCGGTGGTGAAGGCCGCGCTTGGCTACGACATCACGAAGGAGGACCTGGGCGGCGAGCAGATTCACGTCTACGAGAGCGGCGTCGTCGACAACCTCGCCGCCAGCGAAGCGGAGGCGTACGAGATGATTCGCCGCTTCCTCAGCTATCTCCCCTCGAACGTCTGGGAGTCCGCACCGAGGGCTGAGCCTGCCGACGACCCACAGCGCCGCGACGAGTCGCTGCTCTCCGCCGTGCCGCGCGACCGGCGGCGTCCGTTCAACGCCCGCGAGATCATCGAGGCGACAGTCGACCGCGACTCGTTCTTCGAGATCGCGCCCGACTTCGCGAAGGCTCGGATCACCGGGCTAGCGCGGGTCAACGGCTACCCGGTCGGCGTGATGGCGAACAACCCGATGCACTTTGGCGGCACGACGGACGTCTCGGCCGGGGAGAAAGTGAGCCGGCTGATCCAGCTCTGTGACACATTCCACCTGCCGATGATCTCCTTCGCCGACGAGCCCGGTTTCATGGTCGGGCTGGAGTCGGAAAAACGGGGCATCGAGCGCGCCGGTGCGCGGCTGGTGATCGCGACCTGCGAGAGCCGCATGCCGTGGCTGACGATCGTTGTCGGGCGGCTCTACGGGGTCGCCGGGCAGTGCCAGCACCGACCGACGGGAATGTTCCGCCGCTACGCGTGGCCCTCCGCGCGCTGGGGGTCGATGCACATCCAGGGTGGTGCATCCGCGGCCTACCGCCGCGAGATCGACAGTGCGCCGGACCCCGCCGCGAAGCTGGAGGAGATCGAACGCCGGCTGGAGGCGCTCGCCTCGCCGTTCCGTACGGCGGAGGCGACCGGGCAGGACATCATCGACCCGCGCGAGACGCGGCCGCTGATGGTGGAGTTCGTCGAGGATGCGCAGACGGTGCTGCGCACGCAGCTCGGCCCGCCGGTGGTGCCGTACCGCCCGTAGCTCACGCAGCACACAGTGAGGCCCGGGCCGCCACTCTCAGTTGGAGTGAGACCCGGGCCCATGCGTGCCGGGCGCGGGGTGGCCGGCACGCGGCTGACCGAAACTGGCTAGTTGACGTCGTAGACCAGGAAGACGGTCAGCGAGATCTCCTGCTCGCCCGGGTTCAGCGCCGTCGAGCTGGAGAAGGAGTCGTCGAGCGATGCGGCCTGCGGCACCGCGAACTCTAGACGGCCACCGAAGCCACTATTGTTCGACTCAGAGATGCTGCGCAGTGAACCGAGCGATGCACCTGCGAGCTTCGCGAGCTGCTCCGCGCGCTCGCGAGCGTCCTCGACGGCGGCCTCGCGGGCCTCGTCCCAGTGCTGCTCGGGCTCGTCGATGGTGAACGAGACGTTGTTCACTCGGACGGAGTTGCCGCCAGCGGTAATCGCCTCGTCCAGCGTGTTCGAGAGCTGGTTAAAGTCACGCACCTTCACGGTGAGCTGGTTGTTGACCGTGAAGCCGATGATCTGCGGCTCCTGCGAGAGGCACTTGGCGGGCTGAGAACTTGCGGTCGCGTCTTCGTCGCTCGGAGGCGCGACGGGTGCGACGGCAGTGACCGTCGTGACGGCTGTCGACGGCAGTGCCGATGGACCCGCTGGTCGAACCGGATGCAGCGCTCGGCTCCACAGCGGGCTGCGGTGTCAGCGGAGTCGGCTCGATCGTGGTCGAGTGGGAGCTGGACTCATCCGCGTCGGCGGCGGCGTCCTCAAAGACGCAAGATCGGAACTGCGAGTACTGCGGGTAGATGTTGAAGAAACGGGTCGCGATGTTGCGCTCCTCGACGCCGTTGCACGCGAGCGCCTCGGACTCGGGAGTGGGGCCGCGGTCGGGGGGGTCGAGGTCGTCGCGCGCCTCGTCGAGCGAACGCTGCGGGCGTCGCTGTTGTTTGCGCAGCTCATCGCGAGCCACGTTCGAGACGATCGTGAACAGCCACGAACGGAAGCGGTCGCCCTTGAAGCTGTCAATCTTCTGGTAGGCGCGAATGAACGCCTCTTGCGCCGGGTCCTCAGCGTCCTCGCGGTTGCCGAGGAAGCGCAGTGCGAGGCTGTAGATCGCGTCCTGGTGGCGCAGCACGAGGGTGTTGAAGGCGGTGAGTTGGCCGGCCTTCGCCCGACGCACGAGATCGACGGCGGCGGCATTATCCGGCGGCGGTGCGGGTGGCGGATGCGGTCCCTGCGGAGTCCACGGTAGTCGTCACTCACTTCTCACGCCGCGCGCGAGCCGGGCGGCGCTCTGCGGCGGTAGTCGCGCGTTATAGTGCACTCTGCGGGCTGTCTGTGGCGATGCGCATGCCGATGGAGGTTCCGATGTCGAGAGCACTGGTACTGGGTGGGGGCGGCGCCGTGGACATCGCCTGGGAGACGGGCTTCGTTGCCGGGTTGGAGCGCGCGGGTGTTGTGCTCAGCGAAGCCGACCGCATCGTCGGCACCTCGGCGGGTTCAGTCGTCGGCGCGCAACTCGCGCTCGGGCGTACGACCGAGGAGATGCTCGCTGCGCAGCTGAAGCCGGCGCTGCCGCTCGCAGGACGCTCCGGTGGGGCACCGGCGTCGCCCCCGGACATGAGCGCGATGATCGCGCTGATGGCGAAGCGGCCGGCGACGGACGAGGCTCCGCAGTCGCCGCGCGCGGAACTGGGCGCTTTCGCGCTCGAGGCCCAGACGGGCAGCGAGGACGACTTCGTCGAGGGCTTCGGGCAACGCATTGGCAGTGCTGGCGAATGGCCCGCGTCATTCGTGTGTACCGCGGTGGACGCGGTCGACGGGTCGTTCCTCAGCTGGGACCGTGCCGCGGGTATCGAGCTGGCGCTCGGTATCGCATCGAACTGTTGCGTGCCGGGCGTATTCCCCCGGATCACGATCAACGACTGCCGCTACATCGATGGCGGCATGCGCTCATCGACGAACGGGGACCTTGTGGAGGGCTATGACCTCGTCGTCGTCGTGGCGGTGATCGGCACCCTGATGGCAGAGGCACAGCTCGCACGAGTCGAGCACGAGATCGAGGCGCTGCGGGCGAGCGGCAGCGAGGTGATGCTCGTCACGCCGGATGATGGCGCGAAAGCGGTCTTCGGCGACAACATGCTCGACGGCTCGCGTCGCGGCGAGGTCGCCGAGGCGGGTGCGCGGCGGGGCGAGGCGGAGGCGGCACTACTGCGCGAGGCATGGAGTTCCGTGGCGAGCGCAACAGGCGACTAGCGAGAGATCGAATCATGGATGACGGGACCTTCCGCGGATTTGAGGTCGTGATGCACGACCCCGGCATCTGCGCGATCACTTTCAACACCCCGGAGCGGCTCAACGGCTTCACGCCGGAGATCAAGCGCGACCTGATCGAGGTGCTGACGCAGCTCCAGATGGACGACGCCACCCGCGTGGTGCTGTTCACCGGCGAGGGTCGGGCGTTCTGCGCCGGCGACGACATCAGCGGGCGTCGCCCGACGTTCGATGGCGAAGCGCTGGTTCCGCCGATCCCTCGTGGTCACGAGAACCCGATCGGCACGTACGAAGGGCTGCGCGTGCTCTCGCAGACGGTGAACTCCGCGATCCGCAACCTGGATAAACTCTGTATCGCCGCGATCAACGGCACGACGATCCAGACCGGATTCTCGCTGGCCCTCGCCTGCGACTTCCGCATCGCCTCCAGCGAGGCGCGGCAGATCGGCAGTGCGACGCTGCGCTTCGGCCTGCTGCCGGACGAAGGTGGGCAGATCCTGCTCGTGCAGCTGATGGGCGTCGGCAAGACGATGGACTTCCTGATGCGCAAACGCATCATCGACGCTCAAGAGGCGCTCGAGCTTGGCCTCGTCCACGAGGTCGTCCCCGCTGAGGAGCTGATGGACCGCTCCATGGAGCTGGCGACGGAGCTGGCGAACGGGCCGCAGGTCGCGATGCGGCTACTGAAGCGCACGATCTACAACGCGGCCGAGATGACATGGGCGCACGCGATGGACGACATCGCCGCCAAGACTAGCATCAGCGATCATCATGCGGACGTACGGGAGGGCACGACCGCCTTCCGCGAACACCGTGAGCCGCAGTTCAATCAGTGGCTCGACGCCAAGAACGAATAGGTACGACACGCAGGAGGACGCGATGGCAGACACAATCAGGATCCAGGACTACCTCGCTAATTGCGTCCAGGTAGTGATCGACCAGACGACGCGCGGGCTGCGCGATCTCGACCAGGAGGAGCTGCACTTCCGACCCGGTGAGAACTGCAACTCGATCGCCTTCGATGCGTGGCACATCGCCCGCACCGCCGACAACCTGGTGCACTTCGCCTTCGAGCGTGAGAAGCCCGTGTGGTTGCAGCAGGGGCTTGACGAGGCGTGGGGCCTGCCGAAGGTCGACCAGGGCACTGGCATGGCGCCAACCGACGCCTACGCGCTGCGTTTCCCGGAGCCACCGGCGCTGACCCAGTACTGCAACGATGTCGCGGCTGCGATCGTGCCGCGGATCGAGCAGATGACGGATGAGTACCTGCTGACGCCGATCGTGATCAAGCCGAATGGCGAGCTGCCGCGGTACCAGATCATCGGCCAGGTGATCGTGAACCACGGCAACAACCACATTGGCCAGATCAATCTCGCGCTGACGTTGCTCGGGAAGTCCGGCCTCGGCATCTAGCAGCCGGGCAACCGTTCGAGGGGCAGCTGGCTGAGGGCAGGGAGCTATGGGGCGCGTAGCTCCGGGTGCTTTAGTCCGGTGCCGGTGTTGAACAGCACGACGCGGTCGTCGCCGCCGATGTCGCCTCGCGCGGTCAGTTTGCGCAGGGCGGCGAAACACGCGGAGCCCTCCGGGCAGGCGTCGATGCCGGCCAGCCGGCTGATGTCGCCGATCGCAGCCACGATCTCGTCGTCGGTCACCGTCAGCGCCGTCCCGCCGCTCGCCCGCACCGCGCTCAGGATCAGGTCGTCGGCGAATGGGGCAGGCACGCGGATGCCGGGCGCGAGCGTGGACGGGTTCTCCCACTCCTCGGCTCGCTCCGCTCCCGCATCGAAGGCGCGCACGATCGGGGCGCAGCCCTCTGCCTGCACGGCGATCATGCGAGGACGGCGAGCGTCGATCAGGCCCAGCGCCTCAAGTTCGGCGAAGGCCTTCCACATGCCGATCAGGCCGGTGCCCCCGCCGGTCGGGTAGAGGATCACATCGGGCAATTCGCCGAGTTGCTCCCAGAGTTCGAAACCCATCGTCTTCTTGCCCTCCAGGCGGTAGGGCTCACGCAGCGTGGAGAGCACGGACCAGCCGTGTTGTTCCGCGCCGACCGCGGTCGCAGCACCGGCATCGCCGATGTGGCCGTCGACGAGCTGTAGCGTCGCTCCGTATGAGCGTACCTCGTCGATCACGGCCTGTGGCGCGTCCTTCGGCATCGCGACGTGCGCGACCGCGCCGGCGCGTGAGGCGTAGGCAGCCAGTGCGCTGCCGGCGTTGCCTGCCGTCGGCGTCGCGAGTTCCGTCGCGCCGAGTTCGATCGCGCGGGAGACGGCGGCCGCCATGCCGCGTGCCTTGAAGGTGCCGGTCGGATTCTGGCCCTCGTCCTTCACCCACAGCCGCGAGAGCCCGACCGCTTCGCCGAGCCGCGGAGTGGGCAGCAGCGGTGTCATGCCCTCGCCCAGCGTCACCACGGAGGAGGGGTCGCGAACCGGCATCAACTCCTCGTAGCGCCACATCGACCACTCGCGCCCACCGAGCGCGTCGCGAGTGAACGTGCGCCGCGCCTCGTCTAGGTCGTAACGCGCGAGCAGTGCGCGACCGCACGCTGTGCAGATGGTCTGCACGCGGTCGGCCACGTGCCGTTCGCCGCAGATGCTGCATTCGAGGTAGCTGAGCGTGCTTGGCATCAGAATCGGATGATAGCGCTCGCCGAGCTTCAGCTGAAGCCGTGATCGAGCTTGAGCGAGTGTGGAGTATTGACCGGAATGTTTCCGCTTCATAGCCTCTTTCGGCCGGGTTCCGTCATTGCGAGATGCGCATGTATGATGAGTCCTGGCGCGTGAGGAGGGATCCGATGGCGATTCTGAAGAAACTGTTTGGTCGAAAGCTGCTCACCCTGGGCATGCTGGCGCTGACCGCGCTGGTATTGACCGCGGCATGCAGCGACGACGATGACGAGACACTGAAGATCGGCTTCCTGGCGGACTTCTCCGGCCCGATCGCTGAGTTCGGTCCGGTGATCCAGACCGGCGTTGAGCTGGCGATTGACCACGTCAACGCCGCCGGAGGTGTGCTTGGTAACGACGTGGTCTTCGTGACCGGCGACACCGCACTCGACGCCACACAGGCCGTCGAGGAAGCGCGCCGCCTGATCGAGATCGAGGGCGTGCACGCGATTGTCGGGCCACTCTCGAGCACGGTCACGTTGGCCGTCTCGGCGAGTGTGACTGTCGACGCGGAGATCCCGACGATCTCGCCGTCGGCGACCTCGCCGGCGCTGAGTTCTGTCAGTGACAACGGATTCCTCTTTCGCAGCACCACCTCGGACGCGGCGCAGGGCGTCGTGCTCGCGGGTCTCGCGGCGGACGAGGGCTACGACAACGTCGGCGTGCTGTTCCTGAACGACGCGTACGGCCAGGGCCTCGCTGAGGCCTTCGAGGCTGCCTTCACCGGTACCGTCACCTCGGCGTCCTACGAGGACGGCGCTGCGTCGTACCTCGCTGAGCTCCAGCAGGCTGCCGGTGGCGGCTCGACGGTGCTTGTCGCGGTCGGTTTCCCGACACAGGCCGAAATCTTCGTGCGTGAGGCGTTGGAAAACGACCTCTTCTCGAAGTTCCTGTTCGTGGACGGGACGAAGAGCCAGGACCTGATCGACGCGATCGGTGCTGAGAACCTCGAAGGCTCCAAGGGCACGGCACCGGGCGCAGGCCCGGAGTCGCCGGGGCTCTCGGCGTGGAACGCGGCATACATCGCGAAGTACGGCGAGCTACCGAGTGTCCCGTTCGTGCGGGAGGCGTACGACGCGACGATCGCACTGGCGCTGGCCGCGCAGTCGGCCGACTCGGTCGATGGCGCAGCGTTGCGCGATGCGCTCGCCGCGGTTTCTTCACCGGGCGGTACGACCTACCTGCCGGGTGCGGAAGGAGTCGCGGCTGCGCTGAAGGCCGTCAAGGATGGCGACGACGTCAACTACGACGGCGCCGCGACCACGCTCGACTGGAACTCCGTCGGCGACGTGACCACCGGGTACATCGGTATTTGGCAGTACGCCGACGGCGCGATCGTTGAGCTCTCAGAGGTGCCGTTCTCGCTGAACTAAGCCCGGCACATCAGTCGATAAAGAGACGGGCGGCCACGGGCCGCCCGTCTCTTTATCGACTGATGTGCCGGCTCGGACCACGTGGCGTCGGTCAGCCTGGGCCCGCGACAGTTGGTCCGCGCGGCATGTAGCGGCTGACGCGCGCCTGCTCGGGCAGCAGTCCCTGCGGTCGTAGCAGCACGAAGATGACGACGAGCAGACCGATCGCGAACTGCCGCAGCATGAAGACACGCGTGCCGAGCGCGTCTGGGAGGTCTTCCTGGATCAGCGGCGTGCCGAACCAGAAGAAGCCGACGAGCACTGCACCGAGCACCGCCCCTCGATTGTTGCCGCTGCCACCGACAATCAGCATCGTCCAGACCAGGAACGTGCCGAAAATGTCCTTGAAGGAATCGGGAGCGATCGTGCCGATGCGGTGCGCCCAGATCGCGCCAGCGAGCCCCATGATCATCCCGCCCAGCACAAAGCTCTGCATGCGGAACGAGACGGTGTCCTTGCCGGTCGACTTCGCGGTGTCCTCGTTCTCGCGGATCGCGCGCAGTGTGCGGCCCCACGGCGATGCGGTGACGCGCGAGAGGACGAGGTAGACGAGCACCAGCATCGTGCCGGTGATCGCGAGCAGCACCCAGCGGTATTCCGAGCTATCGACGATGCCATCGAGGAACCGGGGGATGCCGTTCAAGCCGCGCCCACGGTTGACGAAGCCCTCGACGGAGTTGGCCGTGCTGCGCAGGATCGCGGCGATCCCGATTGTCGCGATCGCAAGGAAATCGCGTCTCAATCGCAGCGTGGGCAGACCGACGACGAGCGCCAGCAGGCCGCCTGCGGCCGCGCCGCCCAACCAGCCGACGAGCACCGGCAATTCGAAGCCGCCGATGTAATTCTCGAAGTCGCTGGGCGCGTCGATCGTCAGCAGCGCACTGGTGTACGCACCGGCCATGAAGAACGCGACGATGCCGAAGTTGAAGACGCCCGAGTAGCCCCACTGCAGGTTGAGAGCGAGCGCGAGGATGCCGAAGATCGCGACCGTTGTGAGAAAGCCGACGGTCCAGTTCATGCTCCCGACAAAGGTCACGAGCATCGGCGGGTCCAATGGCGACGGCATCGGCACCCCCTAGACCGTCGAGCCGAAGAGGCCACGTGGGCGCACGATCAGCATCAGGATCAAGATCACGAAGGGGACCGCGGGCTTGAGCCCAGCGTTGATCCACTCCGTCGAGACCTCCTGTGAGATGCCGACGACTAGCCCGCCGACGAGCGCACCCCACGGGTTGCCGATACCGCCGAGGATCGCTGCCGCGAACATCGGCAGCAGCAGCTCGAAGCCCGCATCGAACCTCAGCTGTGACTGGATCGCGAGCATCACGCCGGCGATCGCGATCAGCGCACCGCCGACCGCCCACGTCGCCAGGCGGATGCGTTCCGTGTCGATGCCGGCGACCTCCGCGAGTTCGGCGTTGTCGGAGGTCGCGCGCATCGCCTTGCCGAGCTTCGTGTGGTGTAGCAGCAGGTAGACGGCGAGCGCGAGCATGATCGTGAGGGCGACGACGAGGAACTGGTCGGGCTTCACCATCAGCCCGCCCACGATCGTGTTCGCGCGCTGGATGCCGGTGGCGTAACGCTCCGTGCCTGGTCCCCACAGCATCTGAACGATCGCGCGCACCATGATGCCGATGCCGAGCGAGGCGATCGCCATCGTGATGATGCCGCCGCCGCGTGCCCGCAGCCGTCGGAAGACCACGTAATCGAGGCTAACGGTGAGCGCCGCGACCACCGCCATCGCGAAGATCGCGCCCGGGATCAGCCCCCAGCCGAAGGAGAACGGCCCGACACGTGGCCCGTCGAAGCCGAGGTTCCCGATCACGAAGAAGGCGAGGAACATCCCCAGCGTCATCAGGTCGCCGTGCGCGAAGTTCGCGAAACGCATCACGCCGTAGGTCAGCGTTAGTCCGGTTGCTCCAACGCCGATGATCGAGCCGACGACGGTGCCGACGATGACGAGTTGGAGAACGTCCACGGCGAACCCCTTACCCGTTCTCGTGCGGCGTCATGCCGGCCTCGGTGACCGCTTCGTGCTCACCCTCGTCGCGGCCGAGGAACAGGCGGCCGACGTCCGGGTTGGCGAGCATCTCCGCCGCGTCCTGGTCGAGCGCGTTCTGTCCGCCGACGAGCACGTAGCCACGGCTGGAGATGGCCAGCGCCTCGGTGGCGTTTTGCTCGATCATCAACACGGCGACGCCGTCCGCCGCGATCGCCGCGATGCGAGCGAAGGTCTGCTCGCGCATGATCGGCGAGAGCGCGGCCGAGACCTCGTCCAGCAGTAGCAGCTTCGGGTCGAGCATCAGCGCGCGCGCGATTGCCAACGCCTGCCGCTGCCCGCCGGAGAGCCGGGAGGCGCGCTCTCCTCGACGCCCGTCGAGGTCGGGGAAGAGCGACAGCACCTCGTCGATGCGCTGTTCCGTGCCCGCGCGCCCGTCGCTGCGCTGGTACGCGCCCATCTCCAGGTTCTCGTGGATCGAGAGCGAGGCGAAGACATTCTCCGTCTGCGGTACGAAAGACGCGCCTGCCGCGACCATGCGAGGCGCGTTGTAGCGGGTGACGTCGACGCCGTCGAAGCGCACGCTGCCGGCGCTGATCGGGAGCAGCCCGAAGACCGCCTTCAGCAGCGTCGACTTGCCTGCGCCGTTCGGCCCGATAATCGTGACGATCTCGCCACGCTCCACGCGCATCGAGACCTCGTGCACGATCTCCACCTCGCTGTAGCCGGTGCTGACATCGCGCACCTCCAGCAGCGAGCTCACAGCGACCCTCCGAGGTAGGCGGCCTGCACCGCCGCGTTCGAGAGCACGTCGTCAGGATGGCCGCTCGTGAGCACCCGGCCCGCGGCCATCACGATCACCGGATCGCAGAGCTGCGCGATCAGATCCATGTCATGCGCGATCACGAGGAAGGTGACGCCCAGCTCTTGCTGGATCGTGCGGATGTAGCCGACGAGGCGGCGGACAAGCGTGGGGTTCACGCCCGCGCCGGGCTCGTCGAGCAGGATCAGCACGGGGTCGGCCATCAGCGCCCGCGTCAGCTCCAGTAGCTTGCGTTGCCCGCCCGAGAGCGTGCCCGCGCGTTCGTATGCGAGATCCGTCAGCGTGACGAGATTGAGCATCTCGCGGGCCTTTGCAACGGCGGCATCCTCGTCGCGCGCGACCCGCCCGGGACGGAACCAGCTCTCCCAGAGCCGCTCACCGGCCTGCCGCGGGTAGGCGAGCACGAGGTTCTCCAGCACGGTCAGCGAGGAGAGCTCCTGTGGAATCTGAAAGGTTCTTGTGAGGTGAAGACGGACAATGCGATGCGGTGCCATCCCCGTGATCTCCGCGCCTTCGAACGTGATCGTGCCCGCGTCGGGGCGGACGAAGCCGGAGATGCAGTTGAAGGAGGTGGTCTTGCCCGCGCCGTTGGGGCCGATCAGGCCGGTGACGGACCCTGCTTCGATCGTGAACGAAGCACCGTCGACGGCGCGGTTGCCGCCGAACTGCTTCACAAGACCATCGACGCGCAGAATCTCGCTCACGGCCCCACTCCCGCCCGATGCTACCTCGCGGGACGCGGGTCGGCGAGGGTTTGGCGACGACTGACAGGGTCAGACAGCCGCAGAGCTGGGCATTTCCGATGCTGACAGGGTGTGCTGGCGGGGGGTGTGCTGTAATCCGCACCTGAATGCGACGAGATGAAGGTGGCCCCGATGGAGCTCTACGAGGTAATGCGCACCACGTTCGCGGCGCGGCGGTTCACGGATGCTCCCGTCGATGACGGCATGCTCTACCAGATCCTCGACAACGCGCGCTTCGCATCCAGCGGCGGAAATCGCCAGGGGTGGCATGTGATCGTCGTTCGCGACGCAGCGGTGAAGCGTGTGCTGGGGGATCTCGCTGAGCCGGCTGCACGGCGCTACGCGGCCCAGGTCGCAGCAGGCGAGCAGCCGTGGAACAGCATCGACGCGACGGTGGTCGACGACGTGACGGTCGCGGATACGGGCGCGCCGCCGGTGCTGACGGAGCCGCTGGCGGATTCGCCGGTCGTGCTGGCGGTCTGCGTCGACCTGAAGGTGGTCGCCTCGCTGGACCAGTACCTCGATCGCGTCGGCGTGATCAGCGGCGGCTCGGTCTACCCCTTCGCGTGGAACATCCAGCTCGCCGCCCGGAACGAGGGGTTCGGCACCACGATCACGACGCTACCGGTGGCTCGCGAGCCGGAGCTGCAGGCGTTGCTCGGCATCCCGGAACACGTCGCGGTCGCCGCGTTGATGCCGCTGGGCGAGCCGGTGCGCCAGCTGACGAAGTTGCGACGCGGCCCCGTCGAGGGCTTCGCGACGCACGAGCGATTCGACGGAGCGCCGCTCACCGGCTAGCGCGGCCAGCTATCACGGGGCAGGGCAGGGGGGCACGCGATCACGTATCGTGCGCCTCGCATGTTGCTCGACATCCATCACTACTACGTCCCGACCTCCTTCCTCGATCGCGTGCGCGAGGACGGCGACTACTACCAGGCCGTCGTGTTCCGCGACGAACAGAGCGGACTCGACGCGATGGCGGCGGGGCGCACTGAGCCGCCGAACTGGCGTGGCCCCGGTCGCTTCCCGGGCGTGCTCGATCCCGGCATCTTCGACCTCGCTGTGCGGCTCGAGGAGATGGACGCGATGGGCCTGGACACGGTGGCGCTCTCCGTTGCACCGGGGCTGTTCTACCACTTCGCCGAGCCGGCGCTGGGGCAGGAGGTCGCGGAGCTGATGAACGATGCGATTCACGAAGCCGCGACCGGGTATCCGGAGCGCTTCGTCCCAATGGGGACCGTGCCGCTACAAGACATTCCCCGCGCGATCGGCGAACTGGAGCGCGTCGTCGACAAGTACGGGTTCACGGCGATCGAGATCGCCGGCAGCGTGAACGGGGCGAACTACGACGAGCCGCAGTTCGACGACTTCTTCCGCCGAGTGGCGGAGCTCGACGTGCTGATCTTCGTACATCCCTCTGCCTCTCCCGGGGGCGAACGGCTGAGAAACTACTACACGGCTAACAGCATCGGATTCCCGCTGGAGACCGGCATCTGTGTCGCCTCGCTCGTCTTCGGAGGCACGCTGGAGCGCTACCCGGACCTCAAGGTCTGCCTGGCGCACGGCGGGGGCATCGTGCCGTCGTTGGTCGGCCGCTGGGATCACACGTGGCAGGTGCGGGCGGAGGCTCGAGTGAGCATCGAACGCCCGCCGAGCGAGTACGTCAGCCGGCTCTACTTCGACGACCTGGTGCACAGCGACACGGTCTTCGAGGCGCTGATTGCGGTGGCCGGCCCGGACCACATCGTCGTCGGCACCGACTACCCGTACGACATGGGCGAGCGTGACCCGCGCGCCGTGCTCGGCCGGCATGCACTGTCCGCGGCCGACCGAGCGGCGATCGAGGGCGCGACCGCAGCGAGGCTGCTGCGGGTGCTTCCGTAGCGGGCAGCGACGGTTAGAGGCGAGCCACGAGGGCTAGAGGAACGTGCGGACTGCCTCCAGGAACCCCTTCGGTCGGTCGAGCGGCACGGAGTGGCCGGAGCCTGCCACCTCTGCGAACTGACAGCCGGCGACGGTCTCCACCATCTTCGCGGCCACTTCCTCCGGCAGCACATCGCTGACTTCGCCGCGGATCAGCAGCGTCGGGACATTGACCTGCTCCCAGAGCGCCCAGCTCTCCTCATTGCTCATCCGCGGGCGGGGGTTGTCCGGATCTCGCAGCGCCTTGTCGTAGCGGAAGGTCCAGGTGCCGTCATCGCCCCGCATCAGGCTGTGCGTGACGCGATGGCGCTGTTCGCCCTCGTCTGCGTTCGGGTTGGTGGCGCGTGCGCGGGCGATCGCCTCGTCGACGTTCTCAAATGTGTCGCTCTGGCGGACGCCGGCCTGGATGCGGGCCGACACGGTCGTGCCGATCTCCGGGCCGATGTCGACGATCACGAGCCGTCGCAGCGCCCCCGGCCGCGCGCCTGCGTACTGGATCGCGTTGCGGCCCCCCATGGAGAGGCCGAGCAACGTGTACTGGTCGAGCTGCAGCTCCGCGACGAACGCTTCGAGGTCGCTGACCATGTAGTCGGTGCCGTACCGCTTCGGCTCGGTCCAGTCGCTCTCGCCGTGACCTCGCTGGTCGAGCGCGAGCACCCGATAGTCGACGCTCAGCGCCTGAGCGAACGAGTCCCAGCTCCGCGCGTGCCCCGTGTACCCGTGCAGCAGGACGAGCACCTCGGCATCAGGCTTCGCGCTCGGCCAGTCTCGGTAGTGGAACTTCAGCCCGTTGAGGGTGATCGTGTGGTCGGCGACGGCTAGCTCAGTGGTCATGCTTCCCGCTTTCGGTACGGCGGCAGTCTACCGCTTCCGCTGTTCGCGGCTTGACGGTTTATGCTGCGAGCGGCAAGAAAATGCGGGCCGCGGTCCGGCGAGGAAGGACGAGTCGAATGGGAATCGTTGTGCAGCGCGAGTTCACCGTTGACCGGGACGACCGGCGCGAATTCGAGCGCCAGAGCCGCCTCGGCACGTGGGAAGGCATGCGCTATCTCGGTTCGCAGATGTTCGCGTACGGCGGCTGGACGCTAGGTGACTCGGGCACCGTCGTTGTCACCAATTCCGCGTACGTGGACTTCGATCATTGGACGGCGACGAGGCCGTGGGGCGAGTACCACTCCGACGCGGAGCGGGTCGCAGAGCGCGTGGCGTCCTCTGCGGTCTGGGCCGGCCGCCAGCGGCTGGTTGAGCACTCCCGGGCCCACGTGATCGAGTTCGACGACGAGCTCTCCGAGCCGACACCGGTGGTTCGGGCGGTCGGTGAGCCGCTCTCGGCGCTCGCGCCGACCTTTGGGCGGCAATCGGTCGTTTGCGAGACCGCCTACGAGGTCGCGGATGGCAAGCGCGGCGAGTTCATCGACATCTCGACTGACGCGATCTGGTCGTGGTACCGCGAGCAGGGGGCGAGGCTGATGATCGTTGGGCGCGACCCGCTGCGCGGGATCGACCAGCTGATCTCGATGGTCGCGTTCCCGTCGATCGGTCACTGGCATCGGATCCAGGGCTCGACCGACGTGCCGGCGGAAGTCGCGGGCGCACTACGGCGGCGCGCTGCGATCACGAGAGAGCAGCAGGCGCGGGTCTTGATGGTACAGACCACCTTCGGCGAGTCAGTCGAGTAGCGCTAACGGTGTGCGTGCGCCCTTCCGAGACACGACTATAGAATCGCGAGCAATGGCCGACAACGCGTGACCCAGCTCCCCACAGCCGACTCCGGGGCACCGGATTCTCTTCCTCCGGGCAGCCACAAGTGGCTGGCGTTCAGTGCGATCGGCGTCGCGTTCGTCACGCAGGTGATGAGCATGTCGATGGTCTTCGTCGCGCTGTCGGCGATTGCCGACGACTTCGGGATCACGCTGCGGTCGGTCACATGGGTCGTGATCGCGCAGGCGCTGACGATCAGCGCCCTGATCCTGCCCATGGGGCGGCTCGCCGATATCATCGGCTGGCGCAAGGTGTACCTCATGGGGCTCGTGCTGTTCGCCACCGGGGCGGCCCTCACGGCATTTGCGCCGACCTTCTCGCTGCTGATCGCCGCCCGCGTTGTGATGGCGACCGGCAACGCGATGGGGCAGTCGGTTGGCACGGCGATGGTGGTGGCGGTCTTCCCGGCGAATGAGCGAGGGATGGCGATCGGCAGTCAGACGACGGCGGTCGCGATTGGCGGCGCGTCAGGCCCGATCCTCGCGGGCTTCGTCCTCCAGTGGCTGCCGTGGGAGGCGCTCTTCTTGATGCTGCTGATCCCGATCTCGATCGCGTTCGTCGCGGGCTACTTCATCCTCACCGATCGACGGCTGAACCAGTTCCAGGACGGGGACCGCCCGCCCTTCGACTGGGGTGGGGCGATTCTCTCGGCGCTGGCGATCACCCTGACGGTGCTCGTGATCAACAACCCGCTGGCCGTGAGCTGGGTCTCCCCGCTGATCTTCGGGGGACTGGTACTCGTGGTGCTGCTGTTCGGTGCGTTCATCGCCTGGGAGCTGCGCAGCAGCTCGCCGATGTTCGACCTGCGACTCTTCCGCAACTCCGTCTTCAGATTGACGATCATCGCGCGTTTCCTCGGCTTCATGGGCACGACGGCGACGCGCTTCCTGATGCCGATTTACCTGATCAGCCTGCGCGGACTTGAGGAGGGCACCGCTGGCACCGTGCTGTTCTTGATCTCCTTCGGGATGGGGGTCGCAGCGCAGACTTCGGGTCAGCTCTCCGATCGCTTCGGGTCACGTCCTCTCGCAGTTGGCGGTTTCCTCATCGTCGTCGCCACCTCGCTGCCGATCGCCTTCTTCACCATCGGCACGCCGATGCCCTTCGTGATGGCTGTGCTGTTCGGCAATGGCTTCGGTATGGGGCTGTGGAATGTCCCCAACAACAGCGTGATCATGGGCTCCGTGCCGGTCTCGAAACTGGGGGTGGTCGGTGCCTTCACCAACCTCACCCGCAACGTCGGCAACGTCACCGGCCAGGCTCTCGCCTCCGGCATCGTCGTCGCGGTGATGGCGGCGAGGGGATTCGACATTCCGCTCAGCGAGATCGCGAGCAGCGCCGGGGCCAGCGCGGCGTTCATCGATGGCTGGCGGATCGCTTACGTACTGGTCGTCAACTTCTCGATGGCCGGCCTACTGCTCGCGGCGCGGACGAATCCCTCGTTCGAATCAGACGCCGCAGCCGAGGCCGAGCCACCAGCCGAGGCGTCGGTCGCCGCGGGATCGTGACGTTCCTCGCTTGAGCGCCGATCGAGCATAATCAGCGCTCAATCGTCCCTCGTTGATCGGAGTGTCGTCGCCAATGCTCGAATCAGTGCAACTCGGTAAGAACAGCGGACTCAGTGTCTCTCCGCTCTGTCTGGGCACCATGAACTTCGGAGAGCCCGGTCGAGGCCACCAGGGTGACTGGACGCTGGGCATCGATGAGGCGCGCCCGATCTTCCAGGCCGCGCTCGACCACGGACTGTTCTACTTCGACTGCGCCGATGTCTACGGGCTCGGCTCCTGCGAGAAGGTCGTCGGCGAGTTGCTGCGGGAGCTCGTGCCCCGCGACCAGTACGTGATCGCCACGAAGATCTCCGGGGCGATGGGCCGAGGTCCGAACCAGCGCGGTCTCTCGCGTAAGCACGTGATGGAGGCGGTCGACGCCAGCCTGGAGCGGCTAGGCCTCGACTACATCGACCACCTCGTCATCCACCGCCACCCGCACGGCGTTGCCGGGCACCTCGAGGTGCCGATCGAGGAGACGCTGGAGGCGCTGCACGACGTCGTGAAGGCGGGGAAGGTGCTCTACCTCGGTGGCTCCTCGATGTTCGCCTGGCAGTTCGCCGAGCTACAGCTCACGGCGGAGCTGCACGGCTGGACGAAGTTCATCTCGATGCAGAACCACTACAACCTCGTCTACCGCGAGGAGGAACGGGAGATGAACCGCTACTGCGAGCGGACGGGCGTGGCGCTGATGCCGTGGTCACCGCTGGCGCGCGGCATCCTCACCGGCTCCTACAAGGGCGGATTCGCCGAGGGGGCAACCGACCGCTCGCGCGGCGGCGATCGCGTGCGCACGGAAGGGCTTTACCTGGGTGACGCGACCTTCACGATCGCCGACCGCGTCAGCGAGGTCGCGGCGAAGTACGAGAAGGCCCCGGCACAGATCGCGCTCGCATGGCTCGTCAACAAGCCAGAAATCACGAGCCCGGTGGTCGGCGTCTCGAAGATCACGCAGCTCGATCAGCTCGTCGAGGCGACAGACATCACGCTCGCTGAGGAGGACGTCGCCTACCTCGAAGAGCTCTACCAGCCGCTGGAGAACCTGCTCTCGATAGGCACGTCTTGAGCCCCTGGGGCGGTGCTCGCTAGGCGAACGCGGAGAGCACCTCGTCCTGCATGCGCTGGTAGAGGCGGACGTTGTTCGGCACGCCCTTGAAGATCACGCGCTCAACACCGGTCGCCTCGTACTCGCGGATCACGTCGATGATGTGGTCGGCCGGGCCGATCGCGAGGCGGGCACGCTCCTCCGTGGTCTTGCCGGCGTCCCAGATGCCGCGCAGGTGCTCGGCCTTGGCCTCGTCGTCCTGTAGCGCCACCGGGAAGAAGCAGGTCTTCGTGATCTCGGCGGGGTCGCGACCAATGTCGCGGCAGTGCTGCTCCAGCACGCCGATCTTGTGCGTGACCTGAGCGGGCGTCGCCTCATCCAGGTTCATCACGTCGCCGTGCAGGGCCAGCGTGCGCAGGGTCCGCTTCTCGCCGTTGCCACCGACCATGATCGGGATGTGTGGCGACTGCGTGGACTGCGGGGCGAAGGGGGCGCGGACGAGGCGGTAGTACTGCCCCTCGTGGTCAACCGGGCCGTCAGCGGTGAAGAGCTTGCGGATCAACTCGCAGGCCTCCTCCAGACGGTCCATGCGCTCGCGGACCGGAGGGAAATCGAAGCCGTACGCCTCGTGCTCGCGCACGTGCCACGCGCCGCCGATACCGAGTTCCAGGCGGCCGCCGGCGATCTGGTCGACGGTCGCGGCCATCTTCGCCAGCAGGGCAGGGTTGCGGTACGTGTTGCCGGAGACGAGCACGCCGAGCCTCAGCGTGCTGGTGACGGCAGCGATGCCCGTGAGCAGCGACCAGCCCTCGAGGCAGTCGCCGTCCTCATCGAGGATCGCGAGCGGCGGGACGAAGTGGTCGGGTACCCACGCGCTCTCCCACGGGCCGTCGTCCATCAGGCGGGCCACCTCCTGAACCTGCTCCCAGTCCGTGGCGTTGGTGTGAAGTTGCGATCCGATGTGCATGTCGTGCCTTCCGTGCGGACGCAGCTTAGCTGCTAGCTCGCCGAGTGGCTCGCCGCTGTGAGAGCCTGCGAGCTGCGACGCGATGCAGGACGGTGTTCGCCGTCCGTGCCCGGACACCCGAGCGAGGGGAGTTGCCATGAGCTATACGACGCAGCAGTACCACACCTATTTCACGCAGGAGGCGCTCCGGCAGATGACCCACGGGATCAACGGCCTCTCGGAGGACGACCTGCACTTCCGCCTGCACGAGACATCGAACTCGATCGGTTGGGACGCGTGGCACGTCTTCCGCACCGTCGACAATCTGGTCTTCTTCGCGTTCGACCGGGAGCAGCCGGTCTGGCTGCAGCAGGGGCTCGACGAGAAGTGGGGCCTGCCTCGCGTCGACCAGGGCACGGCGATGGAGCCCGAAGAGGCGTACGCGCTGCGCTTTCCTCCGGCAGACGATCTCGCGCAGTACGGAGAGGACGTGCTGGCCGCAGTGCTGCCCCGGATCGAGGTGATGTCGGACGAATATCTGCAGATCGTGACTCGTGTCGTGCCATGGGGCGAGAACACGCGGCTGTGGATTCTCGGTAAGGTGATCACGCACTCCAGCAAGCACCTCGGCTATGTCGCCGCCGCGCTGGGTGTGCTTGGCCGCCCGGCACCGAGCTTCTAGCGCGACGTCGAGCGAGTATCGAACGGCAAGCTCCGAGCAAACTGTGAGGCAACCATGACGACGACTGACCCAGCTACCGCGACAGCCGGAAGCGGCGACACGGATCGACACCTCACGCTCGAGCAGGTCGACAGCGGCCTCGCGGCGCTCGCGCCCGCGCCGAAAAGCGAGGGCCGCGTCGCGATGCTCGTCGCTTGCCCGGGCGCCGGTCAGCGCGTGGAACTCGACCGCGCGCGCTTGACCGTCGCTGGCGGCATGCCCGGCGATCGGCACGGGGAGCCATCGGACGTGCAGTTGACCGCGATGCAGTTCGCGACCTCGCAGCTTATTGCGAACGGACAGCCGCTCAGCCTGTTCGGCGACAACCTCGTCCTCGACCTCGATCTCTCGGAGGCGAACATGCCGGCGGGGACGCGGGTGCGCATCGGCGAGGCGCTGCTCTAGGTCACGCCGGAACCGCACAACGGCTGCGGGAAGTACAGCGAGCGCTTCGGTGACGCCGCGCTGCGCGTGATCAGCCGCCCGGAGGCACGCGACATCCACCTGCGCGGCATCTACTTCAGGGTTATCGAAGATGGCGACGTCGCCGTCGGAGATGCCGTCGAGGTGCTGCGCTAGGCGAAGCAGCTACGGCTGCAGCAACCGGGTGGCGTAGGCGATGCTTCGCAGCGTGAAGGTGCCGCGCTGCTGGAAGGCCTTGCGCGCGTCCTCCGGGAACTGCCGAGACCGCTGCCACGACGCGAGGCTCTCGTACCAGGTGATCAACACCATCGATGTGCGCTCTGACTCGCCTTCTCGGACGAAGAGGCCCTGCGGCTGGAAATCGAATTCCTCATCGGCCTCGAAGGAGGGCCATCCCTGGTCGGAGAGGCGGACGAATTCGTCGATGTCGCTCCTGAGCAGGTCGAAGTAGCGAATGACGTAGATGCCTTCAGGGGTGGCCAGTCGCGACGTCCTTGCCGGCCGGATCGTGGGGGTCATCAGGTGCTCGTCGATGATCTCGACGCCGTCCCATGCGCTCACGGCGGCCTCGACGCCGCCGCGCAGATCGAGGTCGGGCGCCGCGTTCGTCACGATGATCACCTCGTTGCCGGCGATGCCGAAGATGGCGGCCCAGGCGCCCCAGAGGGTGATCCCCGCATCGTTCAGCCGATGTACCAGGCCGGCTTCGAGCTGCTCGCGCAGCACTGGCAGGCGTGTGCCCTCGGTGGCTCGCAGCTTCGCGAAATGGAACTGCGCGTCGAGTGGCACTAATCGCCCGCCAGCGGCGCCCACCTCAGACTCTCGCCGTCGCGTTGTGCGTGGCCGAGGCCGGGGTACAGGAAGTGCCCGCTTGCGATCAGCGCGCTCTCGCGCTCGATGCGCTCGAACAGAGCCGCGCGAGTCTGGGCGGACTGCACGGGATCGATGTCGGCGTTCGGCGACCACGTGGGCTCGGTCAGCTGCACCGGGTGGTGCGCCGCGTCGCCGAGGAAATAGGTGCGCTCGCCGTCGCTCTGGAGCACGAACGACATGTGTCCCGGCGTGTGCCCGGGCGTCGGGATGGCGACGAGCTCCGACGTCATCGCGTGCTCGCCCTCGACGAAGTCGATCAGCCCCGCCTGCTCGAGCGGTGCGAGCGAATCGTCGTAGCGAGCCGCCTTGCGCTCGGTCTCACCGCCCGTCCAGTGATCCCACTCGACCTGCTGCACGAGGTGGCGGGCGTTTGGGAACAGCGGCACGGCGGTGCCACCTTCGTCCACGGTGTTCCATCCGGTGTGGTCGAAGTGCAGGTGGCTGAAGACGACGATGTCCACGTCGCCCGGCGGGACCCCGGCCGCCTGTATCACCGTCGGCAGTTCCGCCG